>CAZQAX010000001.1:0-4512 GCA_964591475.1 uncultured Candidatus Saccharibacteria bacterium
ATATTGTAGCACCTGATTAAATTAGCACAAACAAAAAACACCCCCGATCGTAGCGAGGGTGTTTTTTGTTTTTTACTATTAGCGCTTCTTGCCAACTTTGCGGCGAGAAACAACTAGGTAGTTTGAGTACTTCTTTGGAGTTCGTGTTCGACGACCGCCAGTTACCTTACCGGTAAATGTCTTTGGTCTTCGTGTACCACGACCTTGTGCACCTTCACCACCACCATATGGGTGATCAACTGGGTTCATGGCTGAACCTCGCACTGTAGGGCGAATACCCTTCCATCGGCTAGCACCCGCCTTACCATACTTACGTAATTTGTTTTCAGGGTTTGAAACTTCACCAATTGTTGCAAAACATTTTTCAGGCACTTTGCGCACTTCACTTGAAGGCATTTTTAACAATGTGTAGCCTTGGTCATTCGCAATAACTTGAGCATAGTTACCGGCTGATCGCACCAATTTGGCACCACCTAGCGGTTTAATTTCAACGTTGTAAACGAATGTACCAACTGGAATGTTTTTTAACATTATACGGTTACCCGCATTAATTGGAGCATCTTCTGAAACAATGAATTTATCACCTACCTTGGCTAGTTTAGGAGCCAAAATGTAACGTCGTTCGCCATCATTGTACACTACTAGTGCGATGAAGCCTGAACGGTTTGGGTCATATTCAACAGTTTCAATTTTCGCTGGAATATCGATTTTATTATATTTAAAATCAATTTCGCGAAATAGGCGCTTGTTACCGCCGCCCTTGTGACGTACAGTGATGCGACCTTGGCTGTTACGGCCCATAGAACGCTTGAAACCTGTAGTTAGGGCCTTGTTAGGCTTTGATGCGGTCAAGTATTCTTTGTAGTTCACGGTTTGCATGTTTCGACGTGAAGGTGTTGTTGGTTTATATTTTTTCATATATTTATATTCTTAAATATTAAGCCAGTGGAAGTGTGTCACCTTTTTTAACTGTGATGACAGCTTTTTTACCACCTTTTTTAACGCCGAATCGACCGCGAACAAAAACTCCTCGGGGCGCAATTGCTATGATGTTTACATCTAGAACTGTTATGCCGTAAAGTTTTTTGATTTCTTTTTTGATTTCGTTCTTGTTTGTACCAACAGCAACATTAAATGTATATTTGTTAGTTTCAGCCAGAGTTGTCGATTTTTCAGTAATACGAGGGCTGGTTAGAATCAAACTTGATTTAACTGCGCCTTCTTCTACTTTCTTTGTTGTTTTTTCTGCTTTAGCCATATTATTTATTTGCATTCTTAGACTCAAAGAACTTTATCGCTTCTTCGGGTGTAGTAATAATTAGGTAACGAGCAGAAAGTGCATCGACAACACTCATGTCTTCAACCTTTGAAACCACAACTGATGGGATGTTTGAAAAACTTTTTTCAACAACCTGGCTGCGGCCTTTGATTGAAATCAAGGCTGTATTTTTACGTTTAGTCGCTAGACGATCAAAACCTTGGATTTTTGACAAACCAACTAGCATGTCAGCTGCGTCTTTGGTTTTGATGTTTGCTTGTTCTAAACTATCAACAAAAATTATTTCGCCATCACGTAGTTTTTGTGAAAGCACTGTGAACAATGCTTTTGTACGCATTTTGCGATTAATTTTTTGTGAGTAATCTTTTTCTGAAAGTGGACCATGTGTAACACCACCGTGGCGCCAAATCGGTGAACGAGTCGAACCGTGTCGGGCTCGGCCTGTACCTTTTTGTCTCCATGGCTTTTTACCACCACCTGAAACTTCACCGCGGCCTTTTGTATGTGCAACGCTATCGCGCGCATTAGCCTGCATAGCTATTGCTACTTGGTGAACTAGGTCGCCGTTCCATGGAAGGTCAAAGATCTCAGTAGGTAATTTAAGGCTACCTGCCTTAACACCCTTGTTTGAATATATTATTGTTTCCATAAAATTATGCGACGATTTCTAGTAATGTACCTGGTCGACCTGGAATTGCACCCTTGATAACAAAAGTATTAGTTTTATTATCAATTGCAAGAATTTCTAGATTTTTAACTGTGATTCGGTCACCACCCATGCGACCTGCCATACGCATACCTTTTGGTACGCGTGCGCGCAAGCCTCCACCGATTGAACCGGGTTCACGTTCAGAGTGCTTTTGACCGTGTGAACGGCGTCCACCCTCGAAACCATGGCGTTTTACAACACCTTGGAAACCCTTACCTTTTGAAACACCTGAAACAACAATTTTGTCTCCGGCCGAGAAGTTCTCGACAGTTATAGTGTCACCAATGTTTAGGTCTGGATTTTCATCTAAACGAAATTCTTTTAAAGTGCGAAATGTTGTGCCTTTAGTGTGGCCTAGTACTGATTTTGAGATATTCTTTTCGTTTCTGTTTCCAAAACCGTATTGAATAGCATTGTATCCATCAGCATCTGTAGTTTTTATTTGGGTGACAGTAATAGGACCAGCGTTGACGATCGTGGCCGGGTAAACCCGTCCGTCTTCGGCAAAGTACTGAGTCATTTCACCCTTCGTACCGAGAATAAATTTCATAAATTAGTGGTTTGCACTTCAGGCTAAAAATATAAAACTTTTAGTCTTTATTACAAACATAATTACCTTATAATGTATCGATTTTTTTGGATTGTCTGAATTAAAGCATTTTAACGTCAATATCAACACCTGTAGGCAAATTCATATTGGTCAATGCCTCTATGGTTTTTTGATTTGGGTTTAGTATATCGATCATTCGTTTGTGTGTACGCATTTCGAATTGTTCACGTGCATTTTTGTAAATGAACGGTGAACGGTTAACTGTGTACTTTTTAATTTCAGTTGGCAATGGAATTGGGCCTACAACTTGCGCATCATAGCGTAGTGCAGTATCAACTATTTGTCGTACTGAATTATCAAGTACACGGTTTTCGTATGCGCGTACGCGAATGCGTAATCGTGCTACTTCTTCAGTTTTTTGTGTACGTGCTGTCATAAATTTGAAGAACTATTAGTAATTGCTAAGCCGAAACTTAAGCAACGATTTTTGTTACCACACCTGCACCAACTGTTCGGCCACCTTCGCGGATAGCGAAACGTTGTTGGTCTTCAAGAGCGATTGGAGTAATCAGTTTAACGTTTAGTTTAACTGTATCACCTGGCATAACCATTTCAGTACCTGCATTCAATGTAACATCACCTGTAACGTCAGTTGTTCGGATGTAGAATTGAGGCTTGTAACCTGAGAAGAATGGAGTTGCACGGCCACCCTCTTCTTTCTTCAAAATGTAAACTTCACATTCGAATTGTGCGTGAGGTGTAACTGAGCCAATAGCTGCCAAAACTTGACCACGAGTCAAATCTTCTTTTTTAACACCGCGTAGTAGAATACCTGCGTTGTCTCCAGCCATACCTTCTTGTAATTGTTTGTTGAACATTTCAACACCAGTAACAGTTGTTTTGATTGTGTCTTTTAGACCAACGATTTCAACTTCTTGACCAACCTTGATGATACCGCGTTCGATTTTACCTGTACAAACAGTACCACGACCTTCGATAGAAAAGATATCTTCGATAGGCATGATAAATGGCTTGTCAGTTTCACGAACTGGATCAGGGAAGAATGTATCCATAGCATTAACCAATTCAAGAATCTTTTGAGCATATGGATCGCTGTTGTCAGCTGATTCTAATGCTTTTAGACCTGAACCACGAATGATAGGAGTGTTTGCTCCGTCAAAGCCGTATTTTGTTAATAGGTCGCGAACTTCTTCTTCAACCAACATTAACATTTCTTCGTCTTCAACCATGTCGCATTTGTTTAGGAACACAACGATTTGTGGCACACCAACTTGTTTTGCAAGCACGATGTGTTCACGAGTTTGTGGCATAGGACCATCAGTCGCAGCCACTACGATTACAGCTCCGTCCATTTGAGCGGCACCTGTAATCATGTTTTTAATATAGTCAGCGTGACCTGGCGCATCAATGTGAGCGTAGTGACGCTTTGGAGTCTCGTATTCTGAGTGAGATAGGTTAATAGTGATACCACGTGCCTTTTCTTCAGGCGCTTTATCAATATCATCCATACCCTTAACTTGAGCTGTGTAACCATTACCTTCACGTGATAAGACGCGAAGAATTGCCGCGGTAAGAGTAGTTTTACCGTGGTCAACGTGACCGATTGTACCCACGTTTACGTGTGGTTTTAAACGACTAAATTCTGCCATATATGTTTTAGTGGTTTTTGACCCCCTTCAACACTTACGCCGGCAATTTGAAGGTGCCAAAAACATAAAAAATTAATAAAATTACGCGCGTAAGCGATAGAGCCATATTAACAGAAATCCCTAGAAAGTCAAAGGCTTTAGGGTCCTGTGGGAAGTGTTAGCAAAGCCCACCCCTTTAACTATTTTGACCAAGGTCTAGCCTTGGCTATTTTTATGAGATTTTAAGGGTATTTTAGGGTTATTTTATATAGTCTGGCGGGTTTTTTGCATACAAAAAACCCGCCTTACCTGATAATTTCAGGGG
>CAZQAX010000001.1:4612-42508 GCA_964591475.1 uncultured Candidatus Saccharibacteria bacterium
AGTCTGGCGGGTTTTTTGCATACAAAAAACCCGCCTTACCTGATAATTTCAGGGGCGGGTTTGATTAAGGGTTACTTAAGGGAGTTTTCGGGAATATAAAACCTTCGTATTAAAGCAGTCTTTGGGTCGACAACCTTGACCAATTTGGCCATAACCGAGCCCTCTGGTAAGGGTTTACTATCAATGTGTACGTCTTTGGTTTCGGTACCCGAATTGATTCTGTCTATTTGTTGTTGTATACACCGAATCTCAAATTCATGCCCGTGAGAAAAGATTTTAATTTTACTATCCTTCTTGGGTATATGCTTTGTTTTAATTTCGGCCATTTTTCTCTTTAGCGATGCACGTTCTGTACGAATCTCGCCTTTTGATAAAGGTACCTGTTGATGAACCTTTTGGGCCCACCAGGTAATGTAAAAAACATTTTTTGCATCAGTTGGTACAATATAAGGGTTTAGATCAAAATCCCTTTCCCAAGAGTTGTGGTATTCGAAAGATTCTTGAAAACCAAGTTTTTCAGAAGTAATGCGCACCACCGAACCTTGCTCAAATAAATGTTGATCGTTTTTATTCATACGAACATATTCAGGTTGCTTATATTCATATACAATCTTTTCAAAAACCTCACCACAACCCAGGCTTCGATTTAAAACCAAGGGTTTGTTATCCTCGAGTAATGGCAAGATATTTTTCTTATGGTCCACCAAACGCTCATCAAGCTTATTGATTTTAGTTGGCAAAAATGTTTGCCCACAGCCACCGCAAAAATAAACTACCACTATCTCTGTTTCTGCATAACCACCAGAGCCTGAACCGCCAATACGTCCATTACTAACCCAGCGAATGATTTTTCTCTCTATCTTTTCAAAAATATTGTACTGTTTACAGCTTGTACATAATTTACCAGTATCTAGTGACACTGAATTTTCTAATCCTTTTTCCATTTTTATTCTATTTTTAAGTGAAACAT
Source organism: uncultured Candidatus Saccharibacteria bacterium (assembly GCA_964591475.1). Taxonomy (GTDB): domain Bacteria; phylum Patescibacteriota; class Minisyncoccia; order Phycocordibacterales; family UBA9973; genus MFUC01. The sequence continues at coordinate 5,583 of CAZQAX010000001.1, forward strand.
ATTTAACTGCCCAAACCTTACCACACCCACAAAACTATTGCAAAAACAAAAAACCCGCCAGCTGATAATTTCAGAGGCGGGTTTGATTTATTTTTTATTCAATCAATTTAAGAGTCTGGTCTATATTTTTTTCACTAGAGATAGTTTCACCATGATCATTAGATTTCAGATTAATTTTAATGAAAGCTTTTTCAAATAAAAATTTGAAAACAGAAAATCCAATCACCATAGGCAGTAGTAGAAACAATCCCATAACCAAATTTAAATCTTTTAGTGCAGGATTATCCCTAACGGCAACCTCCCAATCTAAAAAGTATAAGCTCAACAGTATAAACCATCCCATAAATTCACGAAAAAAAGTTTCGGGCTTAAGGTCTAAAACTACCGTTCGAGTAATCATAAAAGAGTTTAGCGCCAGGCATGTTCCCAAAAGGGAAAAACGAGCCACTGTTGGTAAGTAAAAGGAAATTACAGCAAGAGCCACAACAGTCCAGTTTCGTAAAACGTAATTGTTTATAAAGATCAATGTTTTCATAGCATATTTATTTCTGCTCAAACCTTACCACACCGACAAAACTATTGCAAAACAAAAGTGCGCCGGCTATGCCGGCGCACTTTTGTTAAATATTTTTTAGATTATTTTCTAGATTCAGCGATTTCTTTAGCTACGTTTGCTGGAACAACGTCGTAGCGCAAGAATTCCATCGAGAAGTTCGCACGGCCTTCGGTCATAGAACGTAGGGCTGTAACGTAACCAAACATTTCTGACAGCGGTACAACGGCTTTGACAACCTTTGTCATACCACGGTCTTCCATACCTTCGATTAGTCCACGCTTTGATGATAGGTTACCCGATACGTCACCCATGAATTGTTCAGGTGTAAACACTTCAACTTTCATCATAGGTTCTAGAATAACCGGTTTAGCTAATTTAGCTGCATCTTGGAAGGCGTATGAAGCCGCCAATTTGAAGGCGATTTCAGATGAGTCAACATCGTGGTATGAACCATCATATAGTTCAGCCGCAATGTTAACCATTTTGAATCCAGCTGTAACACCGCGATCCATAGCTTCTTTCACACCCTTTTCAACTGCAGGGATAAATTCGTTAGGAATAGCACCACCTTTGATATTGTTAGTAAATTCAAAGTGAGCGTAACGTTTAACGTTTTTCGGTACATCTTCGGGATCGATAGACATATCCATAGGTTTTAGGCGCAAACGTACGTGACCGTACTGACCCTTACCACCTGATTGTTTAATGTATTTGTGTTCAGCTTCAGCTTCGCCCAAAATAGTTTCGCGGTATGCAACCATTGGTTTACCAACGTTTGCTTCAACCGAGAATTCTCGCTTCAAACGATCAACGATAATTTCAAGGTGCAATTCGCCCATACCGTAAATAACAGTATCGCCTGTTTCACCATCTGAAATAATTTTGAATGTTGGGTCTTCTTCGGCCAATCGATTAAGAGCCATACCCATTTTTTCTTGGTCAGCTTTAGTCTTTGGTTCGATACGCAATGAGATAACTGGTTCAGGGAAGATCATACGATCTAGAATAACCGGAGCATCTTCGGCACATAGTGTGTCAGATGTAATAGTATCTTTCAAACCAACCGCAGCGGCGATTTCACCGGCGAAAACTTTTTTAACATCTTCACGTTCGTTGGCGTGCATACGTAATATGCGACCAATACGTTCTTTGTTACCTGTACGAGTGTTTAAAATATATGAACCAGCTTCAACAGTACCAGAATATACACGGAAGAAGATAAGCTTACCCACGAATGGGTCAGCTGCAACCTTGAATGCCAATGCGGCAAAAGGAGCTTTGTCGTCAGCTGGGCGGTCAACTTCTTCGCCTGTATTTTCATCAATACCTTTGGCTGCTGGAATGTCAGTTGGGCTTGGTAGGTAATCAACAACACCGTCCAATACCAATTGCACACCCTTGTTGTGTAGCGCTGAACCAGCATACACAGGGAAAATTGCGTTGGCGATTACGGCCTTGCGCAAAGTCTTTTTAAGTTCATCAACTGATGGCACAGTACCTTCTAGGTACGCTGCCATTTGAGCATCATCATGTTCAACAATACGTTCAACTAATTCGTTGTGATATTTTGTAGACACCTCAAGCAATTCAGCTGGAATTTCTTTCTCAACAATTTGAGAACCCATCACACCTTCGAAATAAAAGGCTTTCATTTTTAGCAAATCAACAACGCCTTCGTGGTTAGATTCTTCACCAATAGGTATTTGCATACGAACCGCTTTTTTATTCAAACGATTTAAAATTGAATTATATGAAAATTCAAACGAAGCACCTGTTCGGTCAAGTTTGTTAATGAAACAAATACGTGGCACATTGGCTTCGTCAGCATAACGCCAGTTTGTTTCAGATTGTGGTTCAACACCGGCAACACCATCGAACACAACAACCGCACCGTCTAGTACGCGAAGTGAACGCTTCACTTCAACCGTAAAGTCAATGTGACCAGGTGTGTCAATAATATTAAAACGGTGTTTTGCATTTTTGTCGTTTGGAGCGTATGTTGGGTTCCAAAAACAAGTTACAGCAGCTGCAGTAATTGTAATACCGCGCTCTTTTTCTTGTTCCATCCAGTCAGTTGTGGCTTCACCGTTGTGAACCTCACCGATTTTGTGACTCATACCAGTGTAATACAACACGCGTTCAGACGTAGTTGTTTTACCGGCATCAATATGAGCAATGATACCGAAATTTCGAACTTTTTCTAATGGGAAATCTCTATTCATAAAACTTTTAATGTATTGTTGATTAATATTAATTAATACGACCACCTTACCACAAAAACCCCCAAAAGCAAAGAAATTAACCCACCTATACCCAAAATTTGGCAACAAAAAACCCTGCCGAAGCAGGGTTTAGATTATTTAAGTGTTGTTACTGGAGGGGCTCCGTAAAAGTATTCCTTAAATTTACTAAATGGCATTTTATAATTCAAGCCATCAGGGAATACTTTTTTGGTACTACCAAACCTCATTCTGTCATAACCTATGTCGCTAAAATCTAAAAACAGATTTATTGAATTTCGACACAAATCTGGACTGTTTGAAATAATCCTGTGATTCAAAGCTGGTATTTCACATTCGCTGTAATACTGAATGTTTAAGCCCGGGTAAATTAATACGTGTTCATGACTGGGGCTTACAAGCTCCCACCGATCTTTCCATAAAATCTCAAGCCCGGGCTGATCCTCAATAATTAAAACAGTTATGCCATTATCGACATGTGACGGTGAAATAATAGTTTGATAGGGGGCAGGAAAGTATTTTGTGAACTTTAACTTCCAATACCTTTTGGTTTCTCTTAGATTTTTAGGCAAATCAAACCACGAGCTAACATCAAAAACGTCAACTATTGGAACTATTGATTCGTACAAGTGACTTAAAGTATTTTTAATCCGGTCAAGCATAATACCATCAATACCCGACATGGTTTCATCATTAAAGTTTTTTTGACCTAATGACATCGTAAACGATTCTTCTTTATCTGTTAGTACATAACCACAGTCATCAAAGCGCTCTTTTACGTAGATTTTTTTGTGGTCAAGATCTTGATCACAAAACTTTTTCCAGGCTTCCATTAAGTCTGTAGATTCTAGGGCCAAACTAGGGCTTATAGGGTTTTGGAAAAGTCCATTACTTCTAAGCAGTTCGTATTTCATTTTTTTGTTTCCCATGTGATTCTTATTTTAAGTTCTGCACCCTTTTTACACTTTATTTATATTTTTGTAAACCCCAATAAAAAATCCCACAATTGTGGGATTTTTTATTTAGTATTTTATTACCAAGCAAAGTGGGCAAACGCCTTGTTGGCTTCAGCCATTTTGTGAGTGTCTTCGCGTTTTTTAACCGCAGAACCTTCACCTTTTGAGGCAGCTAACAATTCGTCAGCTAGTTTTTTATGAGTTGCTACGCCTTTTTTAGAACGAGTAGCTTCTTTCATCCAACGCATTGATAATGCAATCTTGCGTTCAGGTCGAACTTCGCGAGGGACTTGGTAGTTAGCACCACCAATACGACGTGATCGAACCTCAATGATTGGGCCAGTGTTCTTCAAAGCTTCTTCGAAAACAAGCATTGGGTCTTCACCAGTTTTTTCACGGATAATGTCAAATGCACCGTAAACGATTTTTTCAGCTGCTGATTTGTTACCATCCCACATCATGTAGTTTATGAACTTACCAACACGTTCGTTGTTGTACAGACGATCAGCTTTTGGGTATATTCGGTTTTTTACTTTTCTTCGCATATTATTTTTATTATTTAAAAATTATTTCTTGTCAGCTTTAGGTCTTTTAACACCATAACGTGAGCGAGACTTTTTGCGACCATCAACACCTGTAGTGTCTAATCGGCCACGAACAACAGTGTAACGTACACCGATCAAGTCTTTAACACGACCGCCACGAATAACAACCACTGAGTGTTCTTGTAATTTGTGACCCATACCTGGAATGTAGGCAGTTACTTCGTTACCGTTAGTTAATCGAATACGAGCAATTTTACGAACCGCAGAGTTAGGCTTTTTAGGTGTTGTTGTTGTAACCTTTACGCAAACTCCACGTTTAAATGGTGATGGATAAAAAGTTGGCTTGTTTTGTAAGTGGTTAAATCCACGAGCCAAGGCCACAGTCTTTTTAAGCTTTGACTGCTGGACACGAGGCTTTTTAATTAATTGGTTAATTGTTGGCATAATTTATTGAATCTGAAGTATACTACAAATCATTTTTTTTGCAAGTCGCCGACCAATTTATTTATAAAAACTAAAAACTGGTCCCAGTCAGGTAGAAAAACGAATATTTAACCAAGGGTTCTAATATAATGTTTGAACCCAGAAAAACAAAGGCGATTATCAATATAAAAGCATATTTATTCAAGAAGTTTTCGATATAGCGATAGCGCGCAGGAAGTAAGGCAAAAACTACTTTTGACCCATCAAGAGGTGGTATTGGTATAAGGTTGAAAAAACCTAAAACAATGTTAACTAATACAATTAGGTACACCGCGGTCATAGCACTAGCGGGTATGCCCCAGCCAGCACCAAACCGAGCAACTAAACCAAATACGATTGCTATACAAAAATTGGCAACGACTCCGGCAAGCGATACCTCGAGCATACCTTTTTTAGGATTTGTAAAATTGCGCTCATTCACAGGTACTGGTTTGGCCCAACCCAATAAAATTGGTGAGCTAATAGCGATCAAGATTGCCGGCAATATAATAGAGCCAAATAGGTCAATGTGCGAAATTGGGTTTAATGTTAAACGACCGGCCATTTCGGCCGTATCATCGCCATTGCGACGGGCGGCATAACCATGGGCTACCTCGTGAATAACGACTGAAAATATTAAAATGACTAAATATAGTATATTACCGCTTAGATTCATATAAAATCATTATATCAGAGATTTGGACTTGCACTATATTAAAACATATGCTAATATCGGGTCTTATATGGCAAAGACATGCGCAATCACAAATAAGAAGTCAATTATGGGCGGGGGTTACTCGACCAAGGTTCGTGCTACCAAATTTAACCCAATTGGTATGTCTCGCAAATACGTAAACCTACAAAAAAAGCGTATTTACGTACCAGAACTTAAAAAGACTTTCAGCCTTACAATTTCAACCCAAGCCCTACGTACAATCAACAAAAACGGTGCGTACGCAGTATTGAAACAAGCAGGTATCATTAAATAAAAAAAATAAAAACCTCGCATACATTGCGAGTTTTTTATTTACCCCCACCCCCTAACCCCCTCCCCAGCATAGCCAAGGAGGGGGAAGAAAAATATAAAATAGTTCTTGTGGCAAGGGCGCGCGCAGGCTGGCGAGCCGAGCCAGAGCAATTTTCGCTCAGGAAAATATGCGGTCCTTGCGCAAGAAGCTATTTTTGATTTTTCTGCTAAAATATATACATGAAACTAATCAAAGAATTTAAAACCTTTGCCATGCGTGGCAATGTTATGGATCTAGCAGTTGGGGTTATTATTGGTGCCGCATTTGGCAAAATCGTTGATTCATTGGTCAACGACGTTATCATGCCAGCTATTGGTATAGTTATTGGTGGTATTAATTTTACCGATTTATCATTTGCACTTGGCGATTCAGTTATTAAATATGGCTCATTTATACAAGCTATTTTAAACTTTACCATTGTTGCCTTTGCAGTATTTATATTTATTAAAGGTTTAAACAAGGTTAAAAAAGAAGCCCCAAAAACAGACGAAGCCCCAGCACCTACCCCCGAAGACATTACCCTATTGCGCGAAATTCGTGATTCATTAAAAAACCGACAGCAATAAACATTCCAACATTCTCCAGAATATTGGAATGTTAAAAAATTAAATAAATAAAAAAAACCGCTCAACAATAAGTTAATATTGAGCGGTTTTATTATTTACACTTAGTTACCTGTACTCCGTCACTTTGCAAACAAATCGTGCCGTCTGTGGCGGTTGATAGGTATGGAATATTTAGGTTTTTCAAGCGGTTTAGTACCTCGGGGTGAGGGTGGCCGTAACGATTATTTTTGCCGGCTGAAATGATAGCAATTTGTGGTTTAACATTTTGCAAAAATTCAATGGCGCTTGAGGTGCGCGAACCATGGTGACCCAATTTTAAAACATCAGCTTTTAATTCACCTGCCCCACCATAATCTTTAACTAAACGAATTTCATTACTAATTGATGCATCACCAGTTAACAAAAATGAATTATTGCCATAAATTAATTTACCAACAATTGAGGCATTGTTACTTTCGCCCACCAACTCTTCATCATTTGGTGCAAGTATTTTAAACGTAACGCCTCCACCCAAATCAATGATGGTACCCTCGGTGGCTATAACATGATTTTTAACTTTTTCATTTACTAAATCTTCAATTTGGGCCAGTATTTGATTGTCTTTTTGATAGGCTGATTCTACAAAAACATCGATACTGTAGTTTTGCATTACAGGTACAAAACCCCCAACATGGTCGGCATCGGGGTGACTAGCTAGTAATACATCAATATGTTTTTTGCGAAATAAAAATTGTTTTGAAAGTGGCTTTAAAACATTGTTTTGTGGGCCCGCATCAACCAACATGGTAATACCCGTTGGGCTTTTTATAAAAATCGCATCGCCCTGCCCCACGTCTAGAAAGTAAACTTGTAAATTTTTATTACGCCCAAAATCTAAGTTAGAAGAAATATTTTTATATGCAAAAAATAAAGCAAAAATTACAAAAACAATAACCCCAATAAAAGCCAAGTATTTTTTATATGTATTTATGTGGCGTAAAAGGCTTTTCATTAAAATAGTCAAAATATGCTATATTTACATTATATACATAATCATAAAAACACACATGTTTACAGCTAAAAATTTCAACATCAAAGAACTGTCGGGCATTAGTGCCAAAAATATCGAAGAGCACCTAAAGCTTTATGCAGGTTACGTAAAGCATGCCAATTTATGCCTAAGCAAAGTTGCCGAATTAAAAGACGAACCCGATAATGTTTACGCTATGGGCGAAATTAATCGCCGGTTTGGGTTTGAATATAATGGTATGCGTAACCACGAAACATATTTTGCACTACTTGAAAAAGACGTAACACCCATAAACGAAAGTAGCGACCTATACCAAGCCATTACAATGCGTTGGGGCAGTTACGATAATTGGCTTGCCGAATTCAAAGCCATTGCCATGACTCGTGGTATTGGTTGGGCAATATTGTATTATGACTATGAAAATAAAATTTTAATGAATGCTTGGGTTGATGAACAACACATTGGCCAATTACAAAATTGTAAATTAATCGTTGCACTAGATATGTGGGAGCATGCGTACGTGTATGACTATGCAACTAGCGAAAAAGCCAAATATGTTGAGGCATTTTTTGCAAACATTGACTGGTCTGTGGCCGAAGGCAACTTTTTAGGCTAATTTAAAAAATTAAATAAAAACTTGAAAACCGAGCCTAGGCTCGGTTTTTTAATTCTTCTAACTTTTTAAAATTTTTCTCATCATTTGTCTTTCTTTGATTTATTTCGATTAAATCTTTTGAGAATTCTAAATATTGATTAAAGAAGCCCGCATAAAGAAATGAAAATAAAATAAAAAAGCCAAAGGCGTCAACAAGCCCAACCAGAAACCACAGAATAAAAAATATTGGTACTGTGGCAACGTTTGCGAAATGCAAACACCTCCTTATACCAACAAGAAAAAATGGTTCGTTGGGTATTGGCTCAAGCGGAAAAATAAAATTCTTAATAAACAATAGTACTGAGTAGATTTTGTGCATACTTATATCCTCCTGGTACCTTTTTAACACCTTATTACCCAAAAGTAAACACTACTTATATTTCAAGCTTTTTATATTCCCTAATTACCCACCACACAAAAGCAGTGTAAATTATAACCAATAATACCGCAGGCATACCAATTTGAATTTGGGCAAAAGGTAAGCCAGCGAAAAAATGTGTAACAAATAACACAAAACTGTGTAACACACTGGCAATGCCACCAAAAACATACGCTAGTGGATTTATAAATGAACTAAAAATTAAAACTAAGTTTAACCCCGTAGCAATTGGCACAATGGGCCCAATAATTAAATTTGCAAATAGTGATACTAATGAAACCTGATTAACGCTGTGCATTATTATAGGCATAGTAAAAAATGTGGCAGCAATTGTAGTGGCAAATAAATCGCGCAAAAAAATGTTTTTAATTTTATACAAATATTTCAATTCTATGATTGGTGCTAAAAACAAAACTGAAAATGTGGCAATAATTGATAACTGAAACGACAGGTCGTACCACAAACTATATGGTCGCCATAATAACAACAAAGTACCGGCCAATACAAGTAGCCGGTCTTTTTGCGCCATTAAGCCGTAGTTGCGCGTAATAATAATTATTATTGCCATAAGCCCCGCCCGCAAACCCGTAACTGAAAAACCGGTCATTAATAGAAATAAAGCGATAAAAACAATTAAAAAATATTCAATAATTATGGCGGGCAATATATAAATTAAACTGTCACGTACAATTTTAACCAATACGCTAATGTTATAGCCTGACAATGCCACAATGTGTATTGTGCCCGATTTAATAAAGTCATTATATAAGCCCGAATCCATCCAGCTTTTATTACCCAATATCAAACCACTAGCCAAGCCTGATTCAGGGTAGCTCATAAAATTATTAAATGTTTGGTTTATGTATTCGCGAGTTTTATTAGTAGCTGTAATAAACCTGTTAGGGTCTTTTGTTTTTTCATAATTTATGACCTTGCCTTTTACTGTAATGTTTTTAGCTAACAAATACTCTGTATAATTTTTATTATTAGATGTTTTTGAATTACTTTCTACTGGTAATATTTCAAATTCAACCCGGGCCCATTCGCCCATTTGGCGTTTTATATAAGTATTTTCAGTCAGTAGCACATCAAAACCTGCTGAATTATTATCGTCTTTAACTCGCAAGGTATAACTAGTTTTACCAAAATCATCATCAGGGATTGAAATTATTTTACCGGTAACAATCACTGAATCAGTTTGAAAACTTGGTTTTGCTGGCTCGCGCAAATAAGCATAAACAAAGCCCGTACAAATTAAAACCAAACATAAAACAATATGAATAGCAGAATTTTTTAAATTTAATTTAAATTTTATTTTTATATAAATTAAAAAAAGTAATAAAAAAATACCAATTAATAAATAATTAGTATTTTTTAAAGTATAAAATCCAATCCCTAGAATAAAACTTATAAATATTTGGTAAAAAAGTCTATCGCTCATTTTTTAACTTTATATTTTATAATTTATTGTGGTTTAAGCATTTTTTTGTAAACCTCTTTGTCGCCATGATACAAATGAATATCTAAACCGTCGGCATATGCAGTTGCCAAGTAATCGGCTCGTTCGTTTAGCATTACACCGGCGTGACCTTTTACCTTTACACATTCAATTTTTTTTAACCTTTCTATTTGCCCGTCTAACGTCTCCCACAAATCTTGATTTAGTACCGGCTTTTTATTGGCGGTCTTCCAACCGTTCTTCTTCCAGTTCTTGAGCCACGATTCAATACCACCCAACACATAAGCTGAGTCGCTATACACGCGCACACTGTCGCCCAACTTACGAGACAGAACAAAATCAAGGCCGGCAATAACACCCATAATTTCCATACGGTTATTAGTAGTCTTCTTTTCGTAGCCAGCAAATTCGGTCACCGTGTCTTCGTGCACAACAATGGTGCCATAACCCCCAGGGCCTGGGTTACCACGCGATGAACCATCTGAAACAATAATTATCATTTGGCTATTATAGCAGGCCGGGCCCTACAAACAAAAAACCCCTCACCATGTAATACGGAGAGGGGTTTATATTCTAAAGAGCTTGTTTAACTAATTACTACTGAAAAACAATTCTGGTAGCGTCTCCATTAAAAATTATGGAGTAAACACCAGCGGCCAAACCTTCGCGATAAATGGTATTACTACCGTACTCGACAGTGAAGGTTCTTACCACTCTACCCTGCATATCAATTAACTGAGCTTCGCCACTTTCAAAGTTCGACTCGATTGTAAACTGATCAACTACCGGGTTGGGGTAAACACTAAAGCCAAGCTTTTGGTTAACATTGCTCACTCCTGCACTTATGCATTCTACAAAAACAGCGTTGCTGTAATCTGAATAACAACCAGCATAACTATACCTAACCTTCCACCAAGCTTTACTGGCCAGTGTTGTAATCTCGGGCTCTGAAGTGTTCGTCATTTTGTTTGAATATGACCACTCCCACGAACCACCCTGTTGCCAATTGATATCAGCAAACAATTTACAACCCGAAACTGAAAGGTTTGGTTTTGGTAAAATTAATGTTTTTAGCATAACCGTGTCAGTATTTGCAACGCAACCATTGTAATCAATTGTTGTTGCAAAAAATGAACCATTTGGATCAAGTAAGGTAATATTTTTACCGTTTGACCCATTTGACCATGTAACCGATTTGTAGTTTGAATTATTTTGCACATTCACCACAACCGTTCTACCACTGCATTCTGTTAAATTACCCGTTACCGATAACTTGGTCTTTTGAGGACCAACCACTGTAACATAGACAGTGTCAGATTCGACACTCTTGTTAAGTAAAACTACTTTCACAATAATTGTTCGAGCTCCGGGTGTTAACCATAAATATCTTGGTATTAGACCACATAACTGAATGTCTTTGCACGAAAACACAGAAGTATTTTCAACAAACCATTCAACGTTCGATATGTCTTCCTTTTTAACATTAACAAGTGTTAGTGTTGGATTGAACTCACCCTCGCAAAATACGATTGAAGGATTTTCAGAGCCGATTTTAACGTCGGTGCTATCTTTAGGTGCTACTGGGGTCTTTGGTTGAATGTACTTGAAATAGTACAGATCAGATGTTGAAGTACAGCCAAATTGACTTGTAGCTATGGCCTGATAAAAACCTGACTTTTTGCTTTGAATCACTTGATCATCATAACCAATTGAAACTGATTCAAGAAACCATTCAACCTCATAAGCCTTTTGGTTTACCCATAATAAGCTGTCAGTTGAATTAATAATCAACCTTTCTTGGTTTGGGTACATGACAACATTAAAGCTAGTGTCGGCAACGCAGCCACCTATCGAGGTTATCGATATTGATTGCATACTGCTTTCAAAAACTTGAAAGTTGTTTTTAGGGTTTTTTGAAGGTACACCATTAAAGCTCCACTTTAGAAGCTTGGCAGTATCGATACAAATGTTTGCCGTACCACCGTAACATACTTTTGTGCTAGGGTGATCAAGTATAATTCTAGGTTTTGGCAACACGGTAAATTCGAATGAATCACTGGCTGTTTTACCAATTTTGTCGGTTACTACAATTTTTAATTTTGCATTACCAACATTCATCGGTACAGGATATTCCATAGCATCGAAGGTTTGGCTTTTAGTAAACGGTATTTTAGTACCATTTAAAAACCATTCTTCTTGCGCTGTAGGAAAAGCTGTTTCCAAAATCTGTCTGCCCGCGATAATTTTATCGCTATTGCAAAACTTTGTACCAGGCTTTGGAGCCGTGATTCTAAGTTTTACATGAGGCATCGAATCTGTAATTATGTAACCCTTGTGGTAAAAAACTTCTGACCCATTACTACAACCGTTGTTATTAAAAATATCAACGTAGTAGTAACCTTTGCGCAATTCGCGCAAAAACTGTTTGTTTGAATTTTTTATTACTTCAAATTTTGCAGTTGTGTCATTCATTCTGTACCAAACAAAGTTTTCAGCATTAAGGCTTGAGCCAATTGTCCAATCATTCGATAGGCCAGTTGGTCTATCGGGTGTTTGCAATTTTGTAACCATTACTGTTGTATCAGCCACGCAACCGTCTTTTGAGACAACTGTAAACCTGTAGCTACCGCTCTCTGTTATAGACAGCTTGGTTGGATACACTGACAATTTGTCACTGTTCCATGCGTACTTTGCGATACCTGCAGTATCTGCAATTAGAGTTACATTACCCCCCGAACAAAAAGTGTTCGATGAAAGCTTAACTAAAGCTTTTGGGGTTTTGTTAACCGTTATAACAATTGAATCACTAGCAACTTTGCCCGCCTTGTCAGTTACCACAACCTTCAATATTACAATCGAAGCGTTAAGTGGCACACGGTATTCCATACCATCAAACATTTGGTTTTTAGTTAATGGAATTTTTTTACCATTCCAAAACCATTGCTCGCTAACAGTCGGAGAAGTAGGGTCTGTGATTTTTCTGGTTACTGTAACCTTTTCATCTTTGCAGAACCTTAAGCTAGAATTTTCAGATGTGATTAATAATTTCACATACGGCACAGAATCTTTTAAAATCCAACCGTTGTGAAAAAAGTTATCTGACATTTGAGAACATCCGTTTTTGTTAAATACTTCAACAGCATAATAACCTTTACGAAGTTCTCGCATAAACATCTTGTTAGAATTTATAATCCTTTCCAGCTTGCTAGTTGTGTCGTTTAGTTTATACCATGCGAATGAATCAGCCTTAACTGATGAACCAATTGTCCAATCATTAGACAGGCCAACTGGTTTAGTTTGAGCTGAAATTTTAGTTAGAATAACTGTAGTGTCAGCACTGCAACCATTTTGCGCAATAGCTGTAAACATATAGCTTCCACCTTCGTACACAGTTAATTTATTTGTGTATTTAGAAGGTTTGTCATTACCCCAAGCCCATTTTGATAAGCCTGTTGTATCAGCAGTTATAGTGACACCATTACCAGCACACATCTTGTTCGATGAAGCGGTAATAATGGATTTAGGGCTTTTGTTGATCGTTAATGTAAACGAATCGACAGCAGTCTTACCTACCTTATCAGTCACTATAACTTTTACCTTCACTGTTCCAGTATTCATTGGTACAAAATATTCCATACCGTCGAATAATTGTTTCTTTGAGAAAGAAATTTTACTTCCATTCAAAAACCATTCTTCGTTGGTAATAGGATACACTGTTTCAAGAATTTTACGCGTAGCAACTATTTTGTCACTAGTACAAAAACTTGTTCCCGGTTTTGAGGCCGTGAAAAAAAGTTTTACATGTGGCAAAGAGTCTTTGGTAACATATCCATTATGGAATACCATGTCAGACTCAGCAGAGCATCCACCAGAGTTCCAGGCTTTCACCGTATAGAACCCTTTGTCAGTTCTATTAATGAACATTTTGTTAGAATTAGATATATTAATCCAACTCTTAGTTGTGTCATTATACTTGGACCAACTGAATGAATCAGCTTTGACGCTGGACCCTACTACCCAATCATTACTGATGATTGTTGGTTTAGATTGTGCAGGAATTTCGTAAACATTAACCGAAGTATCGGCAACACAACCATTTCTCGCAATAGCAAAAAAGTTATGATAACCGCCAGTGAAAACCGTATTTTTGATTTTCACTTTATTACTTGGTGTTTCACCATTCCATGCCCACTTATCAAGCCCAACAGTATCGCAACTGAGGGTTACATATTCGCCATGGCACATTGAAGTGCTTGAGGCGTACATTTTAGGCATCGGAGCTTTTTGTGAATAAAGTACAACTGAATCAGATGCAAATCTGCCAGTAGTATCAGTAACCCTAATAACAATTTTTGTTACTGGGTAAATCACAGGGATCGAAAAATAATCATAACTAATCTTGTCATATGAAACATCAATAAGTTTTCCATTTACGAAATACTCGTGCTTCTTAACAGGGTTAAAGAAGTTCACCCATTCAGGCCATAGATTAATTTGGTCGCCCGTACATAGTACACTTGACCTTTTTGACACATTAAAACCAAGCTTAATGCTTGGCTTACAATCTTGTAATTGAGGTTGCGAATTAAAGTTAAACCAAATATCACTTGAGCGTGATTTTTTATCAAATACCCAAAAGACACTGTCTATATAAGAATACTGAAGATTGCCCCTACTTGATTGCATATAAGCCAAGTTAAACCTGACTGTTTTTGAGCCAGCTATTTTTAAGTTAAACAGTAATTTAAATCTGTTGTTGTAAACCCTTGCCGATGAAATAATTTTATATTTATCATCGTACAAAATAACCGAATCAGTACTAGCACACCAGCTACAACCATAATCAATTTTAAAGCTGTAGCCATTTAGCACCAGCGTATCTTTGTTTGGATTTTTTACATCAAAACTTGATACGGTTAGTGTGTCGCCAAGATTGTCGTAACAAACCTGATTTGGTAATTGAATTCTACCGTTGTCAGAAAGTTTTGGCTGTGTACAGTCATAGGTATAAAACCACGGACTTTGTAAGTTTGGCCAAACACTATTACTCCAAGAACCGTTATAATATGTAGCCCAATCTAATCGAACATACATTTCAGTCCTACTTGAAACACTGAATGTTTTACAGTAAACCTCGACGTTTAATTTAGAGCCAGCTTTGATCCATTTGTTCAGGTACACCATTAAGTTTCCACTTGAAAACTTTTCTTTGAAAACAAGTCTGCCTCCAATGTAACCAAACAAACTATCACCCAAAGTAAATGGATGTGACCAAGAACTTAAATACACCCTATCAATCATGACAGAATCATCCGGGCTTGTGTAATAGTTTTCAAAATCAACATCAAGAACCTTGATAAAATTAGCTGTTTGGCAAATTTGATTTTGATAACTAAAAGAATTCGTCGTAACAGATAAACCGCCTGACGATGTCTGCCCGAAAGCAGTAGAATTCATAAAGCTCCAGCCCAAAAATAGGACGAGCAATGGGAGTTTTGTTTTGTTTTTCATTTATATTTTTTTGTAATTTTCCTGGCATAATTATAGCACTTTTATAGCAAAAAGTCAATGAATTGATGGGGTGGCCCAGGCTGTGCCTGGGCCACCAAAAAACCTTTATTTTACAAGCTTTTTAAACAAAAAAACCGCTTTTGGGCGGTTTTAAATAACTTTTTTGAGTCTTACCTTTTTATTTTATCAATTTCAATACTAATGAAATTCATACCCAGTATCGCCCACTGACGATCTGACCTGGTGCAATAATAGTACCAATGGGTTGATCTTTTATAAAAAGTAGCCTCATTAAATGTTTGAAACGACATGCTTAGCGGTATATACGACATATAAATACTGTCTTTATATACCTTTACGGTAATAATTTTTTCCATATCATCGTAATAAGAAACCGTGCCATTTTTGATTTTATCAACGACATTATAAATATTACTCTCGGTAATATTACGAATAAAGTCGTCGACCTGAACCGAATCTTTAACCAATGACTGTTCATAATACAGACTATCGGCACTTTGTGTTTGTGCAAACATTGGCGAGCACAAGCTCCAGCCTAGCAATATAAGTATAAGTTTTTTCATGGTACTGTTTTTTTAGCACATTAACACAAAGTTAAAACATTGGCTAGTGACACAGTATTTTAAACTTTTGACTTTATGTAGTATCTACGGTAAGCTTGCCTTAGAAATTTTAGAACTATGAAAAATGAAAAACTAGCCCAAAGACTTTTAAACCTTTTTTACCAAAATGGTTTTACCAATACCGAAATTGAAGCCCTGTTAAAAAACCGAGAAAAAGCCCATCAATCTATAGCAAGTGCATATAGGCGACTTGTATCAAGTAGAGAGATAGAAGAGTCTCGTTTTGAACTAATTGAAAAAATCACCATCGAAAAAGAGCCGATCAATGTAGATTTTTTTATAAACAACACAATGTTGGCAAAAAGTAATTATTTTGCTGAACATACATCAGCCTACTTAAGGGTCTTAAAATCAATCAGGAGGTTTTCTCAGCCCGGTACAATACTTGTGTATAACCAAAAACACAATGCCGACATTATGGATTTTATTAGATTCGCAGAGAGAAGAGAAGAGCGGTTACTAGGTTTGCCCGGTATAATACTGTTCAACGAAAAAACAGACATGGCGCCCAAGCGCGATCTTGTTATAAGTATTGACCCTAGTAAAAAACTAATTTTTACCTTGGACCAAAAAACTTTTACAAGAGATGTTATGTATAAGCACGGGGAAAACTTCATAGCCAAAAAAATGATACAAGATAATTTATTTTTATCGTTTGTACCAGCAAAATATGATACCTAGACTAAAGCCCCTTTTACAAGGGGCTTTTTGATTTCTTAAACTACTCAATGCCATTCAATCGCATGCGGTACAGTGTGCGGCCACCAAAATTGCTTTCATCAAGCGTTGCAGTAAAAGTTATTTTTTTACCGTACAAATCGGTAACCCATGGTTCACTGGCGCTGAAAAATGAAATAATGCTCATAGTTTTACCTTCGTCTTGTACAGTTAGTTCAATGTGTTCTTTGTTTTTACCAAAAATTTTAACACCAGTTACAGTAACACCTGCAAAACGAAAAATTGGTTTTGGGTTAGCTAGGCCAAAAGGTGAAAGTTTTTTCATGCCGGCATATAATTCGCGCGTAATAGCTGGCAATGTTGTGTCAATAATTAATTCGTCTTCACTTTCAATTTCAATTACTGGTTTATGGTTATCATAAATTGTTTGGGCAACATCTGCCAATGTATAGATTGCTTCAGGTACAACTGTAAAACCACCAGCTTTGACGTGACCACCATGAGCACTGAATGTATTTTGTGGAAATTCGGCAAAGTATTGCGCCAAATGAATATCGCCAAAACTGCGGGCCGAGCCTTTGATATTACCGTTTGGGTCGCGACCCCAAACCATAACGCTTTTTTTATGTTGCTCACCTACCTTCATGGCAATTATACCCAATACACCTATGTGCCAATCAGGTTCGCCAATTACCAAAACTTTATTACCCTCTTGCTGTTTGGCCAAAACATTTGCTTTGCGCATAATTGTAGCACTAATTGTTTTGCGTTTATTATTAAAGCCTTCTAATTCTAGTACATTTTTAATAGCCTCTTCATCATTGCGTGATATTAAAACATTCAGTGCCACACTAGGGTGCGCCATACGTGAAGATGCATTTATACGTGGCGCTAGTGTAAAGGCAATATCGTCTTCGCTAATACTTTCAAGTTTAATATTGTTTTTACTAAATAAAATTCTTAACCCTTGGTTTTGGGTTTTGCGCAAAACATTCATACCCCAATATGCCAATATGCGATTTTCACCCAACAATGGCACCATGTCTGAAATTGTGGCAATCGCCACCAAATCAAGCCACCACTTCTCGGCCCCAACTGGCACTTTAAAATATTCGCCATACTTATTTAAAAATCCACGTACTAATGTATAACTAACCCCGGCACCACAAAAATCTTTGAATGGGTATTTGCAATCGGCTTGTTTAGGATTAACAACCGCATAGGCTTTGGGTAAATCATCGACTTCAACCCCATCGGTATTTATCATGCGTCGTGGCAAGTGGTGATCATTAACAATAACATCAACGCCCTGGGTTTGGGCAAACAAAACCTCATCAATGGCTGTTATGCCAACATCGGTTGTAATTATAAGGGTTGCACCAGTTGCAATGATTTTCTCTACTGCATCCATGTGTAGTCCATAGCCCTCTTCGTGCCTATCAGGCAAATACACGCTAACATTATGTGCGTAATTTATTTTTTCAAAAAATTTATACAACACCGATGCGCTAGGTATACCGTCGCAATCATAATCAGCATAAATATAAATCTTCTCACCCCCTTCGATAGCCTCGAAAATACGAATAACCGCCCTCTCTAAATCTTTCATTAGGAATGGGTCGGCTAAATCTTCATATTTGGGGTTTAAAAAATTCTCTCTTTCCTCTACACTATTCAAACCCAATCGGCTCAAGATTAATTCAACAACTGCCGGTAAACTCATTAATGTATTATAGCATACAAAAAAGCCCCCGAGAGGGCTTTAAATTTGATTACTCAATGATCTTGGCAATGGTTTGCAGAATGTTAGTCAAAGTATAATTTACACTAACCTCCATATCATTCATGCAGTCATCATTCCTTACTGGATTATCAAGAAATTTTGGAGAAAAGTTCTTTTCCAAGCCGGAGAAATTTTTGTCAACGGAATTTTTTACCTCTTTACAAAAACTCTTGTACAAATCAGGTCCAAGTGCCAAAGCGATAGCATCATTTATACCAGTAGAGTGTTTCGATCTACGACCGTAGTGCCAGACAATTTTATCACTGAGCTTAAATGCTTCTGTTGCTGTCATGTTCTTTGTTTTTCTTTACCCTACACCCATAAACCAACCTAGTCAACTCATACAAAAAAGCCCCCAACGTGAGGGCTTTAAAAAATTTAATCTAAAAATCTTGGATTACGAGGATCGAAAAATTGCGAAGCTACCTGTGATGCAAGAAATGACACCTCGCGAACGGTTGGATTACTTTTTTTTGATTTAAATTCATGATATTTGGCAATCCATTCGTTTTGGGAATAACCAGCAGAACTATTACCGCTCCCCTTTTTTGAACTTTGCCAAATTCGAACACGAAAGCGGTGTTCCTGTGAATCATCTGGATCAAAAATTTGAAGCCTTTCGTCGTCAGATATTTTTTTAACAAACTCTAACCGATGAAACGTCTTACCGTTTTTGATAATTAGTAGCGAAGGCCCTTTGTAAACAATTGTTTTTTCATCAACACCTAAACTCATATCCATTGCGTGGTGCCTTGTCCGTATGTAGGTGACTGGGTCAACAGGGTCAGCAAAAAGATATAATGTTTTTATTTTTTTATCAATAAAAGCCAATGAATGCTTTTTATCTTTCATAAAAACCTTACTCCATGTACTCGCTCTTAGGGGATGCTTCTTGTCTGAAACTGTTACAAATGGACAGAAAAATAATTCTCCATTCCATTTAAAAATTCCTTGGGTTACTTGAAGTAAGTAATATGCGACAAGACCTAAATCATTTGTTGGTATTTTTTTGTATTTTTTCATCGTACTTTTTCTTTACCCTACACCCATAAACCCATTTGGTCAATATAAACAAAAAAGCCCCCAACGTGAGGGCTTTAAATTTCATAACCTAGAACGATATTGAGAGTTCTAAATAAAGGACTTGATCATTTCCACTTGCGCCATTTTTCCAATCCCACGATTCTTTTGAAACAGTACGGTCGTATGGCTTTCCAGAAACTTCTGGACATTCTCTGGTGGCCTTAGCTACAAGAATTTCCAAAACTTTTTTGCTGGGTACTTCTAGGATTTCTTGCTTTTTGCACAAAAGGCCATCACCGAAATCTGTTTCAGAATTAAAGATGCATTTTAAACCCTTAAAAGATCTTTCCCCTCCAAAAGGAACAAGAGTTAGGGTGCTAAGTAATTTTTCTAAATTCTTGCATTTACTACTTTTATTATGGTTAAAAAGTGTGTTGCAGAAAGAACGCATTGCATGCTCCACATCTTCAACTGAAAATTTAACAGCTAAATCAATTTTTTTTGTTCTAAGTTCCATGGTGCTTTTTCTTTACCCTACACCAACCTAACAACCTTGTCAATTACCATATATTGTGGTAATGTTTTAAAAATTTACAGAACATGAAAAAATTAACATTACTGCTTTTAATCGGATTATTTTTCAATTCGTGTGCTAAAAAAGAGAAGCATACTCTCTCTGAGTACTGTGGCCAATATGCCGTTTACTCAACCTCTGGTGGACAATTTACCACTCCCCCTTTTTATCTTGGTTTTGAAAAAAATAAAGGTGCGGGTGTAGAGCTTGTAGAAGTTTCACAGGCAGAATACTTTACATACAAAGACGGCGAAAAGCCTATTAGTTGCAAGTAAATTTAACCGGCCTTTTTATGGGTCGGTTTTTTGTTTTTTAATTTTTGCTATAATCAATAAATGGAAAAAACAATATTTCAAAAAATTATAGATCGTGAAATACCAGCCACAATTGTTTACGAAGATGACAATTTTATTGCGATACTCGACATAAACCCAGTAAACATTGGCCACACATTAGTAATACCTAAAAACCCTTGGGCAAATATGTACGAAATGCCCGCCGAAGACTTTGGCCACATGATGCAAGTTGCGCACATGTTAGGTGTAAAAATCAAAGACACTCTAGAAGCTGATGGTATAAACATAATCATGAACAATGACCCAGCCGCTGGCCAAGTAGTATTTCATGCACATGTACACATAATACCCCGCTACACTGGCGATGGACACGAACACTGGCACGGCGCCCGAGGCTATAACGAAGGCGAAGCTGAAATGATCGCCGACAAAATAATGGAGAATTACTAACTTATAAATTCCTGCACAAGCCTGGCTTGTACAGCTAAAAACCCCGACATTTTGTCGGGGTTTTGTTTAGGTTTTGATAGCCAGAGGCAGTCTTTGTATTTCTACCCAGTTACTGCCATAAACTTTCTCAAACAAGCAAACATATTCAAACGGAGACTCGAAACCAGTTAACGGTATGGTTTTGTCTAGATCAAAAAATTTAACATCCTGAATATCGGGAACTTTTTTGAAAATTGTTACATGCAACATATCATCATCATTACCTTTTTCATTTGCAATTTGTTCGACAAGCTTTCGAACGTCAACCCATAAATTGGCAACCGCATAAGTTGGCTGAATTCTTACAACGATATTGTCATGAAATATTCCTAAACCGCTTAAAACGATTCTCGTATTTGAATAGTCTTTAACCAAGCGATCAAGCGCGGCCAATAAATGTTTTCTATAGTTTCCAGTTATTGGTTTATGAAACGTCACATGCAGCAGTTCTTCTTTGTAAGAGGGTGTTATTTGCGGGTTTAGCATTTCTATACTACCCGACAAAGACTTTAGCAGGGCGTAAAGTTCACCCTTTGGCTTGAAACAGATAAAATATTTACTTTTCATAATTTACGATTTAACTGCCCAAATACTATCACACCATACATAAATTAAAAAGTTTTGGTTTATTATAGTATTTGACATATTCATTTATATAGTGTATTGTTATAAAAAATTAGCACATGAAAAATCAGAAAAAATTAATGCAAATGATAGGTATTCTACTGATTACAATTCAATTATTAATACCGGCAATAAGTCTTTACTTTTGTAAACAACCTGAACGAATAGAAATCTTCATAAATTACTTATTTTGTTTACCAATTATAACCTTAAGCCTTTATATATGCTTTATGGTAATAACGAATCAAGATCTTGAAAATTTTCGAGTGAGGGTTAAAAAATACCAAGCAAGAAAACAGGTCACATACTTGGCGATAGTTAGTATATGGGGTTTAGGGCTTTCGGCAATACTAGTGTCAATAAAAAGTAACCACCCCCTTGCGAGCCTTAATGTCTCTACCGGCATATTAAATATATTTCTATATAGTATTGGATTCATGTCTTGGATTTTGTCTTTGTCTTTATTAATAGCAGAAAAGCTTGATAAAAACCTGCTACTAAGAAGCATAAACGGACCATATACTGGCAAGAGTCTTGATAAAGCTTTTTCACATTATAGTCAAAGAAGAATGTTTAGAGAAAGTGACCTAGTTTTCAGAAAAAGAGTTTTTGCTGAATTGATTATTAAAAAAACACCAGAAGAAGCCAAAATAAGACTTATATGCATACTGCTTAACGTAAAAGATATTAACTCGTTACCCAAAAGTATTATGGACCTGTGCATTCCCATGTTCAGCGACCCTCCATCAGTAAGAGACATTGATTTTCTGTTATCAAAAGTAACTTTTTAATTAAAAAGCCATGAAGAATTTATTTCCTCATGGCTTTTATAGTGTTAACTCAATTTAGTTTTTTATGATTTAGATTTCAAAATCGCCTCTATCCCAGGCAATGTACCGTGGGCTAAAAAGTCTAGCGTTGCGCCACCGGCGGTTGAGACAAAGGTAAAGGCTTTATCCATTTTTGTTTTATGTACCAAATTCGCAGTATCACCCCCACCGATAATGACAATGGCTTTTTTGCTTTTAACTCGTTCGGCTAGTAGTTTTAAAATTTCGATACTTGACTTGGTAAAGCCTTTTTCATACCAACCCATTGGACCGTTCCATAATATAGTTTTGGCTTCATCAATGTAAACCTTTAACAAATCAACCGTAGCTGGGCCTATGTCTGAAATTATGTCAGTCTTAGCGACATCAATTAAGGCACAAATTTTTTGCGCGCCATTGCGATACACAACCACATCAACGACCGGTATTAAGTTTTTATCATTTAGCATTGTTTTACTGATTGGGTAATCAGCATCAATCATCGAGTGGCCCACGTTGTAACCTTCGGCTAAAATATAGTTGTTGGCTAATGCCCCACCAACAAAGTATTTATCAGCAATTTTTGTAAACTTTTTCAAAACAGGTATTTTTGTGCCAAATTTAAAACCACCTAACAAAAATAGCATTGGGTGTTTAGGGTTTAAGGCTTTACTTAGATTTGCGACTTCATTGATAAATGAAAAGCCAAAATAGCTAGGCAAATATTTTGGTAGCGATGTAAACGACATGTGGTCACGGTGCGAAACTGAAAAGGCGTCATTGATGTACAAGTCGGCAACACTTGCAAAGTTTTTAGCCAAGGCATCGCGAGTTTTTCTGTCACCGATTTTTTCGCCATCTAGTTTGCGAATATTTTCAAGTAGCATTACTGAGCCTGGCTTTGCACTAGCAAACTTGGTGGCTAAATTATCAAAATCTAGTTCGAAATCAAAGTTGGTTATGAATTCGGTTTTAATTTTCTTGTTCAAATAAGCATGAATTGGTTTTAGACTACTTTTACCGTCGTCCCCTATATGGGCAATTATAAAAACTTTTGCACCTTTTTTAACAAGGTGTTCTATTGTTGGTATAGTTTGATCAATTCGAAAAGTATCACGAACTTTGCCAGCTGAAACCGGTACGTTAAAATCGGCCCGCAAAATAACTACATTACCCTTTTTAATTTTTGCTTTTGTAATACTAAAGTTATTCAAGTTCATATATTATTTTTTTATTTTAAGGCTTATAACAGTGTCATTAACTATTTTTATAAAATCTTTGGGTATTAACGAATCACGACCAATCAATAGTCCATCAACCCCACCATTTTGCATAAAATCCATTGCGTCGCGTGTGTTAACTGAACCACCGTACAAAATCGCAACCTCGTTTGCATTTTTTACCCCAAACAAATCAGTCAAAATTTTGCGCACGTAAATCGCAACCTCTAAACATTCAACATGGGTTGCTTCGCGTTTGGCGCCTGTGCCAATTGCCCAAATTGGTTCATAAGCGATCGCAATATTTTTAATATCTTTTTTGGCAACACCCAACAAGGCATTTTCAATTTGGTTTTTGATGTGTTGTAAGTATTGACCATCATTGTCACGGTCGGTTTCGCCTACACAAATTATCGGTTTAATTTTATGTCGTAATAATTCTAAAACCTTTTGGTTAACATCAGTATCGGTATCGCCCCGACGACGAACTTCAGAATGCCCAGCCAAAGAATATGCTGGTTTGTATGAAGCAACCATCGCGACTGAGTTTTGCCCAGTTTCAGCCCCCGTTGGTGTGTAATGGGCGTCTTGTATACCAATCAAAACAGAAGGTTTTTTTATTTTTAAAATACTTGCCAAGTAGACATTCGGCACACAAGCAACAACTTGGACTTTATTTGTTTTTTTAATTTTAGAAATTTGCTTATAAATTTGCAAAGCCTGTACTAGTGACTTTGGGTTCATTTTCCAATTGCCAACGATTAATTTGTTCATGTTTTAATTATAACACAAACTAAAAGCCTATCTGATTTGCACCTTCAATTAGTTCTGGATCTGCGGATTGATTTATACCATCATTTGAATTCCCACCATTTGATACGGTAACTAAAACGAGTGTTGATACCTTACTATTACCAACAGTATCATAAGCTTTGGCCAACAATCCGTACTTACCATCAGCTACGTTATTGGTATTGTAACTAATAGAATACGGAGAAGTTGTATCTGAGCCAATAAGGGTA
The DNA here is from genome assembly GCA_964591475.1 of uncultured Candidatus Saccharibacteria bacterium. Classification (GTDB taxonomy): domain Bacteria; phylum Patescibacteriota; class Minisyncoccia; order Phycocordibacterales; family UBA9973; genus MFUC01. Next base: position 30,111 of record CAZQAX010000001.1, read on the forward strand.
GATTCATTATAAAATTCTACTCTTGAAATACCACTACTATCACTGGCCGAAGCAGATATGGGCACTGTATAAGAAATCACCGAACCAGCAACCGGGCTTGTCAGAACAATAATTGGTGGAGTAATCTCATTAATAGAATTTTGACTTTGCTGTGACTGATTATTATCTGATTCAGATTCTACTTGAGCCTGAACCTGATTTTGTGCTGATATGGCCTGCTCAACAACAACCTGTTGGGCTATTATTTGTGCTTGAGTAACAATGGGCTGCGTACCTACACCAGAACTGTTAGATATAATAACCGGCATACCTGATATGATTGTTTCTAAATCTTGCACAGCATTAGAAACTACCGATTGATACTGTGTTATTTGTGCTTGTGTCAAAGTAGGCCCTGTCGATAACCCGTTTACTAAATTTTGTAACTGACTAATAAAGCTTTCTATAGAAGCAATGTTTTGTTCTGTTGTTTTAACAAGATCAGACAAGGCAAGATCAGAGTCGGTAATTTTTGAAGCCTGATTCGTTACAGCTTTATATTGATCGATCTCAGTTTTCCACTGATTAAGCATTTTCTCTATTTCAGATCGAGAAGTGTTCAAGCTTTTCTCTAGAGCGATATCTTTTGTTTTAACTTTAATTTCAGGCTTGGCTGCTTTAGGATTTTTAAAAAAAACATCTGTTTCTTTTTCTATTAATTTATCAATATTTACATACTTAACTCTAAGATTATCAATAGTGCTTCTTTCTAGTTGAGCTCTTGTAGTAAGTTCTTCTAGGGTTTTTGTTTCAGTTTCAACTTTTAATTTTGCCTCTCTTACTAAAGTAGCCAAATATGCTTGCGACCCCGTATCCTGATCTAGTTGTTTTTGATTTGAATCTGAAGCCACGGTATTAATATTTTTTTTAGATTGGCTTATAAAATAATAAGCAGTTCCCGATAGGATTACAATAAAAACAAGTACTATTACAATAATGCCGATAGATCCTTTATGTTTTTCTAACATACTTATAGTATACAATAAAAACTACTTAATCTCTTCCCATGAAATAGTTGTATATTTGTCAGAAGTTAAAGGGAAAGACGGCGGAGGTCCATATAATAAATTTGCATCATAAATAATAGTACGGTTTGTATACCCTGTTCCATCGGTATAAGCAAAACCATAACGCAAGTTTGTCCCGATCATTCCATATAGCGTGATAGAGTCTCGACTGTGATAAGGAGAGCAAGAAGAACTATAATATTTACGCCCAACCCTGCCATTAACAGCCATTGTTGCACCATCAATACGAAAACTTGTATCACTCACCATGCCGACCAAAACATCTTGTTGGGCAATCAGGGCAAGAGCATCTTGGCCGTCATAGTTTGTATACAACAAATTTTTATTTACTATAATGCTTTTACGGGTACTAATATTGTCAGGAAATTTACCAGCAGCTAGTGTTATACGGGCTGTATTTATTTGCCCATCTACCCAAACATTATCTTCAACAAAAATTAATCCATTAGATGGGTTGGCGTAATTTGCCACAAAAGTTTCACCGTTACTTGATTTGATACTCCAAGTACCCCACGTTGAATCTCCAGAAGATGAATTTGACGAACAAGAGCCCGATGCAGAGGCAAGATTTGTAACTTTGTACACATCATAAGTATCATTAGTCTTAAAAATAATATGGTAACCCAATGCGCCTGATGGAGCAAAATATTTACCCCCAGACTGGGCATTTGTTTTTATTGTTGATATATCGTTAGTAATACCCGTAAAGTCAGCTGGCGGGACTGGAAATTGCCTACCGGTCATAAATATATCACTTCGACTTGGCACAGGGTTTGTTGGTGGAGCCTCAGACGACCTGAATGAATTATTTACCCCTGACGATGGCGGGGCATTTACATGAGTATGAACACCGAACTCATTATTACCACTGTGGTCTGGATCATCATAAGAACTAATGGCGCTTGTAACTAAGTTATGGGCTACTCCATCAAAACGAATGCCTCCGTTTGAATGAATTGGTCCAAAAACCTCAGTCCCTTCACCAAAGCGCATTACGTCATTAGCCACAATTGCGTATTTAGCAAATGAAGGTATGGCCAACCTGGTCTTAATTCTTTTTTTAACCTTAGGATATGCGTCAACACTACCCTCAGATACGATTGTTACAATTGTTGACCCTGTATTCGGCGGTGTTATGGTTAGAACAAACTTACCAATAGCTACACCGTCTTTGTCTTTAAATATATGAGTATAAGGCCCTGGCGCTCCAGTACCGTCTTGAAAATCATTTGGGGCATGTGCTAAATGCCATCGATAATAATCGGCCCCAGCTTCAGCGATCTGTAATGCTTGCTCTTTATATAAAACTGAATTTGCCACACTCAAGCTAGTATAAGCCCAGCCCGAGAAAGCTAAGATAGCTGATACAGCTATTGCTCCAAAAATAATAACACTAAGCAGTATCATGCCATTTGCTGTTCTATTTTTTAACTGCCTTAATTTTTGAAATCCCTCTTTCATATTTATAGATTATCTTTTAAGTTACGAAAACTAATTTGAGTAGTGACTGTAAATGGTAGTGGCGGACGAGATGGATCGGCATCAATAGTCAGAGTAATTTTTATTAAGCGAACATCAAGCGGAGAAACGGGTTGAACCATAGCAGATGTTGTGCCAGTATAATTTGTATCATAGTAAGAAAATATTGGCGTAGCACCACTTACAATATTATACATGAGCGGAGTAACAACTTCATTATTAATAGCATAAGTAAGAGGATTGCCGGTTGGTTTTATAACACCCTTACTAAAAGTAGTTCCATTTAAAAAATATCGAACACGTTCCTTTAACCCGTCGTTGTTCGTGTCGGTATAAAATACAAAGGCATTGTCACCAGTGACTTCAAGTGGGTAAGAACCGAGAGACGACTGTGAGGCTGATCGAATTTCGTTAGAAATGGGTTGCAATATGTGTCTAGCGTCATCAGAACCAGTCAAGCCACTAAAAAAAATACTTCGATAATATATCGTGTCTCTGGCAAATAATGTTATAAGCCCTAAAATTAACGTAAAAATTGCCAGACTTATCAACGTTTCAATAACAGTAAAGGCTCTGCTATTTTTAATATATTTATTTTTTAAAATAATTTTAAAATTCATATTTACGGCGCGATTATAATTTCTTCTTTTTGCCAAGAACTTAACACGTCAACAGACTTTGAAATACTTTGGTATCCCGATTTAGAAACGTCTAACGTATATGTTGATTGCGCAAGACTCGAGAATGATACTTGACCAGGAGGAATACACCCTGATGAATAAGTAACCGATACGTCTGAAACTTGTGGAGTAAAGGCTGTGTCGGCCGTTGAGAGGTATATTTTATATCTAAAATACCTATCCCCATTATGCGATGAATGAATATTTTGGTTCGCTGTTGTATAAAAAGTTCCAGTTGTACCATCGGGGCCTTTAAAGTTCCAAGTTGCATTATCATTATTTGTAGCAACTTGAAACCTAACACTTGAGCTACCTGTTTGCGCAGGCTGAGGAGTCGGACTCCAAAGAATTTGTTTAAAATTACTAGCCGCACCCAAATCAAACGTTGATGAAGTTAAATTACCGCTTGAAACATAAACACCAAAAGACTCAACCAAGCGTATGTCGCCAGGAGATATGGCGACGTCAATATTACCGTTTTGGTTCAAATACAAACCTGGGTCACCAATCAGTGCTTGCCCACTACCAAAAGACCAGTCAGTTTGATTTATAAACCCTTCATTTGTTGTAAGTGTGCTGGTATAGCCTGATTTTGACAATACAACAGTAGCGTCACTTACTGGCAAACCCGTTGATTGATCTTTTACTACAACAACCAGTCGCCTACCATTTTTAGGAGCTGTTATGATTTGCATATTTTGAGTTGTGTTCGGCGGAACCCCAAGAGAAAGAAGCGGATTAGTCCCAATAATATCATAAGCCCCATCAGTACCATTAATTCCATAAGTATCCCATTCAACATTATTTATATTGACTGAACCTGATGAGTCTGTGGTAAAAGAGTTTGAATTTTTTAAAGTATTTGGGTTTGTACCAATTATTTTTGTACCGACAAGATCAAAGTCAAAGTCTGCAACATCAACACATTGATTATTTATTGTTGTAACGGGGATCGTACTTGTTCTGTCTATCGTAAAAGACAGTTGAGTAATTTGTTGTAAAACAACAGTTGCATTTAATTTAATTGGGTTGGGGTTACCAGATCCACCCGAAGGATATGTTTGATCAACAGAGTACCCACTCTTTGTAACGGTAATTTTATAGTTACCAACTGATGGCGGCGCATCAACAATTGTCAAAGTACCGTCAATTCCAGTATGGTCATTTAAATTAACCTGTGGTGTTAAGCTAGAATTTACAATATTCACATCAGCATCAGGAACTGGTAGGCCAGACGCATCAAATACGCGAATAACTAGTGCGCCGTTAGTTGAGGCGGTTTCGAGATTTTTAGGCGAAACATAGGTAGTAAAAGAGGTTGTTTTAAATTTATTACATTGAGTACATGAAATAGTAAGCTCAACGATTTTTCTGTCGGCTGGCGATAAGTCATTTGGCGTTCCACCAAGTGTACCATCGAAGGGATCATCAAAATTACGTATAATAGTTTCAATGGTAAATGTTTTATCATCACGCACTAAAACTTGATTTTGACTCAAGACCCCTGATGGTATACCACCCACAGTACCGACTTGTGCATATGGCAAATTACGCACAATTTCAAATTGTTCGTTAGCTAAATTTGTAACTACTTCGCGCGTACGAATCAGTGCCGTTATTTGCAACATTTTTTGAAAGCCCCCGTAAACCGATAAGGCAATAATAATAAAAATAGATGTTGCGACAAGGGCTTCAATCAAAGTAAGTCCTTTGGAAAGTTTTCGTATTTTATACTTATTATTTTTTATAAAAAAAATGCATTTCACAAATTAATTATACCACCAATATAATAGTATAAACACCTAATTAATTGAATCCATCAGTGAATACATAGGTGAAAGCATCGATACTGCAAAAAATCCAACTGCGACACCGATAAATATCATTAATACTGGCTCAATAATGGTTGAAAGGTTTTTAGTTTTTGCATCAACCTCGCCTTCGTAAAATGTAGCTATGTCGGCAAGCATGTTTGATAACTTACCAGTTTCTTCACCCACTTCCACCATTTCACCCAACATTACAGGGTATAGTTTTGTATTAGACTTAAAAACAGATGATAGCGTGCCACCCTTTTGAACAGTTTCCCTGGCTTGTATTAAAATGTCTTTATAGTAAGTATTTTGAACGACGTTTTGTGTTATTTCAATTGCGCGTCCTATATCGATACCAGCTAGTATTAACGATGACAGCGTGCGAGCCGTGCGAGCGGTATATGTTTCAGTAACAATATTACCTACGCCCGGCAACCTAGGTATTACATAGTCAGCCATTCTTTTTACCTTTTTCAGTTTAAAAATAAGGTAAAAGAAAGCGATTGCCCCAAAAAGTATGACAAAAATCATTATTGGGTTATTAGCCATGAAGTCAGAAGTACCGATAACAAAACGAGTAGTTGCCGGTAGTTTAACACCTAGGCTTTTAAAAGTTTTGGTTAGTGTAGGTACGACGAAAATCATCATTAAAATACCAATAATGACAATAGCTGCCAATATGACAGAGGGGTACATCATAGCACCTTTGATTTTCTTATTTAGTGCATAAGATTTTTCAAGGTTGCTACCCACTTCGCGCAATGCCCCAACCATACCGCCTGACTCTTCACCAGCCTTAACCATTGAGACAAAAATAGTAGGGAAGGTTTTTGGGTGGCGAGCAAGTCCCGCTGAAAAACTATCACCTTTTGAAATTGAGTTTTCAATGTCAGTAATAATGTCTTTAAAATATTTATTTTTTGTCTGGCGCCCCAGTATTTGTAGTGCTCGCGAAATTGAAATACCAGCCTCTAACATACCTGAAACATTTTTAGTAAACATTATTTTGTCTTTCATTTTAACTTTTTTAAAAAAGCTAAAATTTATTTCAAAACTAGAACCCTTTTTTTCTTCTATGAATAAAACTGTTTCGTAGTTTTTTTTCAGCTCGGCCAATGCTTCGGCTCGATCAGATGCTTCAAAAACACTGTTTACCATTTCACCCTCTTTTGTTTTTGCTTTAAATTTGAATTTCATATTATTAAAAATAACTACTCAGATACAACACGCAAAACCTCTTCGGTCGTAGTTAGACCTTGTACTGCTAAAAATATTCCGTCTTCAAGCATGGTCATCATACCTTCTTCTTTGGCGATTTTTTCAATCTCGTCAGCCGAAGAACCTTTTAGCATTAACTCTTTTATACGCGGGCTAACTTTTAAAACTTCGTGAATACCAACCCTACCCTTATAACCATCAGGGCTTTCATCGCTTGTCACAGCACGATAAAAAGGTATTGTGTCCCATGTAGCTGTTTCAGTAACAACTTTTTCGTCTTTTAATAATTTTAACAATCTATCCATATCGACAATTTTTTTCAAAGCATGCATTTCGCCTTCACTTAAAAAATATTGTTCTTTTTTGTCAGTTAACCTGCGAATTAGACGTTGTGAAATAACGGTTTTTAAAGTTGAAACTAGTAAAAAGGCTTCGCAACCCATATCAATCAAACGAGGGATTGCACCTGATGCTGAATTGGTATGAATAGTTGATAATACCAAGTGACCAGTTAGGGCCGCGTTAATTGCAAGCCCGGCTGTTTCACCATCGCGAATCTCGCCCACCATCACAATGTTTGGGTCTTGTCGCAACAGTGATCGCAAACCATTAGCAAATGTCATACCAATGTCGGGTTTCACCTGCGTTTGGTTAATACGAGGCATTTGATACTCGATAGGGTCTTCGACAGTTGAAATGTTAACCTCGGTCGTATTTAACATGTCTAACATTGTATATAGCGTCGTAGTCTTACCTGAACCAGTTGGGCCAGTCGCCAATATCATACCCACGTGATAATTCATTGATTCATGCACAACCTCCAAGGCTGATCCATGGAAACCTAATTTTTCTAATGAGAAGCCTTTTTGGTTTTCACGCAAAATACGAATAACGATTTTTTCACCATAATATGTTGGCAGAGTTGAAACACGAAATGAAGTGTTTGAATTGTCTTCGGTTATTTTAAATCGGCCGTCTTGTGGCAACCTTTTTTCATCAAGCTTTAAATTCGATAACACCTTGATACGAGCAGTTATGCCTGCGGCAGTATTTTTAGGTAATTCCATCGCATCGTGCAATATACCGTCTATACGATAACGTACAATTAGCGAATTATCGGTTGGCTCAATATGAATATCAGATGCGTCTTGGATGATTGCATGCGAAACCAGTGTGTCTACAATGCGCACGATTGGTAAATCATCGGCTTGTTTTTTCAAATCTTCTTCGCTAATTTCGCCATCGCTTTCGGCTACCATTTTTAACGACGAAGCTTCTTTGGCGATTATGTCTTTGAATTCAACTTGTAAACTTTTTTTATACTGCGTTAAGGCTTTTTTAATCGATTCTGAATCTGACAATCTAGGCAGTATGTTTATACCCAAACGTTTTTTAATAACGTCCAATGTTGGAAAGTCGTCAACATCAAGCATGGCAACCTCAAGCCCTGCTGGTGTTTTTTTATAAGCGATAATATTGTGCCCCCGTGCTACCGGTTCAGTTATCGACGATAACACCTCAAAATCAATTTTTTCGTTTTCAAGATTTACATATGGTATACCTAGCACATGAGCCTCGGCACGACGCAAATCAACTTCGGTCATTTTACCTTCTGAAATTATAGTATTAGAAAGTGACACTCCACTATCAGTGGCTTTTTTAAGTAATGCGTTTACATCAGTGTTGGTTAAAAGATTAGCCTCAACTAAAAAACGCGCAAGTTGTGTGTCTTGTAGAAACATTAAACTAATTATAGCAATAAAAAATTTTAAACAAAGTAAAAACCACTACGAACTTAGTGGTTTTTATCTTCTTTGGCAGTATTAGTTGATTATGATAGCGTAATCTTTTTTGCCTTTTTTTATAAGCACAGGGGTTTGGGGTATTTGGTATGCAGTATCAGTAACCTTCTCGCCTGCAACACTGACTGCCCCGTTTTCGATAAATTCGCGAGCTTCGCGTTTTGAAGTGGCTAAATTGGTTTCGATAAGGGCCTCTATAATATCAGTTTGATTTGTTTTAGGTAATACACTTGATAGAATTTCGAATTCATTACTGTTTAGGTTGGCGACATCGCTAGCAAAAAGCTTCTCTGACAAATCACGGGCCATGTTGGCATCGTTTTGACCATGAACACCAAACACAATGGCATATGCCAATGTTTTTTTAGCTTCAATGGGGTCAATGATTTCAAGCATTTGGTTGACTTCATCTATACTTCTAACTATCAAACGCCTTGTTAGGGTTTTAATGTCTTCATCAGGAATGTTCAAGAAGAATTGATATAGTTCATAACTATTTGTTTTATTTTTGTCTAACCAAATAGTACCCTTTTCGCTTTTACCAAACTTTTTACCAGTTTTTGAATCAACAACTAGTGGCGCAGTTAGCACATATGCGTCAGCGCCCAGCTTTTTATGAATCAATTCAGTACCAGCTAGCATATTACCCCACTGGTCAGACGCACCAATTTGCATTGTGCAACCGTAGTTTTCAAACAAGTATAGAAAGTCATAGGCTTGTAGTAATGAATATGAAAATTCAGTGTATGAGAAAAAGCTTTCTTCGCCCAAACGATTAGCTACAGAGTCGCGTTTAAGCATAGTGTTGATTGAAAAATGCTTACCCGTATCGCGCAAAAAACTTATCAAATCAACTTTACCGGTCCAGTCGTAATTGTTTACAATTTCCCAGTTACCGTTATCGCCAAAAAAGTTTGCACACCAAGTTTTTATACCAGCTACGTTTTTAGCCAATGTCGCCTCGTCTAACAAATTACGTTCTTCGCTTTTACCTGATGGGTCACCAATCATACCTGTTGCACCACCTACAACTAATATGAACTTGTGGCCACGGTTCATTAAATGTATGGCTACGTTGAGTGTAGCAAAGTGGCCAATGTGTAGCGAGTCAGCAGTTGGGTCAATACCTAAATAGAAGGTTTTTGGACCTGATTCTAAATATTGGGCCAAGTTCTCGCTAGACGCTTGAAAAAATGACTCTCTTTGTTTTAGCTCCTCGATTATATTCATACAAAAAGTATATACTAAAACACCCTCTTTATAAAGAGGGTGTTTTATGGTTTTATTAATTAATCATTTCCATCAACACTCATTTCATCAACGATTGAGTTTAGAAGGGCTCGGGTTGCTGGACCAACAACACCAGTTGCTTGTATCTTATTAGCGCTTTGCAATTTTTTTACAGACCGGCTGGTTACTGGGCCGTAATAACCAGTTGGGTTATTTGCCTTCAAAAAGCCTTGGTCTATTAAAATTTCTTGCAACAACGTAACATCATCACCCTTTTTACCTATAACTAAACGACGAGTAAATGTTGTGTCTTGACCTGAACTAGTACTGCTACTTGGATCAGCCGATGTTACACCATAATTTTTTGTAGAATTTTTATTTGTTGTCGAACTATTAATTGTAAACAACGTATCACTTTTATCCCAAACAGCAATATTTGCTTGATAATTTACACCATCACCTAAATTAATTCTATATACTTTACCGTTACCCAAAGAGATTGGCTTACCTGTTCCAAATGTTGATGGGATTTTCCACTGATATAAATTATTTTTTGAGGAAACGTTTTCTATAATAAATACACTATTAGTACCCACTGGAAAGCCTTGTTTTTCCAGCGTTGAGTCTTCTAAAATAATATCAACAGTGCTATGTGGATAGTTACAGCTTTCCCATTTAATATCAAGTGTATCGCCTATCTTATAAACTTCGCCACCATTAGGGGACAAGACCTCTATCCAAGGTTTGGTTGTTGAGTCACAAGAAGAACTAAGAGCTTCAGCTTTTATACCAATTGATGAGTCAGCATAGTCAACAACATCCCACTTTTTATCTGGACTTAAAGTTATAATTCTTACATCATACAAACCACCAATTAAAGCATTTCCATAATAATCATTTTTTGGTATATAAACATTCTCACTGCCATCATTTTGACCTAGGTCGATTGTGAAAAATGACACGCCTTTGCTTTTTTCAAAGAATTGAATTCGAACATTATTTGTAGTTGGTATGTCACTACTTGCTTTCCAAGAAACAGCCATTTTACCACCAACTGGGAAATTTTCGCCACCATTTGGGGTTAGTAATGTAATTGTAGAACTTACGCTTTGACCAAGCGAAAACTTTGAATCGCTTGTGTCTTCGGCAACTTTTACATAAGAACCATTTTGGTCTTTATTGGCAGCATACACTGCTACTGTATAATGATTTCCACCAAAGACATCTTTGTATTTAGACGGCAAAGAATTGTTAAAACTTTGAGGAACATCGATTACATATTCATAAACATACTCTGAGCCATTTTCAGAAACAAGTCTTGCATATTGAAGCACAGGACTAGTACCAAACAATGACGCAGCACTAGAATCAGTTATACGGTCATCCAATATATCTACCTGAGTACCAACATCTTTTGGTAAGTTATTTGTTTTCCAACGAATTTTTAAAATATCACCAAGTTTATAATCTTCACCACCATTTGGCGACAAAACTGTTACCGAGGGTTTTTGGGCATTGTCTAAACAATCTCTAGTCTCCCAGTTATGGTCTTGTAGATATGAAATTAAATATCTCCATGAGCCATCATTATTAACTTTCGTGTCCATATCACCAACGGTTGGTGTGTACCATGGGCTCCAATTACCGTTCCACCACTGTATGCGATATTGGTCGATATCAGGGTGCTTACTAAAGTCACGCAATTTTTCCCAATAAGTACCACCTTGTGGGCCACCAGTTGTGACCTTCCAATTTGTACAAGCTTTTGTTGCTGGGCTTGTGATTGTAAATGGCGCATCACTAAAATCTGAAAGGTCTCCATAGTCACCCGTAGCTATTTTAATAGTGTAATCACCACCATCTGGAATAGTCGTTGGTACAACCCAATCAAAATAACCACTACCCGCATATACTGGGTCTAGACTTATTGCACTTTCTGGTTGAAAATTTGGATCATGATAAACACTTTGACCCTTATACAATTTCAAATATACCTTTGAAAGGTTTTGTGAGTCCCACTTTATTCTATATGTTTGACCTTTTATAAGTGTTTCACCACCATTTGGCGTAAGAACGGTTACAGAGGGGTTATACGGAGCTTCGATAACTGTTACGTGACCGGTCGCAGGCATACCTTCGACCGCAACATATGATGATTCGCCAATACTATTAACAAAAATAAAGTCATTTTCAAATTCGAACCTATCACTAGACACGTAATTAGATAGATCTCCTATAATTTCAATAGTGTTTTCACCTTGAAGTACTTTTTGTGTACCATATAAGTCAAAATTAACAGCATCATTATTTGTATAACCATAAAAACCAGCTATTAAATTACCATTTAAGTATAGTTGGTATTTTGGATTCTTGTCTTGTGTTGTATTTTTTGGCATAAATTTTGCCTCGTAAATATTTACATCACCTCTAGCGATAAACTTTCGTTTATACAAACTTACACCCGGGGTACCCTTGGTTAAAAATTTTACAGGTTGAGTTTCGGCTACAAATTTTACAGTACCAGTTGAAGCTGTGGCTGTAGTATTTGTGGTTGTAGTTGTAGTAGTTTGGCCAGGTGTTATTACGGCTACCGGAGCAGCTGATTCACAATTTCTAGTCTTCCAGTTATGGTCTTGTAGGTATGAAATCATGTATCTCCATGCGCCATTGTCGTTAATTTTTGAATCCAAATCACCAATTGTTGGCGTATACCAAGGGCTCCAATTACCGTTGAACCACTGAATAGCGTACTGATCAATTTGGGGGTGCTTGTTAAAATCACGTAGATTCTCCCAATAAACTCCACCTTGTGGGCCACCGTTTGTCTCAACCCAATTAGAACAACTAGTTACTGGTGTATACGCAGGCACAGTTGGATCGATTATTTGACCTGTTACAGGGTTTGGGGTTGGAACAGTCGTAAGAGTAGACGTTGGTGCAATTGTCGCAACAGTTTGCGCTTGAGCCATGTCAACAAAACCAATCTTCTTGGCTATATCTTCATAATGAGGGGTAACCATTGTAAACAGTAGGAACATTGTAGATGCAAGTAATGCATCAATAGATTTATGAGTCATAAATTTAACTATAAGATTTAATTAATAGAAC
>CAZQAX010000002.1:0-28838 GCA_964591475.1 uncultured Candidatus Saccharibacteria bacterium
GCTATTGCGATTGAAAAATGAGGCAAATGGCCGATTAGTTCAATTGGCCCCAATAGGTATAGAGTTGTTGCCAAAAACACAGCCAGTGCGATTGTGGTTGTACGAGTAACAAGCCCTAGTAAAAAGAATACACCAAACAAAACTTCTACTACCCCAGCATAAAAGCCAAAGTAATAATTAGTAAAACCTTCAAAACCTAAGTTTTGCATAAAGTTCCAATTATAATTAGATAAAAAATTATTAGTCAATGAAGGGCTTAAAATTTTCTCGGTAAAACCAAGAATGATCAAGTTAAGCCCAGTGCCTACGCGCAATATTGGTACACCATAATTATGAACTTTGTGGCTTAGATGTTTTACAAAGTTCCAATCGCGCATCTTCCATTTTGGGCGACCAATGATTATTATATACAGCGCAAACCCAAGCATTTCAAGCGTGTCGAGCATTTCAATACCACCGTACTGACCAACACCAAGCGTAAATAAAACTAGTACCAGTAACCCACCAATGCGTTCATAAAAACCTAGTAGTATTAAAAGCCCGGCAATAAATTCAATAACCAACATCAGTATGCCGATATTACCTACAGCTGGTAAATTTGGCGCAAAAATAAAACCCTTTAATGCAAAAATAATAAAAGCCAAACCAAAACCAATACCAGCAATTGATAGCACGCCTGGTGCCCATTTTTGAATTGTTTTCTCTAGCCTATGCGGGACCGAAAGCTTTTTCTCTAAAAAAATACCCAACACTATTAAAGCCAAAGCCATAACAATTGCAATAATTACATATGGGTCAGTAAATTTATAGGCAGGCACAATAACCTCTTCATTAGCAAACCATTTAACATGTGCCAGCGCCATTGACGGCACAGCAACAAGTGCTAAAAACAAATACTTAAGTCTTTTCATAGTTTTATTATACTATATTTATCAGGTTTTTTTAAAATAATAATATCTCACCTTTTAATTTATACATAAACTAGGCAAAAAATACCCCAAATGTTAATATTTATATATGGAAGGAACACATATAGAAAACCCAATAAGCGATACTGAATTAATAGCTCAATTAGAAAAAGAACTTGAAACACTGACCAACAAGCGTGATAAAATTACTGACGAACTCTTGAACAATAACCCTGATTTATTTGACAAGAAAAAGCTTGAGGTTTTTAATAACACCATAGGAAACATATCTCCAGAAATGCTAGAAATATACTTTAGGTCTATTGGTTATGATTATGACGATCTAGTAGATAATCATAAAAAATTTAAAAAGTTTGAAGCAGAGCAATTAGACCCGGTAAATGAAGAAATTTCAAAAACCAGAAAAAGCCTAGGGCAAGTTTACGGAAGAATAAATGAAGCTGAAAGAGCAAGAAAAGCCCAAGAAGAAAAAGAAGCGTTTAAATCCGAAAAATTGGCGCTTATAAATAAGCTGTACGAACAGCTAGATAAAATACACGCACAAATACCCCAAGAAGCGCATGATGTAGGTATGACAACAAAAGCCGCCTTTGAAACCTACGCCCCTCGCCTAGGCTGGAAGGCTTCAGAAATTGAGCGTTGGATAAATGAGGTCGAGGAAACCGAACTACCATTTCACCTAAAAAGGGTTCGAGAAAGTATAGACCGAGATAAGGTATTAGAATAATAAACTATAAAGCCCCAAAAATTTTTACATTTTGGGGCTTTTGTTTAATTTTGCAATCTTGCAATTGCGCGTTTTAGATTATTACGAGCTGATTCTTCATATTTATTTTTGAAAAATTCAGTTACGTAAATACTAGACCTATCTAAGAAGTGATTTAATACCCTAGTACGGCCAGCTTTATACTGATCAATTGGTATTAATTCATATTCAATACGAATATTTGCATCGTACGCATCAAAAACTTTTTCATTTTGGCCAAGTATTAACAAATCAAGGTCTGTAATGATCATTTCGTCATTTTCGGTTGCTAATTTTTTATGAGCTGTGGCCATAATTAACCTTTCTACGTTTTTGATAAAATCATTAGGTAAACCCAATTCATGCATATCAAGGCTTGCATAATAAGCACTGCGTTTTTCATTGTACATCGGTTCGGGTCTGACTTCGGCATAGGCGTCGTTAACTACATCATGGTACCAAATACCAAAACGTGTTTCGTTGTATTTAGCAACTAAATGCTTAACAAGCTCTAATTCGTCTAACATAAACACAATGTGCGCAAGTGTATGATGAGCCCGGCTTGACTCAGTGTAGCGTTCAACAATTTTCTTGAAAAGTGTTTCGTTCCCTTTTGGGTTACCAATAGACATCATCAAGTTTTGCCAATGAATTGCGGCGCGCCCTAGTATGTGTTTTTCCTTCATTTTGGCAAGTATTACGGCGGGTGCCGATCTAGCAACATGTTCTTCCCAATCGACATCAACACCAACATGGCTTTTAATCATGGTTGAGCTTATGTGCATAAATTCTGGCCGACAAGGCACCCAAAGAGTTTCAATATCAGGGCAAATGTAATGATTTTCGTTGGCCATTGCGGCCTCATATTCTAAATCAATACCATTACGTAACCCACGCAATATAACCTGTGCACCAAAATTTTTGGCATACTTGGCTATATATGAATCAGTACAGGCATCAACCAGCACGTTAGGTATATGAGAACTAACAGCCTTAATCATGGCCATACGCTCATCGATAGTAAAAGTGTATTTCTTTTTAGCGTCAACTGAAACTAAAACACACAGTTCATCGTATAGCGGCGCCATACGTTCAATAACATTTAGGTGACCGTTTGTAATTGGGTCAGCACTTAGTGGAAAAATGGCTTTTGTTTTCATATTATAATTTTTTAATTTTTTTCAATCTTTCATACAAGTTAGCAACCCTTTCATTCAGTACCTCCATTGAACATTCAGTGTTAACAATAAAGTTAGCTTGCTGTGTCTTGATAAATGAAGCATACTGATTTTTCATGAAAACTTTAATTTGCTCGTTGGTCATTTTACGATTTTCGCGTAGACGACGAAAGCGTTCTTCACGGCTACAGTCAGTAACAATCATATAGTTAAACATTTCATGTGATCCAGTTTCAAACATAATAGCTGATTCAACGATACAAATTTTGTTAGCCAAATCACGTACCCCATTTTCGACATACTCCCAAACAGCCGAGTGAATAAGTTTTTCAAACACCTTCTTTTTAACAGGGTCTGAAAAAATGATTTCGGCTATTTTACCGTAATCAACAATGTTATTAATAAAAACATTTTCACCCAGTGTTTCGATAATCTTTAAATGATTAGTCGGTTCTGCAATAACAGCTTTGGCAATCGAATCACAGTCAAATAAAACTACGTCAGGATACTTAGCAAGTAATTTTGCAACTGTGCTTTTACCTGAACCAATGTTGCCAGTTAGCCCAAAGGCATTAATTTTCTTAGTTCTAGTCCAGAATTTCATAATTTTAATTTTTAAGGTTCTATTTATTTATTATCTATTTATATAGTAAGCCTTTTGCAATATTTGTTCAATCATGTATAATAACCATTATACAAATAATTAATTAAGCCTTATAAAATATGATCGAACCACGAAAAAACCTAATAGAGCTGGGACTGAGCGATTCTGAGGTAACTGTGTATCTAGCCCTGGTCAGTGGGGTGGGCACAGCTCGCGATATAGTTAAAACAACCCGTTTAAAACGCCCAACAGTATATTATGCCCTAGGGTGTTTAGAAAAACGGGGCCTAATTAGCAAAACCGGGCTTGAGGGCGATAAACGTTTCGTATTAGAACCTCTTGAAAAACTATCAATCATCGCTGACCAAAAAGCTATTGAAGTTGCAAGACTACAAAAAGACATTTTAGGCCTGATCCCTTCCCTAACCGAAAAATCAGCCCCGGCAAACCAAAAACCCATAGTCGCATTCTACGAAGGAGTCGATGCAGTTAAAAATGCCATTATGGAAATGTTGTACTGCAAAAGTAAACACATTAGCACGTTATCACCCAAACAAAACTTTTTTTGGGATATTGGCCCAGACTTTGTCGAGCTATTTATCGAAGAACGTATAAAAAGAAATATTAAAACTAGTAGCCTATGGGAGGCCCCGATACAAAAAAGCTTAATTAAAAAATACTACGAGGGTCTTTCGCAGGTACGAATATTGCCCGAAATTATGCACGGTAAATTTAAATCAACCTTTTTCATATACGATGACAAAACATTGTGCGTATCGTCGGCCCAAAATAGCTATTGCGTACTAATTACCTCGAAAGAATACACAGACACAATGCGAGCCTGGTTTGACGGCCTATGGGAAGGCTCGGTGCCCCACGCCAAATAGTTACTTATTTTAATAAAAATATAAACTGCTATAATAAACTAATGAGCGAAAAAAATGAAAAAACTATTGCTGAAATTAGCGAAGAAAACGAATTTTTAGGTGAACTAATTTCGACTACCGCCCATTCATTACGCACGTCACTATCTGCAACCAAATGGGTTATTCAAATGTTTCTAGACCGAGACTTTGGTAATTTATCAATCGAGCAAGAAAATATGCTTAAAAAAACCGCCGAAAGTAACGAGCGTATGATTTCAATTGTTAATGACATGATAAAAGTAAACCATTCGATGCAATATGATAATGATGAAAAGACTGATGTAGATGTTATAAAAATGATAGATTCATTAATATTTGATTTTAGTGCTGAATCTTTCAAATACGAAATTCAAATTATTTTTATAAAACCTGAAAATGACTGCATTATCAAATCACACCCTGAAAAGATTAGGCTTATTTTTAGCAACTTAATAGAAAACGCAATCAAGTACAGTTCGCCAAATGACAAGGTTTTCATAAACATACAAGAAGACGATAGTAATATAAGTTTTTCAATAAAAGACACTGGTATAGGCATACCCGTTGATGAACAGTCACATATATTTGAAAAATTCTACCGGGCAACAAATGCCATAGCAAAAGAACCAACAGGCAGCGGTATTGGACTATATACTGTCAAAAAAATAGTCGAATCACTAGGCGGGGAAATAGGTTTTGAAAGTACGGCCCTTGGTACAACATTTAACGTTATTTTGAACAAGTAATGCCCAAAATGCTTCTACTTATAAATTATATGTATGATATAATCTAAATATGAAAAAAGTTTATCTAATAGAAGATGACCAATTCCTCCAAAAGCTGATTCTGCGCAAACTTATGTCAGCTGATTTTGAAATTAATAGTGCCCCAAATTGGGATCTTGCCAAAGACAGTATTACAGAATTTAAACCAGACGTCTTGATTTTAGACCTTATGTTACCTGTTGGTATTGACGGTTTTGAAATTTTAAAATACATTAGATCAAAACATGCATTTAAAGACACAATGGTTATTGTTTTTTCAAACATGGCCAGTGATGATTCAGAGAAAAAGGCTGTTGAATTAGGTGCAAATGCATACATGATTAAATCAAACTTTACATTGGACGAATTAATCGACAAGGTAAATGAGCTTGCAAAATAAAAACAAAATATACTTTAGTACGCCTATTAGCGAAATAAAACGACTAACCGAGCTTCAAAAAAAGGCCCTTGTTCGTATTGGTATAAAGACAGTTTTTGATTTGTTGCATTACTTCCCTGTTCGATATAGTGACATTAGTATGCGTACATCAATTGTTGAACTATCTGACGGAATGCCAGCAACTGTTTATGGCAAAATCACACACGTTGGAACCAAGAAATCATTTAAAACCAAAATACCAATGGCCGAAATGACCATAGAAGACATATCGGGTAAATTAAAAATTATTTGGTTCAACCAACTATTCATTGGAAAAACATATAAACTAGGCGAGGTAGTTAAAATTTCAGGCACACCAACACAAAACAAGTCTGGCCTTTTAATGTCAAATCCCGAAATTGAAAAAGCTGAAATATTGCCAATAGATAGCCATGATACATTATTTGCTACAAGTGAAATACAATCTGAAAACCTTTACCCAATTTACCGCGAAACTAAAGGCATAACTTCAAAATTTTTATACCACCTAGTAATGTCAATTATTAAGACAGGTGTGCTAGAAAACGAAATCGACCCGATACCAGAAGATATTTTAAACAAATACAATTTGCCAAAATTCAAAACTGCAATTTTGTGGATGCACGCCCCACAAAAAAAAGAGCACGCCGAAGCTGCCCGCAAGCGTTTTGCTTTTGAAGAAATTTTTTACGTGCAGCTTGCCCGAAACAAAGACAAAAAATTATTTCAATCACAAAAAAGTTACGAAATTGTGGCCGATATGGATTTGGCTAATGAGTTTTTAGAGCGTCTACCCTTTCCTCCAACCGTCGCCCAACACAATGCAATTAAAAATATTTTTGACGACTTGGTTAAACAAAACCCAATGGCAAGGTTGCTAGAGGGTGATGTAGGTAGCGGTAAGACAGCTGTGGCCGCAGCCGCAGCATATGCAATTATTCGCAACCGACCAGCCATGCAAAACTTTGGCACACTGCAGATGGCCCTAATGGCGCCAACTGAAATACTAGCCACACAACATTTTGAAAATTTTATACAAATGTTTGCCTATACTGGCATATCAATAGGCTTGATCACTGGCCGTGGTTGTCGTAAATACCCGTCAAAAGTAGCATCAAACACAAAAGGTTGGACCGATATTTCGCGTACCCAACTATCAAAATGGGTAGCCAATGGCGAAATAGCTATTGTAATAGGCACCCATACATTGATACAAAAAAATGTTGTCTTTAAACATTTAGCATTAGCAATTGTTGACGAACAACACCGCTTTGGCGCCAAACAACGCGCAGGGCTAGTTAAAAAAGGTACCCATGTACCCCACTTTTTATCAATGACTGCAACACCCATACCCCGTACACTAGCCCTAACAATTTATGGCGACCTTGATTTGTCAGTACTAGACGAAATGCCCAAAGGCCGCAAGCCAGTAATTACTGAAATTGTCGCCCCAAATGCCCGCGAAGCAATGTATAAAAAAATTGTAGCCGAATTAAAAAATGGCCGGCAAGCTTATGTTATTTGCCCACGTATTAGCGGAGTGGACGAAAGTGACCCAGAAGAGGTCGCCAAAATGCAAATGAAAAACGTAACAGATGAAGCCAAGCGGTTGGCCAATAATGAATTAAAAGGCTTTCGAATTGAGGTCATGCATAGCAAAATGAAAAACGACAAAAAAGATGAAGTTATGCAAGATTTTTATGATCATGAAATAGATGTACTAGTTTCAACTAGTGTTGTTGAAGTCGGTGTGAACGTACCCAATGCGACAAATATAATTATTGAAGGCGCCGAACGCTTTGGATTGGCGCAATTACACCAATTGCGCGGGCGTGTTATACGTGGCAACCACCAAGCCTATTGTTACATTCTAACCGATAGCGAATCAGCTAAAACAATTGAGCGCCTTGGTGCGCTAACCAAAGCTAAAAATGGTTTTGAATTAGCCGAAATGGATTTGATGCAACGAGGCGCTGGCCAAATGAGCGGTACTAAGCAATGGGGTATATCAGACATCGCCATGGAAGCCATCAAGAATATTAAGCTGGTTGAAATAGCCCGAAATGAAGCCCAAAAATTAATTGAAAATGATGAAATAAAAAACCACCCAACGCTCGACAAAATCTCTGAAACCTACAGAACCGAAAATCATTTTGAGTAAAATAAAAAACCAAGTGATTCTTGGTTTTTTATTTTAAAAAATTATTTTGCTCGATCTTGCCCGACTGATTCTAGTTCGCCTTCGGCGTGTTCAAGTATTTGGTAATGAAAATCGATAGCTTCGTTGACCAAGTTTAGCAAATCACTGTTGTCTAGTTCCATAGCAACGCCACGCACTAATGCAAAATGCACAATTGCAGCGCCTTCGAAAAAGCCTGACCATTCTAACAATTCAGTCGCATTGTGCCATTGATCACCTACGTACATATCGCGCATTGCGCGCAATTTTGCACCGGTTGATTCAAGCTTGGCCATTGTAACTTCGCCTACACCACCATCATTTGCAAACTTTTTAACTGATTCAAAATACATATTTGAGCGTTCAATATAGTCAGTTACAAATTCAGCTCCCAACTTTTCAGTCAGTGCCTCGACACCCATTTTAAAAGTCTCTTCACCGACCTCACAAAAAGCTAAAACTTCACCTAATTTTTTACCTGTAAATTCATTCATATTATTCATATTTTTATTATACTACACTTATAAATTTGCGAAAATGCCCAAAAAATGTAATATTAGTTATACAAATAGTATAAAAACCCGCCCTTAGCTCAGTTGGTTAGAGCACAGAGCTTATACCTCTGGGGTCCTAGGTTCGAATCCTAGAGGGCGGACAAAATGAAAAAATCTTACCTTATTGGTAAGATTTTTTCATTTTGTTTTTGACCTTATTGAAGGGTGGACATTATTGGCGCCAGGCCCTCTAAAATTTTACTAGTTAGCAAGTATGTATCTTTGTCTTTATTAGCCAATGATTGGGTCTTTAAAACTTCTAGCATACTATTCATGGCTATATATTTTTTAGATTTTTCAGGGTCAGCAGCAGCATATGCACTACCAAAATAGTCTTTGTTTAAATCATAAGTAGACATAACTAAATCTTTTAATTTAATATATTCTTTGGTGTAAACATAATACCCTGCCAAGGCCGCACGTTCGTTATAGTTATGATATTTTGACAAACTAACTGATTTTTCAAGAGCCTGTCTATAATTATCTTCTTGTCGCAAAATTGCATAACCTCGAGCTTTTTGTGAATACATTCTAGACTGGGGCCCTGTTATAGCCATTGCGCGATCAATTCTGCGCAATAACTCACTTACTGACTTTTCGGTGTCTTCTGGGTTCTGCGAAACAGTTGCCTTGGCTAGCGACATTTTTGCTGAGTTTTCCCAAACATCTGGCTGAATCTGTGTTAAATTAGCGGCAAGTAATACATAACGATCGCGAACTTCAAGTTCGCTATATGTACCAGATGTATCATAAAAGTTTATCAGCAAAGCACTAGCAAAAAGCATTAGCATTGCAGGTATCAATAAAATTAATGCAAAAACATCTTTTACAATATTTATTTTCTCAAACTGAAAAGACTTTTTAAAACTTAACAACTTACCCAAAACAATTGCAAAAATTAGCCAAGTAAAGGGTTGACGCATGTCTGAATCGACACAAATGTGCAATAAAAAAGCTAGCGATAAAAATAAGTAAAAAACTTTTTCTTGATCAAAATTGTTTTTGTTAATAATAATACTTCGAATAATTTCAAATAGTAAATATAACCAAAAAACAATCAGTACACCGTATTCAGCCAACAATGTCATTACAAAAGAATGTGGGTCGATGGCATTATCAATCGGCCTAACTTCGTAATCAAATGACCGTTGTGGATAGTTCCCTGCTCCAATGCCAAATGTATGATCTTTGAACATTCGCACAGCTGTTTGAAAATGTTGCAATCTGGTACCTGAAGCTTGTGCCAAAGTACTATCAGTTCGAACTAAAACAACCTTTTCATTACTTGTATATTTTTTAATTGTAGTTATTGCAAAAACAATAATTGCACTGATCACAACGACAATACCAACACTTTGGGCAACTTTTTTAAAATTGATTTTTTTATAAAACAAGGCACCTACAACAATTGCCGAAATAACGACCGCAAGCAATACCCCACGTGACAATGTCATGAATGCAACAAAAAAATCCAGGCCCGCAACTATAAACATAAACCACTTGGCCCTATTTTTATTTGCAAGACTTGCATAATACAAAGCAATTAAACCAAAAACGGTTGCGTACAGACCAAACGTATTAGCATACCCCGCATAACCTTGTAATCGAATAACTGTTAGCGAGCTGGTGGTGAAATATTCGTAAATAGAATACAAAAATGTTGCAATTGAAATAGCCGAAACACCAATACTAAACTCAGATTTTGAAATATTTTTGGCCGACACAATAATCGCAAATAAAACAATCATTGTTAAAAATGCCCGAAATGCCAAGTATGAATTATCAGCAAAAAACATAGCAAGCCCTGCAATAATAATTAAAATTATAGCGGGAATTAGTATTCTTTTGTCGATAGTAAAACCCTCACCGTTTAAATTAAATTTTCTATAGAACAAAACACCTGCGAACATAAACATTGCCCCTGCCCCTAGTAAGCTTAGACCTGACGCTGAAACCCCAGCGACAACAAAGGTCATTACCAAAATCGATCCTATGATTACTGTTTGCCTATTTAGACCTGTGAAATAACTTTTTATTTTACTTATCATATAGTTTAGTGTTTTTGTTTTATTTATTTTTAATTAAATCGCTTTCTTTTTAAGTTCTATACCAAAACTAACAATAATTTTTTCATATTCATCTTGTTCAAGATTTTCAACCTCAACTAGTTTATTTGCAATTGCGTCAAGAATATTTTTATTTGCATGCAATAATTCTTTGGCCCGAGCAAATGAATCATTCATGATTTTTGATACTTCGTTATCAATACGGGCTGACATTTCAGGTGAGTATTCACCGTCTACCCCGCCACCGAACATTACCTTGCCGCCATTTGATTCTAGCGCCATTGGCCCAATTGCATCACTCATACCAAAACGAGTAACCATAGCACGCGCTAACGCAGTTGAAACTTGTAAATCATTTGATGGCCCAGTTGTAACATCATCTAATATCATTTCTTCGGCAACATAACCACCTAATGACACCACAATGTCATCTAAGAACTCTTTTTTGCTCTGCAACTTCTTTTCTTCAAGAGGTAATTTTAGTGTGTAACCACCGGCGCTACCTCGTGACACTATAGAAACCTTATGCACTGGGTCGGCATATTGTAATAGCGATGCAAGTAATGCGTGACCTCCTTCGTGATAAGCCGTAACGCGCTTTTCTTCTTTGGACATTAGGTGACTTTTACGTTCAGGCCCAATCATAACTTTTTCAATTGATGCGATTAGGTCAGCTTGATTAAGTTCGGTTTTATTTTGACGCGCAGCCAAAATTGCCGATTCGTTCATTAATGAATATAGGTCAGCACCCGAAAAACCCGGTGTACGTTCGGCAATAACATCAATATTAACGTCTTTACCCATAGGCTTTTTGCGCATATGAATTTCAAGTATTTCTTTGCGGTCGCGACGGTCAGGTAAATCAAGTACCACACGGCGATCAAAACGCCCTGGGCGCAGTAGCGCTGGGTCAAGCACGTCACTGCGGTTTGTAGCTGCCATAACGATAACTTTTTCAGTAGGCTCAAAGCCATCCATCTCAACCAAGATTTGGTTTAAGGTTTGCTCGCGTTCATCATTACCACCACCAACACCAGTACCACGTACACGGCCCACTGCATCGATTTCATCAATAAATACAATTGCCGGTGATGCACGTTTAGCCATTTGAAATAGGTCACGCACACGTGATGCACCAACACCCACGAACATTTCAACGAATTCTGAACCTGACAAATGAAAAAATGGTACACCCGCCTCACCTGCAACCGCACGCGCCAATAGTGTTTTACCTGTACCCGGTGCGCCGGTTAACATAACACCTTTTGGTATTTGGGCGCCGATGTCGATAAACTTTTTAGGATTTTTCAAAAAATCTACTATCTCTTCAAGTTCGTGTTTAGCTTCGCGCACACCTGCCACGTCTTTGAAGGTTACTTTACCCTTGTCGTTTGGGTTTGTAATACGTGCACGTGATTGGCCAAATGTAAAAGCTTGCATACCACTACCCTTCATTTGTTTTGAAAGCACCCAGATGAAGAAAATAATTAAACCAACTGGGACTAATATTGGTAACAAATTAAGTGCCCAGTAGCCAAAGCCTGACTGGCTTTTAACATCAATAATTACATTATTGATTTGATCAGGCGTAACGCCATAGTTTGTTAGCGCTTCTGACAATGAAGACTCACTTTCCTTCTTAGACTTCAATTTAGTATCATCATTTTTAACAACCTCTAACTTGTCGGCTGAGACAGTAATTTGTTTAACGCCACCTGCGCGCACCTCGCTAGCCACTTGTGAAAAAGGCACGTTTTCAACCTTTACAGCTTTTTCGCTAAAAATAGAATAAACAGCAATAATTACTAGAAAGAAAAGTATGGTTGTACCAAAATGTGCTGAAAAACCAAAACCTTTTTTGTTTGGTTTTTTATTTAGATTTTTGCCGTTATTGGTATTTTTAGGCTGATTTTGACCTTGATTGTTGTTTGGGTTCATATTTGAACCGTTGTTTTTAGAATTCTTTGACATACAGTGAAGTATACCAATTTTTCGTGTTTTGGGAAGAAAAATATTTATAAACATTAAAGCTTAAAGTAGTGCTAAGTTTTTTTTGACTAATGCTTATAAATGTACTACACTGAGGTCTGAAAAAATCTTTAAAATGAAAAAGTACAAAATACCTCAAGAAATACTTATAGAAAGCGAGTCTTTCGAAATTCATACAGATACAGAGACAGGTTTGTCGTTCTGTACTTCTTATGAGTCTGTTGTAAAAAAAGTAAACGTATCCTTTTCGTGGGAATGGGTTCAAGACAAAAAAGACCTATCAAAAAACAATCGCCTGAGAATGGTGAAGGTTAAAGTATTAAGCACTGAACCAGATGACGTATCTAATTTAATACTTGATGAAGTAAAAAATACCCATTTACATTTTGGGTACGAAGCTAGTTTTGCCCTTCTGCAACCAGGGTCTATAACCTCGAAAACATACCCCCTTATTGAACTAAAGAAAAGTTGCTTTATTTTCGATCTTGATGGAACATTAGTCGATACGCAAACGCCTTTCCATGCAGAGGCAGAGTGCCATGTTCTTAACAAGCATCACGGTTTAATGTTTACCCCACAGGAAATATCGGCTAGGTTTTCAGGTATATCAACTAAAAAAGTTTTCGAAGAACTTGTGCCTGAATGTGACGCAGAATTTCTAGTGAATGAAAAGTGGGACCGAATGTATGAAAGATCAAAAACAAATCGGATTTGCGAAATGCCTTACATTAAAGAAATGATTCGTTTTCTAGATCGACATGAAATACCTATTGGTATTGCTACAGCATCACCGATTAAATGGATTGACATGTGTTTAAAAAACCATGAAGAAAACATCTACTTCGATAGGTTCAGAGTTGATCTAGAGAATGTGTTCTATAAAACCACCTGTTCGGTTGATGAATGCCAAAACTCAAAACCTCATCCCGAAGTCTTTTTAAAAGCAAAAGATAAAATATTTGCAAAATACAAAGACATTAAAGAAGAGGGTTGCAAAATCTATGTTGTAGGTGACGGAAGGTCAGATGTATTGGCAGGGCTATCAATGAATGCAAGTGTCTTGTTTTTATCAGAAAGTAAAGAATTCGATAAAAATCCTAGTGTAAAAAGATTTGAAACATCTGAAGCGTTGTATAAATTTATCATTGAAACAGCGGTTTGATTTCTTAAAAAATAACTACCCAAAAGCACGACCTATTTATTAGGAAGTGCTTTTTTATTTAGTTCTTTAACCATAACATTACGTAAATCTCTACCGTATTTGTCAATTATATTATAGCGTGTTATAATTTTATCATGTCCCTAATTAGTAATCGCAAAGCCCATTTCAATTATGAAATCCTCGAGAAATTCGAGGCGGGTTTGGTATTGCAGGGGCATGAGGTCAAGGCGATTCGCGCCGGGCGCGGGCAAATGCATGGCTCATACGTTACCCTGTTGGGTGGCGAGGCGTGGTTAAAAGGTTTAACCATTACACCATTGCAACAAAATAATGTGCCAAAAAATTATGAAGCAGGACGTAAAATAAAACTGTTGCTAAATAGAAAAGAATTATTGCAACTATATCGCGATGCCGATAGTGCCGGTAATACACTGGTGCCATTAGGTATTTATGAAAAAGGCGGTAATTTAAAATGCGAGGTGGCACTGGCCCGTGGTAAAAAAATGCACGATAAACGTGAAAGCCTGAAAAAGAAGGCTGACGATCGTGAAATAGCGCGTGACATAAAACGTCACATATAGCACAACCCCACCCCCTAACCCCCTCTCCTGAAAAGGGAGGGGGAAGGAGGAAAAAAAGTAAATTAAAAAAATAATAATGGGAGTGAAAGGCTTCGACAGTTAGATGTTTTTATTCTAGTTGCATGCCAAGTACGCAGGAATCTTGTTAAACTTCTTGCACAACTCAAACGCAGCTAAAACTGCTGTAAAGTCACCTTTCGGTAACTTTGCACTATCTTTCGCTTAAAGCGAAGCATCCAGTACATTTGATGTATGATAAAATGTGCGGGTGTAAAAAAATCATACTTGGTCAGGTAGCGGTGACGGTCTACCCTCGACAATTAGTCTCGTAATGTGTGTGTTTGTTATTTATAGAAGCACATTATTAAACGAATAAATAACTATGTATGTAGACGCTAAATAAAAACCTTTCTGGACGGGGGTTCGAGTCCCCCCACTTCCACAAAAATAACGAATAAAAATAGTCTGCATTTGCAGACTATTTTTATGACTATATTTTTGTAGGATGTCGCATTTATGCGACGCCACAACAATATTTATTACAAAATCTCTTCCCTTTCAATACGATATGCCAATGCGGGGATGTTTAGTTTTTTGCCAATGTCTTCGCACAGTGTGCGAATATATGTACCCGATGATACAGTTGCACGCATGTCGGCAAAAACAAATTTTTTAATACTAGATTCGTCAATTTTTCTATTCGTCGCTTTATCAAGGTCTTTAATTTTATTACCGTCTTTATAGTTGCTTAAAAACTGCCCCCAACCCTGTTTGATCCAACCCTGCCTAAAATCACCATCAATTGCATTGATGCGATCATGGCATTCGTTTAAAATTTCGTCACTAGTTTTTGTATAAACTTTAAAAACTTCTAGGTTATGAATCGTGACTTTATTTTCAGGCATTTTTTTTGGTGTTTTACCTGCACGTGCCAGCTCCCACAAAGGTACACCATTTACATTGTATGATGAATAAGCCGGGTATTTTTGAAAGTAAGTTTTAATGAACTTACTAGCGGTTTTGCGAATTTTTGATTCAGTAATGCTTGCAATGGGCGCATGAAAAAGCTTTTGGAAAAAAGTATATTTATCAGGTATACCCAAAATATCACCAGTATCGGTACTAGCACCAAACATAATCGTAAATTTATAAACCTTGTCATGTTTATTGAATTCGTCTTTTTTGTGCACGTCATCACCCGTTAAAATCAAAACCTCGCCATGCGCCAATGGGTCAAGCCGGCCCGAATATGTCACCTTTTCAGTTTCAGGCAAATTATACTCGCGACGAAAGCTAGCTAGCATTTGCCCCATGGTTTCGCCCTCTTTTTTATAGAATTTATATATCACAACATACATTATACCAAATTAAGCCTAAAAGGGTGGATCAGTAGGTGTGGAGGTTGACTTTTAAGGGCTTTTCGGTTAAAGTAGAGCTTATCTGAAGATAGTTATTTATATAGTTATTTAAAGGTGTTTTAAAGCATTGCAAATCAAAATAAACAACCAAATACGGGCCAAAGAGCTTCGAGTTATCGATAATGAAGGTAACAATTACGGGGTATTACCCCTAGACGAGGCTTTGGCATTAGCTGAAAAAATGAATTTAGACCTTTTGGAAATATCGCCTATGGCGGTACCCCCAGTAGCTAAATTGATGGAGTACGGTAAATTTATGTACGAGCAAAAGAAAAAGGCTCAAAAAGCCAAAGCTGGTATAAAAGTTTCTGAAACTAAATCTATTCAAGTCAAAGTCGGCACAGGCGACAACGACCTAGCCCTAAAAGCCCGCCAAGCATCAAAATGGCTTGCCGAGGGTCACCGTATAAAAGTTGAACTATTCTTGCGAGGCCGATCGAAATTTATGGAAGAAAAATTCCTAAAAGAACGTATCGAAAGATTTTTAACCCTAGTAACTGAAAAATTCAAAATTGCCGAAGACATTAAAAAAGTCCCTAAAGGCATGATGATGACGATTGAAAGAGAGCAAAAAGCAAAATAAGATAGAAAAAATATGAAAACAAATAAATCATTTTCAAAAAGATTAAAAGTAACTAAAAATGGTAAAGTATTAGGCCGCAAGCCTGGTTTTAACCATAACAATGCCAAGCAATCAGGTCGCACACAACTAGCTGGTAAAAAGATGGTTGCCTTCCCTATGAGCCAAGTTGAAAAACGACGCTTTTTGGTAAACGTTGGAAACTAACAATTATTAATACAGATTAGAATAACTTTAATAACATGACACGAGTAAAAAGAGGTATAATTTCATTAAAGAGACGCCGAAACGTTTTAAAACAAGTAAAAGGTTATCGTTTTGGTCGTAGCACCAAAGAACGTCAAGCACGTGAGGCTATTGCACACGCAGGTAGCCACGCATTTGCCCACCGTCGCGACAAGAAAAATGATCGCCGCCGTCTATGGCAAGTTCGCCTAAACGCCGCTCTTCGCCCACTAGGTATTACTTATTCAAAATTTATTGCCCTACTAGTTGGCAAAAAAGTAATCCTAGACCGTAAAATTCTATCTGACATTGCGCACAACAATCCTCAAACTTTCGAACGAATCCTAACTCAAGTTAAATAATAACTTAAACAAAAACCCCGTAAGGGGTTTTTGTTATCTAACTTACTTTTTAAATATACTAGCCATGAAACCGGATGCTTGTTGAGAAAATCCATGTAAGCCTTGCTTGATCTTGCCTAGGCCTTGTTTAAAGCTTTGTAGAATAGTTTGAGGAATAGTTCTTGAAATAACTTCAGGCTCAATCGCTTGATCTTCAAACTCTGGCCCTGCAATTAGTTCATCAACATAGAATTGCATTAGGTCTTGGGTTGGAGTGTCTAATAAACCAGTTGCTCCTAGACTGTGTTTCTTTTGAAATTGCATAATCCACCTTTGAGTCATACCACCCATATTGCCATCGATTAGTTTACTTGGTAGACCTTTGCTAATACCGTCTATGTATAATACTAGTTGAGCTAGGCGTACATCATCGTTGTTTTTAGCACCAAGCTTTTGAACAGCTCCACTGAAACCTAGTGGTACTGCATATTCGGGTAATATTGTACCGTTGTCTGTACCATCGTTTGCGACGTCATTTGTGTCAAATATCTGCCTCTTTGGGTCAAAGATCATTAGTCGTTCATCTTGGGGCGTAACTGCATCTTTGGGACCTAGTTTGCTTTTTAGAATTAGATTACCGTTAATGTCTACTTTTAGTTTACCGGTAATTGGGTCTGTTTGGTAATCACTTTCATCATTATAATCATATGTGTAGCCACCTGTGTTTGAGACTTTACCTCTTTGGTTACCACCAGCAAGGGTTTGATCGTAGTTACATGGGCCTCCGTCTTTGCGGTAGCCTAGTGTGCGTAATACGTATGAAGTTACATTGCCTTCTTTTACATAGGACGCATCCATATATGAATGAATCCTTCCATTACTATTTCTTTTAACGGTACTGAATACCCAATCGAGCTCTTCTTGAGAATTTTCTCCAATTTTTGTAGCACCACTAGAGGTTGTTTCCACTCTTCGTTTCTTGCTGTATTCAGCGCTGTCCCATTCATAGTATTGCTCACCCTCTTTGGCTTCACGGGTTGTACCATCTTTATTAAGTAATAACTGACCCTTTTTAGCTATCTTTATCTCCCTATTAGGAAAACCCACCTGCGTAGTTTTTTTATCTGGCCCTAACGTAGGTTTTACCCAAACACCACTACCGTCTTTGTAGTAACCTTGTTTTTCCATGGCTTCGCGTTCCTTTCTTTCCCACTCAGTTTCTTTGGGTGCATAATCGTCTTTAGTGTTACGAAGAATTAAGCCATCTTCAGTTGGGTCATTAGCATATTCATCTCCCCATCTTTTATTTGTGTATTCATTCTTTAAAAAGTTTATAACGTCATTTTCGTCTACCAAGATCTCATACTTAACCGCGCATGGACCACCCCAATCCCTGTAATAAGTTTGCACTGTCATGTATTTAGGTTCAGCTGCAAACACACTAGCTACTGGGCCTAGAACAAAGACTAGTACCAGCGCTAGCAAAGCAATGTTTTTAAAATGTTTTTTCATATAAACCAATTATACCCCGCCTATATATACTAACAACACAAAACCCCCATAAATATGGGGATTTTGGTTAATTTATTTAACTTATCTTTTGGCTACCCTGCCTTCGGCAACTAGGGCAAGCATTTTTTGGACCAATACGGCTGGGTCTTTTTCAAAAATAATCATATCTGATGATCGGCCACTATTGTTCAATATGTCACGAATCGTCTCGTCAGTGCTCCAACCGCCATCAAGTATACCTATTGGTTTGCCGTCTTCATAAGCAATTGTAAATTCATGAATTGTACCAATACGGCCACAACCAAATATCATTGCATCAGTCGAACGAGCAAACAAAATGTCCCTACCGGCAAAACCGAAACCAGTGTAAATAATCAAATCAGTAAATTCTAATGGTAGTTTATAATTATTTACATGTTCAAGCGCATTAAGCGCGGGCGATAGACCTATAACAACTCCATTCATTTCTTTGGCACCCATTGATGTCCATAACGGGAAGCCCGATGTTGCACCGGTAATTAAAATACCACCCTGTGATATTACCTGTCGGCCAAGCTCTTTGGCAATATCTAATGCATGCAAACCGCACGTACCAGTCTCGGCAGCACCTGAAATACCAATTTTAACCTTTAAATGATTATGTTTGTCGCCATTGCCAATGGGCCCGTTATAGCACAAATAAGTTGTTTCGCTTTTATTAGTCGTTTGATTTTTTTGTTGATCGTCTTGCATATTTAGCTATTGTAACATAATAATTTTTTAACATTCTAAAATAGTACTGTCACCCATCATTGGAGTTTCGGCATGTATGCCAAATGAATCTTGAATTCTTTGGGCCAAAAATGTAGCTGATTTTGGTTCACCCATGCAAACAAAAATCTTCTCTAGATTGTCAGTCATGTTGCCAACAAATTCAACCAAGTGGTCAGAGTCTTTGTGACCTGAATAACCGTCAATGCGTTCAAGTTTTGCCATTACAGGTACTGTTTCGCCATTTATACGAATCTCTTTGGCGCCTTCTAATATTATGCGCCCCAATGTGCCCAACGACTGAAAACCAGTTAGCAACAATGTATTGTTTGGATCAGGTAAATAGTTTTGTTCGTGGTGCAAAATCCTGCCACCGTTTGACATACCGCTACCTGCAATAACGATTTTAGGGTTTGTTGAGTGTAATATTGCCTTACTTTCTTCGGTTGCAAGTGTAACCTTGAGCCCTGGGAACGAGAATATGTCGTCGCCATCTTTCATAACCCTTTGAGCATTGTCATTAAAATATTCCATGTGCTTGCGAAATACACTGGTTAATTTAATAGCTAGTGGTGAATCTAGAAAAACCGGCATTTGTGGTACGCGATGGTTTTCAACCAGGTCATCTATCTCAAAAAGTAGCTCTTGGGCACGTTCAAGAGAAAAAGTTGGTATCACCAATACACCCCCACGTTTATAGTTGTCTTCGATAACTTCTTCTAGTCTTTTTTTACGAACATCACGATCTTCGTGGTTACGGTCACCGTAAACTGATTCCATAATTAAATAATCAACGTCTTTAATGATTTCAGTTTCGCGAAGCAGTGGTGAGGGCGAATTACCCAGGTCACCAGTAAATAAAATCTTTTTACTGCCATATTCAATATGCAACATTCCTGAACCTAATATGTGGCCCGAATCATAAAATGAACACTTAAAACCGTGATCAATATTTATGTCTTGATGATATTTAAAGCCTTCCCACATGTCCAGCGCCTTGGCGACATTTTCATGGGTATACATTTTTTTAACATTTTCGTTATCGTCGTGTGACAATATTGCGCAAGTGTCTTCAAGCATAGGCAAAGCCAGGTCGCGCGTTGCGTCAGTCGAAATAATGCGCCCCTTAAAGCCCTCTGAAATAATTTTAGGTATGCGACCGATGTGGTCAATGTGGGCATGAGTAATGAACAAAATATCAATTTCAGTTGGGTCGTATGGGAAATTTGACCAGTTTGTTTCGTCAGCCATAGCAGTACCCTGTTCCATACCACAATCAACAAGAATTTTTTTACCAGGGTCGTTTTCGGTTGCCTCGGTTTCTAATAAAAAATTCGCACCCGTTACGGCGCCTGCACCCGAGCAAAATGTCAGCTTTAATTTTTTATTCTTGTTTTCTGTGTTCATATTTATATTTTAGCATAAAAATCGCACTAAAGGCACCCGCCATATCAAAAAACAGGTCTGAGTATGAATCGATCATGTGCATAGACATGGCACCAGTATACAAATCAGCACCCCATTCGAACCACTCCCAACCTAAACCAATTATAAAGGCCCAAACCAAAACATTTTTGACCAAATACTTATCTAACTTAAACCCATTATTACCCTTATTATTAAAAAACTTATTATAAATATACAAAACCAGCCAAACACAAAAAAAACCACCCATAAAATGCATTGGCATATCAAACCACCATAGCAACCGATACCAATGAAAAAACAAAGCCATAGTATTGGCCACAAAAACTATCAAAATCGATTGTATTAAATTATTTTGTATATATTTTTGCATTATATTTTTATTATAGCACCAACCCCACCCCCTAGCCCCCTCCCCATTAGCTAAAGCTAACAAGGAGGGGGAAGAAAAATATAAAATAATTCTCTAAGCAGGGGCTTCGCAGCGCGACGGCGCGAGACTGAGTAATTTTGGCTCAACAAAATATACGTACCCTGCGTGAGAAGTTTTTTTATTTTTCTTAAAACAATATTAAAAGAATAAATAAATAAAAAAACAGGCGTTTCTCCTGCTTTCTTGTTACGGCTATCCAAAGTATTAACCCTAGCTAATAACTAGGTGGGTGTCCTGTTGTAGCCTATCTAATAAAAGAGTATCTACAAACGCGGTCTCCCATACGATTATTGTTCTAGATAATACCTTGCATAACCGTACGTATATCATAGCAATATTTTTACATTTTCGAAACTAGAAACCAAAAAAAATATGTGCCATAATTTTTTTAATAATTACGGCACACATTTTTTAGAATTTATATATTGATTTTTTTATTTAAGCTAACTGATCAGGACTCATTCGGTTGTATTTTAGAATTTCTTTGTCACCAAACCAGTATTTTATTTCGTGCTCGGCTTCTTCAGGAGTTTCAGATGCGTGCATTATATTCATAACAGATCTTTTTTCTTTATTAGCTAACGCTGGTGAATCGATTGAAAAATCTCCACGAATTGTACCCATATCAGCTAAATAAGGCATTGTAACACCTGCAATTTTTCGTACGACATCAACTGCGTGCACACCTTCTACAACGATACGCACCACTGGACCCATAGTTAGATAATCAAGTAACCAGTTTCTAACGTTTGGACCAATATCTTCTGGTTTATCTGTACCCAGTTCAGCTATAGGATCAATGCCGTATTTCTCATAAGTAGCCAATGTTTTATGGCCTAAACGAGTAATCCATTCTTCATTTTTTGGGTAGTGACCGTCAACTTGTTCACGCGTTGCCATGTACATATCAAGACCAACGATTTTCAAACCACGTTGCTCAAAACGCTTTAATGTTTCACCAATAGCGCCTTTCATAACACCGTCAGGCTTGATCATTACGTATGTTCGCTCTTCTCTAGGATGCATCATAAATATTTTTATATTATTTAAATTAATTAAGCCCATATATTAACCTTTTTTGGCGAAAAAAGCAAAAACCTCACCCCTTTGTAATACCGGGATGAGGTTTTGGTTATTTTTTCAAATACTCGTGCCAACGAGTTGGGTCTCGGCGAAAATGTTTTACTAATTCAATAAAACCAGGATCCCAGATTTTTGTTTTCTCTGCAACAAGACAGAGGTTTTCTAAATTAGTAAAAGCGTAAACTGGAACACCCCAAACAGTATAGCGTTTTTTTGTAGTATCAAAACCATACTCAAAAGATGTAACAACGCCCAATACATGGTGACCCTTTTTGCGTAAATATACTATAACCTCGGCAACGCTATCGCCTTTACTAATTAGATCTTCGTAAATAACAATATTACTACCCTTTTTTAAATAACCTTCAACCCTTGAACCAATAATTTGATGCTTGGGGTGAACAGGCACACTAGGTAAATTTAACTGGTCAGCAACCAATGTACCCATAGCAATAGCGCCGGTTGCAACAGGCACAATAGCGTCAATGCTTTTAAAATTTTGCTTGATCAAGTCAGTTAGATAGTTTTTTAAAAAACTTCTAAACTCAGGTAGCGATGTAATAACCCGGTTATCACAATAGACAGGAGACTTATAGCCAGAAGAAAGGGTAAATAATTGACCCTTATATTGTTTGACTATATCCTGCAACATTTTTTCGGAAAAATCGTCTTGTATATTCATATTTCAACTATTACTAAAATGATATTACCCTTTTTGGCCTAAAATAGCAAAACCCCTTTTCGGGGTTTTAGCGATACACTACACGGCGTTCTTTTTATACTTGGCGAAAGTTTCAGCTTCAACCTCATTGCGGTCGCGACCGTATTTTAGGTATGACAATTGTTTAATATCGTTAACAATATCTTTGCGACCTTCTGGGTTTTGCATTGTAGCCAAATTAAACGGCTTGCTAGCTGGTGCACCATTTATAATCAAGCTAACGTAACAGTTTCGGTTTTCAAGCTTCATAATATCGCTAGCGGTAAAGGTTGGGGCAAAACGTGGCTCTAAATATTTGGCATCATCGGTTGAAATACGGAATATACACATAGACCCAACGTTACCAAACACGGCGTCGCGAATATTGTCGGGCAATTGAGCAATATATTGGTGGGCAATGTTTAACGACAAACGATATTTACGCGCCTCTGACAAAATCGAGGCGATGGCAGGTGTTGTTACGTTTTGGAATTCATCAATGTATAGGTAAAAATCAGATAATTTTTGCCCATACGAATCGGCACGCGACAATGCGGCCATTTGAATTTTCATAACTAAAATCATACCGAGCAGGTTGGCATTTAATTCGCCCAACATACCTTTTGATAGGTTAACTAGCAAGATCTTTTTATTATCCATAATGTCGCGCATATTGATTACTGAAGTTTCTTGCGTAACAATGGGCCTTAAAAATTCGTTTGAAATAAGCGGGTCGAATTTTGATGATATGTACGGCACAAAGTTTTGTAAACCTTGTTCGCCTGTGGTTTTCTCGGCTGCATCCCAAAACTGATTCACAATTGGATTTTTACAATGACTGCGTTTCATATCGCGAAAAGTTTTGTCAGCCAATACACGCGTAATCTCAAGCAGTGTATTACCTGATTCGGGGTGATCCATCACCAGCATGGCCGAGTTTTTAAAATATTGTTCAAACATGGCACCACCACCGGCTTTCATATCAAACAATTGATTAAATATTTGCATCAAACCATCAATAACCATTGATTTTTGTTCGGGGTGGTTTATGTCGTATTCCAACATATTCAAGCCCATAGCTCGTGGTGTATATGATGGGTCAAAATAAATAACATCATCCAACCTCTCTTTGGGAATATACGACAAAATGTCTTGCACATCGCTGCCGTGCGGGTCGATAAAGCAACACCCATCGCCATTGGCAATGTCTTGGGCAATTAAGTTTTTTAAAATAGAAGTTTTACCAGTACCGGTTTGACCTATGACATACAGGTGGCGCATGCGGTCTTCCCTTTTATAATAAATCGGGTGTTCTTTGCCTTGATATATATTTTTACCTAGCACAATACCCTCAGGAGTCATTTCCAAAGGTGCAGGGCCAGTACCTGATTGGGCAGTTTTTAATGAATGCATGCCTGAAATACCAAATGGAAAGTGAACGATGGTCGACAGTTCTTTGAAAGAAAGTGGAACACACTGTTCATCGCGAAACATACGATATGAAAAACTATGAGCTTGTTCAAAAATTTTATTATCAGGTACACGCACAAATTTTATAGCATTACCAAAAGGTTGCCTAAATTGTTCGAACGAACTTTCAATATCATGAATAATTTGTTCGGTTCGATCTCGGTTTTCAGCTGATGCAAAAATACGAATATTAACCCGCGTGATTGGGCTACCTAATTTTTTATTAACTAATTCAATTTTATTTTGGTCAACGTTTTTTAATTTCTCTTCTTTTTCTTTAGCCTTTTTCTCAGGATCCTCTTCTTTTTCATCCTCTTTGGTCTTCACAAAAAATGCAGCCAATTCATTACCAAAAGCTTTGTCAAACTCACTAAACAAAGCATTTTTAGGCTTTCTTTCAATTTTATCACCCTCCTTCAAATGCTTTAAAGCCTCTTCAAA
The DNA here is from genome assembly GCA_964591475.1 of uncultured Candidatus Saccharibacteria bacterium. Taxonomy (GTDB): domain Bacteria; phylum Patescibacteriota; class Minisyncoccia; order Phycocordibacterales; family UBA9973; genus MFUC01. The sequence continues at coordinate 24,453 of CAZQAX010000002.1, forward strand.
TTCACGCCGGTAGTCATAACTGTTAGGTTCAATAATATATTGAATACTTGCACCCTCGCCTTCATTTTGTAATTTTGAAAAGACTTGCAAAATTTGCGACATTGGGTCAGTACTTAAACCATCATCCCCTGCAATCATTTTTATTGGCAAGGCATCATGTTCGATCAGTTCAGCATATGAAGATATAACCGCGCCCTCGGGGTTAAAGATATTATAATCATCAGGCATTTCGACAATTTTTGCATTTGAATGAATTGCCAACACATGCTTTTCAAGCATTTCGACTCGTTCATCGGGCACCGACACATACATACAAACATGTTTACCAGTATTGTTTTGAGCTATTTCAATAGTAAAATGATCAATATTTGAATTTTTACCCCCACCTAAATAATTAAGTCCCGAGAAAAATTGCTCCATCGAACCAACCAATTCGCGAAATGTGCGATTGTCAGATGGGTCTTTTTCAGGTAATGATATTTCGTACAAACGAAGCTTTAAAGACTTCTCCATTTCGCTACCGTTTTTTAAACCTGGTATTTCATGTGTGGCAATTAAATACTGCACCAAGAAACGATGAAAGTCGTCGTCTAAGTGCGGGTTATTTAATTTAGCAATAACATTTAAGGCGTTCTTTATACCATTTTCAACTAATATACCTGCAAATTCTTCGATATTTGTATCATGACTTTCGGGGTGCAAGCGTAAAACAATACCTTGCTCGGCGTTTTCATTGGCAACAAAACCTTCGTGCAAAACTGTTGACGTTTCGGTATTTTTGTAGGCCTCTATAGTTTGATTAGCGACCTGTTCAGGACTAAGGTTTGTGCCCTCATTTCTTAGCATCTCTTCGCGTTTAGCAATGTGATTACGCAAGAAGTCAAGTTCTTGTTCAGGGTTTTCAAATTTTGGTAATTCTTTTATATCAAAATATTCCACTTATTTATTGTAGCATGTTATAATCAATTTATGGATACCACTGATCCTGAATTATTGGTTAAATTAGCCGAAAAAATAGCCGAAGGCCTTGCTACCCCAGAGGAGCTTGAATTTTTCTTACGTGAATTTAAAAAGTTAACCAAAGAAGTTAGCGAAGACATTGCAGTTGACACATTAAAAGCAAGTTTAACCAACAGCTATTAAAATATGGAAAATTTAAACGACCCAAACAAATTAGTAAACGAGGTAATAGATAGTAATGAAAACCAACCAAATATGGCTGGGCTAAGTGAAGTATTAAACGAAGCTGGCAAGGTTTTAGAATTGGCCGAAAATTCAGCCGACCTATCGCCTGAAACATTAAAAAAGGTAGCGGCAATGAAAAAAATTCAAAGCCTGTTCCCCGACTTCGACAAAAACGCGGTTTTAAATTAAAACTAATAATTCAGTAAAATAAAAACCCTCTAACTTAGAGGGTTTTTATTTTGTTAATATCTCAGGCTCACCATCAGTGATTAATATTGTATGTTCAAAGTGGGCTGAGATTTGGCCGTCGTTGGTTTCGATGGTCCAGTCGTCTTTGTTCATTTTAATTTTTTGACTGCCTAGGTTTATCATAGGCTCAATGGCTATAACCATGCCCGGTTTTAATTTTTCACCAGTACCCTGTTTGCCATAATTGGGTATGTATGGGTCTTCGTGTATATGCACACCCACACCGTGACCTGACAGTTCTCGCACAATACCATAGCCATGCGGGCGTACGGCTTGCTCTATGGCATATGATATGTCGCCCACGGTATTACCCGCGCGTGCCATTTGTATACCCTCATACAGGGCATTTTCGGCCGTATGCATTAGGTTATGGGCTTCGTGGCTGACACTACCAACCGCCACTGTTATGGCGTGGTCGGTAAATAGACCGTTATGTTTAATACCCAAATCAAGCGATACAATGTCGCCTTCTTTTAATTTATAGTTACCTGGCAAACCATGCACAATATGATTATTGACCGATGTACATAATGCCGCTGGGTATGGTCGCGAAGCGCCTTCGGGTTTGTAATTTAAAAAGGCTGGCACGTCGCCCAATTTGGCAATTTCATCGCGTGCGATTTTATCAAGCTGTAATGTAGTTACACCTGGTGCAACGTGACTGGCCACGGTACGCAAAACCTGCGCTAGTCTTTTACCCCCTTCGCGTAAAATTTGTATTTGATTTTCGTCTTTGATAATTATCATTCTGTTATAAAATTTATTTTTGTATTTTAAGCTTTTTGCAAACTATTTAAAATATCGGCATTTACCTGTTCAACACTTTGTTCTCCATTTATTTCAATATAGTTAACGTCTTCGTTTTGTTTAAAATATTCTAATGATTCCATTGTATTTTGAGCAAACCATTCTAAACGTTTTTCAATTTCATTAACATCATCATCGCTTCGGCCACGCGCCAACAACCTGTCGGTTGACCATTCATTACTAGTGTTTATAAAAATTACATAAATATTTTGTATACCAATGTATTTTAATGCACTAATTAGCATTTTAGCTTCATCAAGCCTACGAGCCACGCCATCTAATACAATGCTTTCGTTACCTGTAAAATTTGAGATTAAAAATTGCCCCCAAAATGTTGTGGCTAAAAATTCGGGCGTTAAGCCACCCTCTTCCATGTCTTTTTTGGTAATACCAGCAATGTACGAATCAGTACCGGCAAAGCTACGTATTAGAGCCCCGGTTTCAATATACAAAACCTTTTTAGAGTCACTTTCAAGCTTGGTCATTAGTAAATGTGCCTGTGTACCCTTGCCCGAGCCTGATTTACCAAAGAATATATAAGCGTTGTTCATATCACTACTATACATAATAAAAAGCCCCTAAACAAGGGGCTTTTTATGTGGCCAATTACTCGTATTTCATAACAACCACAGGGTCACCAGGTGAAGCCATAAATGGTACACCTAGTTTATCGACAACAAGGTCAGTATACGGAGTAGGAGAAGCGATTGGGTTTGTACCGACCTCTTCCCAAGTATTGGTAGAGCTATCATACTTTACAACAATTACTCCATCTTCGTTTTGACCTGAATAAGCAGCAACATACGCGAATGAAACATATGGTACGTCATTGTAAATAGACAAAGATGTACCATAAGCTTGTTCTTTACTAAAGCCAGCACTACCAACCGTAGACCAAGCAAAACCGTTCCATTTCATGACGGTTGTTTTACCGCCCTGGTTACCATCTTGAAAGGCTATGTATAGATTATTATTTGAATCAAACTTTATTTCAGGGTAATCAACTGAGCCAGCTGTAAAACCAGCACCTCCAACAGTTACCCATTTGCGTCCAGTGAATTTCATGACAGTAGCTTTACCACTGGCTTGTTCACGATATGAAACATAAGGTACATTAAATTTATCAAATTCAATATTTGGGTCCCAAGCTGTATCAGTTGAAAAACCAGCAGAACCGACTAACACCCATTTACCACCAGAATACTTCATAGCAGTTAATCGATTATTTAATCTATCTGCATTGTCGACAAAAACTACATAGGGAACATCATTTTTATCAAGAGCAAGTCTTGTATATTCAGCTCCTGCTGCTGAAAAACCCGGATTACCAATGTTTACCCAACCTGCAGCTCCACCTAAATACCTCATAACTGAAGCTTTACCTACACCACCAATATCGGTGCGAGATCTGTCGCTATATGCTACATACAATTTTCCATAACTATCATTTGCAAGCGATATCCAATCAGCTCGGTCGGGCGTAAAACCAGCACGACCAACTCGTGACCAACTGTTTACCCCGTCGTATTGTATAACTGTTGCTTTATCGTTTTCATCGTTATCGCCAAAGGCTACATATTTTGTATTATTGTAGTCGCTTATGATTGAAACAACTTCGCTATTACCACTAGTTGAACCATTGTTGCCGGCAACTTTCCACGACTTACCATTTTGGTTTTGATCAAACTTCATAACAGTTGATTTTATGGTAACATCGTCTTCAAATGCAACATACAATGTACCCTTAGAATCAATCGATAAATTAATATCTCTGATTGTATTACTAAATCCGGCACTACCAATATTAACCCAGCTTGACCCATCAAATTTCATAACAGTTGCCTTGTTTTTATTAAAACTATCAACATAGGCAATATAAGGCGTACTAGTTTTATCTACAACAAAACCAATATCATCATATGCGCAACACCCCATAGGTGAGGCAAAGCCAGCATTACCAACATCTACCCAACCTGTTCCGTTAAACATTTTAACAGTTATTTTATTACTGTTTCTAACGTCTCGATAAGCAACATATGGCAGGTTGGTTAAAGGATCAATTTTTAAAATATTAGCTTCGGCTTGACCGGTTGAAAAACCAGGTGTGCCAACATCTACCCATTTTGAACCATCAAACTTTTTAAC
>CAZQAX010000002.1:28938-37781 GCA_964591475.1 uncultured Candidatus Saccharibacteria bacterium
TTGAAAAACCAGGTGTGCCAACATCTACCCATTTTGAACCATCAAACTTTTTAACAGTAAAAGCCCAATTTGTTGCAGCATCTGCAAAACCAGCATAAATAGTATCTTTTGAATCTATCGCAATTGAAGTGTTTGAAACCCAGTTGGTTGAAAAACCAGGTGTGCCAACATCTACCCATTTTGAACCATCAAACTTTTTAACGGTTGGTCTATTTTTATTAAGATCGTCTTTAAAGATTACGTACGGATTATTTTTTGAGTCAAAGCTCAAAGAAGTATCCCAAGATGCGCTAGATGAAACACCGACGGTTCCCAAGTTTTGCCAAGAAGTACCATTAAAATTCATTACTATAATCTTGTCAGTTGATTGTTCACGAAAAACAACATATGGCACATTACTTGAATTAAATTTTATAAAAGTATTATTGATTTTATCAGGCGAAAAACCAGCATTGCCAAACGTTACCCATTTTGAGCCATTAAACACCATTGCGGTTGCTTTGTTTCCATTTGAACTGTCTCTGAATAGAACATATGGTGTATCATTTTGGTCTATATCCATTGATATGTATTCAGCCCATGCAGGTGAAAAATCAGCGTTACCTACAACCTGCCACGAATTTGAGGCTGTTACAATTTTTACACCAAAAAAGATTGTTAAAACAACTATCCATAAATTGGCTAAGAATTTTATTTTATTATGATTGGCTATTTCTTGAATCATATTTTTCATTTTATATTACACCAGATGGTGAATTAAATTAATAATAAAAAGAAGCAAAGGCCTACTTTGATTTTTTTATTATATTGTATCCCGAAAGTACTTCGGGATAATTAAAGAGAGAAAAATAAAAACAGGCTTTCGCCTCCTTATTTTTATTATACCCTATTTTTAATACGCTAACAATAAGTTTGTGGAAAACTAAAGCGGGGCCAAGACATAGTCTTGGCCCCGCTTATTATAGTTTTTTAGTACTCGCGCATTGCAAGCTGTGCGTCTACTCGTTTCATGATGTCTAGCACCACTGAAACAACGATTAGTAGACCTGTACCACCTAAGGCAAGCGATTGTGTACCCGTAATCATTTGCATGATTAGTGGGAAAACCGCAATAATACCTAGAAACAACGCACCAACTAGTGTAATTCTAGTTACAACATTTGAAATATAAATTTCAGTTGATTGGCCTGGTCGAATACCAGGGATGAAGGCGCCGCTTTTTTGCAAATTATTAGACATTTGATGTGGATCAAACGTAATAGCAGTGTAAAAATAAGTGAAGCCAACAACCAAGATAAAGTAAACGATTGCATAAACCCAAGTTGTTTGAATAAACCAATTAAGCCCATTAACAATTGCTGTAACCCAAGATAGTGAAACGTTTTGTAAAACGCTAACCAGTAGCTGAGGGAACATCATAATTGATAGTGCAAAAATGATTGGAATAACACCTGCTTGGTTTAAGCGAAGCGGTATATAAGTTGAACCACCACCTGAAATTGATTGACCACGAACTTGTCGTGCATATGATACTTCGATTGGGCGCTCGGCTTCGGTAATAAATACCACACCTGCGACCAAAATAATACCAATAACGACATATGCAATCATTGTAAACAACTGACTTGATTCATAAGTAAATAGCATTTGACTTATTGAACTTGGAATACCAGATACGATACCCGCAAAGATAAGGAATGAAATACCATTACCAATACCTTTCTCAGTTAATAGTTCACCCAACCACATTAATAGTAGAGAACCCGCTGTCATAACCGATAGGTTTAGAACATAACTAAATACGCCATCCATAACAATAATACCCCTGGTTTGCAAAATTGAAATTAATGCAAAACCTTGAATGATTGATAGAGGAACCGCCAATAGTCGTGAGTATTGGGCAAACTTGACTCGGCCTCGTTCACCCTCTTCTTGGTAGAGTGATTTTAAGCGAGGAGACATCATAGTTAGTAATTGCATAATGATTGAACCAGTAATGTACGGTCCAACACCTAGCATGATTATTGAGAGTGTCGATAACCCACCACCTGAGAAGATGTTTAGAATACCTAGGAACTGATTGCCAGCTATAAAGCTTGCAAGTCGTGCCTGATCAACCCCAGGAACTGGGATCGTTGCCAAGAACCGAAAGACAACCATAATACCCAACATAAACAATGCTCGTTTACGTAGATTAGGGTCGCGAAAGAAAGTTTTAGCGCCTTGAATAAATTTGTTCATATAATTAATTATATACTACTTGATCAGTTTATTGGACCAATTATTTAAATTGACCACCTGCTTTTTCAATAATATCTTTTGCGCCTTTTGAAACCTTAATACCTTTGGCAATTATAAGTTTTTTAGAAACAGGAGTGTTACCAACAATTTTAACTTGAGGTAATACACCACCGTCCCGTTTAATGATATTGTTTTTTAACAATACATCGCGGTTAATGATTTCAGTGTTTAATGTTTGCAGTGCAACCAATGTAACTGATTGGTACTGAGACTCAACTGATTTCAGAGCACTTTTACCACGACCACGAAGCTTTGGAAGTTTTTTAATTATATCGCGCATTTGTGGACGACGTTTGTTACCTGCACGAGCTGTTTGACCCTTACCTCCGCGACCTGAAGTTTTACCTCGAGATCCACCTCGTCCAACTTGGCGAGCTTTTTTGTTTGGGTTTTCTTTTTTTATATTATGTAATTGCATATACTATTATTCCTTTACTGTTTCTTCTTTGGCTTCGACCTCTCGAACGATTCTTTTTTCAGCAAGTTGAGACAAGGCAACGATTGCACATCGGCCATTGTTCAATTTGTTTTTTGAACCTGAATAGATTTTTGAAGTAACGTTTTTAATACCTGCAAGTGACAATATGTCACGCACAGATGAACCAGCAACCAATCCACGGCCACGGTTTGGCATGATCATGATACGACTAGTTGTGTATTTTGCAGTAACTTCATGAGGCAATGAACCTTCTTTGGTTAACTTAACCTTGATCATTGCTTTTTTAGCTGACTTTAAAGCTTTGTTTATAGCAATAGCTGTGTCAGCACCTTTACCAGTACCTAGACCCACTGAACCTTTACCGTCACCGATTGCTAGTGCTACGGCGAAACTCATACGACGACCACCGGCAACCACACGAGTCACGCGACGAATATCGATAACTTTTTGGTCAAATTCAGGTTTTGGTCTGTCAGCAAAAGTTCGAGGCGAGCGACCATCGCGACCACCTCGGCCATCTGGTCTGCCACCTGCACCTGCTGGTTTACCACCGAAACGTGGAGCACCTCCTGCACCTGCTGGTCTTTGACCAGGGCGCGCAAACGGCTTTTTGAATGCACCCGCTGGTTTTGCGGCTGGAGCTGTAGATGTTTGTTTATTTTCTTCACTCATATATTTTATAATTTAAATTAATGTGAATTAGAATTCTAAGCCCCCTTCGCGGGCTGAATCTGCGACCATTTTAACTCGACCTGTGTATTTGAATCCATTACGATCAAAAACAACTTGTGTTATACCTGCTTTCTTGGCTTCATCTGCAATTGCAAGACCTACCATTTTAGCGCGTTCAGCTTTGGTACCTTTTGTTATTTTTAAATCAGTAGCAGAAGCTAGTGTTTTTGCAGTTGTGTCATCAATAATTTGTGCGTAAACATGCAAATTAGAACGAAAAACTGAAAGTCTTGGGCGTGGATCTGAGATGGTATTTTTCGCTGTAAGTCGCGCACGAATACGAGTTTTCAAACGTGAACGTTTTATTGTTTTCTTTTGTTGTATGCTGTTCATATACTTTATGCTGATTTTTTACCATCTTTACGTCTGATAACTTCGCCATCGTATCTAAAGCCTTTACCTTTGTAAGGTTCAGGTTTTTTAAGTGCGCGAATATCAGCCGTAAAAGCTCCGACCTGCTCTTTGTTAATACCAGTGACAGTTAAATTGTTTTTCTCAGACACAACTGTTAACCCTGCTGGGATTTTAACAGAAACTGGATGTGAAAAACCTAGTGCCATTTCAACTGAATCACCTTTGACCTCACATTTAAAACCAATACCTTCAAGTATTAATTTTTTAGTATAAGGTTCAGTAACACCTTGTATCATATTACGTACATGTGAAGCGTATGTGCCCCATAGTGCGCGTGAAAAAGGTGTTTCTTTTTTCTTTGTAAAGTTTATTTCATTACCTGCGATTTCAATGCCAATAATTGACATATCGAAATCACGAGACAATTCGCCTTTTGGACCTTTGACGGTTAAAGTTTTGCCATTGATTGTTACCTCAATGCCCGCCGGTATAGTTGTTGGTTTTTTTGCTAGACGTGACATATATTTATTACCAAATTGTAAACAAAACTTCCCCGCCGACCTGCTCATTTTTCGCGTCTTTTTCGCTCAATATACCTTTTGGTGTTGATAGAATAACGCGACCATAACCGTTACGAAATGGTTTAAGCTCTTTTGAACCAGAATACATTCGGCGTGAAGGCTTTGAAATACGTTTTATTTCATTAACCTTTGGTGAATCACCATTATACGCTACTTGTACTACTAGCATTGGGAAACCTTTTTTATTATTTTCTATTTTGAAAGATGAGATGTAACCCTCTTTCTTTAGACATTCTAGAACTGAAGCCTTTAGCTTTGAGTGTGGAAAATCAACTTGAGTTTTTCCTGCTAGGCCAGCGTTCTTGATGCCGTTAAGCATGTTTGAAAGTGTATCCATATGAAATTACCAAGATGATTTACGGATGCCAGGAATCATACCTTCATTCGCTAGTTCTCGAAAACAAATTCGACAAACACCGAAATCGCGCATATACCCGCGTCCACGACCACACTTAAAGCAACGATTTTTTGCTCGGCTTGAAAACTTTGGAGTTTTTTTAGCGCGTGCAATAACTGATGTTTTTGCCATTACTTTAAATTGTTTATGTTTTAATATGAGAATATCACGTAAAGTATCTTTTGGTCATTTTATATGAGCAAAAGATAGGTTACGGATTACTTCATAGACATGATTTGTAAATTTATATAAAAACCAGGCCGTGTATAATCTAGCACAAAACCCTTGTTTTGTAAACCCCAAATACAGAAAAGCGCCAGTCACCCTATAATTATAGTGACTGACGCTTTAAATAGATTTTTACTTTTTTTCAAGGAAATGTGAGAGGCCTTTTATCGATCCCTCGCCGCCGTTTACAACAGCTTCAGCAAGAACAGACACCATATCTCTTTCTCCATTATACGGATTAGTATAACAGAGTGCGCCAATGTGTTTAACACTGGTTTTACTGGCCAATGGCTTTAATTTGGCCATCTTACCGTCATTAAATACGATGACCATTCCAGGTGTAAGCTTTTTTGATCCGGACTCTAACTGTTCGACTGTGATTTTTTTAAAGTCAGTCGGCTTCTCTTCTTCAGAGAATTTAAATGAGTCAATTTTTTTCTTCACCTGTGGTTTGTAAATAGTGATTCTGTCCTGTTGGAATCTGGGGTCTTTTGTAGCTGTGTTCATAATGTGTGTGTTTAATGTTCTGCCAAAATTATAACACCCCTAGCCAAAAAAGCAAGCAAAAACCCCTTTTACGGGGTTTTTGCTTGCTTTTTTGGCTTTAACCTTTATTTCTTGAACGGAATACCTAGATTTTCAAAGAAAACCTTGGCTTCACCTTTGGTTTTAGCGGTAGTCACAATTGTAATTGACATACCGAAAACATCTTTCAATTCTTCATCAACAGCCTCGGGGAAAATGGTGTGTTCGCGAATAGCAAACGTTACATTACCGATGTCATCAATTGACTTTGACTCTAGACCCCTGAAGTCTTTGGTTCGAGGTAGTGCGATGTGAATGAATTTATCAAGGAAGGCAAACATTGATTTGCCACGTAGTGTTACCACTACACCGATAGGGTCACCAGTACGAATTTTGAAACTCGCGACTGATTTTTTAGCGGCACGAATGGCCGGTTTTTGACCTGTGATTTTTGACAAGCGATCAAGTACGAAATCGTTTTTATTACGATCTTTTTTCATACCTGAACCTGTACCAGTTGCGATAATAACCTTTACTAACCGTGGGGCTTGTAATAGATTCTTATAACCAAATGTTCCAGCCATTGACTTGTAAGCCTCTTTTTGAATTTCTTTAACAGATTGCATATTAGTCTACTTTGCGTACATTTGACGCGTTTACTGGTAATGAGGTTTCAATAACGGTACCCTTTTGGCCTCGTTGTTTTGGTTTAACATTCTTTTTAACCTTGTTAATACCTTCAACTAAAACCTTGTTTAGAGTTGGGAAAGATTTTATAACCTTACCTTTTTTACCTTTATCGTTACCTGTAAGCAATATAACTGTATCACCTTTTTTTATTTTCATATATTTTAGATATTATTATATTAACTTATTAAATTACTTCGGGTGCCAATGAAGCGATTTTTTGAAAACCACGCTCTTGCAACTCTCTTGGAATTGGCCCGAATATACGACCTCCTTTTGGATCAATCAGATTTTTTTCAAGGATAACCACTGCATTTTCGTCGAAACGAATATACGATCCGTCTTTGCGACGAAAGGCACCGCGTGAACGAACGACAACCGCTTTACAGATGTCTTTCTTTTTAACGGCTTTGCGAGGTTCAGCAACTTTGATTGAAATAATCACAATATCACCCAATTGTGCGTAGCGTCTTTTTGATCCGCCTAGCACTTTGAAAATACGGCCTTGTTTTGCGCCAGTATTGTCAGCTATAACTACATTTGTTCCATCTTGCATCATAAAAATTAATTCTTGATTACTTCAAATGATTTATCTTTAGACATTGGCCTTGTTGATACTATCTCTACCTTGTCACCGACCTTGAATTGGTTTTCTTCGTCATGCGCCTTGTAGCGCTTTGTTGTTTTGTAGTACTTTTGGTACTTTGGATGTTTTTTGTAGTTAGTGACCGCAACAACTACTGTTTTGTTCATTTTGTCAGAAACTATAACACCCGATAGAATTTTTCGATTTGTTGTCATAATTATTTTCGTGCGACCACTCGGGTATTAACTGGTAATTTAGTACCTGCCTTGCGCAAGCCTTCGCGTGCTACATCGTCAGTTACTCCATCAACTTCGTACAGAACTCGGCCAGGGCGCACCTCGACACAGTAACCTTGTAGGTCACCCTTACCTTTACCCATACCTACTTCGGCTGGTTTTGCTGTAAAAGGTCTGTCAGGGAAAACGCGTATCCAAACACGGCCCAATTTACCGATGTGACGTTGCATAGCCTTACGGCCTGCCTCGATTTGATTTGATTTGATTCGGCCTGAGGTTGTAGCCTTTAGACCAAATGATCCAAATGAAACTGAAATACCGCGAGTCTCTGGAGTTAATTTCTCCATATCTTTACGGTCTCGTTGCCATTTGCGATGTTTAACTTTTTTAGGAAATAACATATTTTTTTAATTATTATGATTATTTGTCTTTGGTGTTTCGTCTTTTTGAGAGAAAATTTCACCGCGGTAAATCCAAACTTTGATACCAATAACGCCGTATGCCATGTGAGCTTTTTCACGGGCAAAATCAACGTCGGCACGAATTGTTTGTAGAGGGACAGAGCCACGTTTGACTTCTTCTGTTCGAGCGATTTCAGCACCACCCAAACGACCACCTAAAACAATACGTATACCTTCAACACCTTTGGCACCCATAACTCGTTCAGCCATTTGCTTTAATACTCGACGAAAAGGTAATCTTTTCTCAAGAGCTTCAGCAACGCTTTGAGCTACGATTGCAGCATCAGCATCAGGATTTTGTACTTCGACCAATTCGATTTTAAAATCAGTTGCAACTAATAGTTTTTGTCTGCGAATTAGCTTGTCTAATTCAGCACGAAGTTTTTGTAACCCTTCGCCATTGCGCCCGATTATCATACCAGGACGTGAGGTGCGAATGATTAACTTTGTAGCCTTTTGACTACGTTCGAATTCGATAACTGAAACATACGAGCCACGCAATCTTTTAACCAGATATTCGCGCATTAGAATATCGCTTTTTAGATATTCTTGATATTTTTTATCTCCGGCTATCCAACGACTTTTCCAGTCGCGTAGGGTAACCAATCGATGCGCATACGGATGAACAACTTTTGACATAAATTACTTTTTCTTTGAAGTTTTTTTAGTTTCGCTAGCTAGGCCAAGCGTTACAATCACACGAGAAGTGTGTTTATGTATCGGGTGAGCTGAACCACGAGAAACAGGCATAGAACGTTTTAGCGTTATACCTTTGTCGACCGTAATATTTTTTATAATAAGTGACTGTTTAACATCGCCTGCATTAGCAACTGCGCTTTTAACCAATTTTTTGATTGGGTCAGCGGCGCGTTTTGCCAAGAAATCAAGCTCTGTAAGCGCAGTGTTCACAGCCATGCCTTTTACAAGGTTAGCAACTAGGCGAACTTTACGCGGAGATTGTCGATAGTTTTTTAATTCTGCTTTCATATCTTCTTTAGCTATATGCTAAATTATTTTTTCTTAGTGTCGCCTGTCGATGCTTTGGCTGATTTTGCAGCTGCAATTTCAGACTCGCGCTTCTTTTGGTCGATTTCTTTTTGCATTTTACCACCATGACGTACGAATTTACGTGTTGGTGAGAATTCGCCTAAGCGGTGACCTACCATGTCTTCGGTAACCAAAACTTCAACGTGCGTTTTGCCGTTGTGCACACCGAAAATAAACCCAACCATTTCAGGTGAGATTTGAGACGAACGTGCCCATGTTTTGATTGCTCCAGTCTTTAGTGGGTCTTTGCCTTCGATCTTCTTTAGAAG
>CAZQAX010000003.1:0-35282 GCA_964591475.1 uncultured Candidatus Saccharibacteria bacterium
ATCTGATCTCTCAATTTTTACTAAAGCCACTATTTAATTAGTGGCTTTTTTATTTCCTTAAAATACTCAGTCGAACTTCATCCCAAGTTCGGAGCACTTGACAATTTAATAAATATACCTTATTATATAAACAAATAAGGCTCTTTAATATTGGTTTTATTTAGGTTACCAAAGCAGGTCAAATTGGCCTTTTGTGGCAACTTAAATATAACTAAACAAGATGAAAAAGAATTATTTTTGGATGAGTATATCTCATTGGTTGGGTTTACCAATAACAATTACATTAGATAATAAAACAGAGCGTGGGTATCTTTCTACGCCAAAAAATCAATCCGGAAATTTTTATTTGCATAATCGAAAAGATTCAAACCTGCTGTTAACAGGTAAAGCATCTGATGTAACCAGGGTTTCTCTTGCGCACCCAATACTGCAAGATGCCTGGGCTTTTTGTACAGATCCAGATGCTAGGGAGGTTTCAATCTTTAAACATCCAAGCGGTAGGCCAATGTCTATTCGTGAGGCAAAACAAAAAGGACTAATACCTTAGTGTTATAAAAATTCCAGTTTACAAAACTAGTACGACGTATGTCTGCTGGTTTTTTTTATTTCCCTAAAACGCTTATTCGAACTTCATCCCAAGTTCGGAGCCTCAAAAAATAGCCTTATTCTGTAAGGTTATTTTTTATTACCGTACTTAGAAAATATTGTAAAGTTCGAACCTATTTTGACATTTCTTGTGAATAATGTAGTATATTAGTAAATTAAATTAGTGTAAATTATGTCAGTAGCACAAGCCCAAGGAATTGTTCGCACCAGATTAGCTGAAGAAAAAAGAAAAGTTATTCTTGCTCAAATGCCTGAAAATATTCAGAACTTATGGAAAGAGTATAGAAGTCTCGGTCACCCATACTATACGAGCAGTATGATTGAAAAGTTTATTATATATGTTGCTGCCCTGTATCTTGGAGTATTGCTTTTACTTAAGGGTAGGAAAATTAAAATTAGGGAAATCTACCTTGATTTTTTGCAGCATATTGAAACTTCAAACAACAACATTAAAGAATTCTCTAAAAAGCCCGATATTCAATTGGTGATTAAGGCTTTTAAGGATAATAATGTTGCCTGGATATAAAAATATAGATATCCTAAAAATTACTAACCCGTCAAATGGCGGGTTTTTTTATTTCTCTAAAATACTCAATCGAACTTCATCCCAAATTACCACTTTGCTAAGGCTACATCGGTACACAGTCGGAGAAGTATTGACTTTTAAGGTAAAATATGCTATCATATACGCAATAAGGTCTTTTAAATATGGTTTTATTTAGGTTGCCAAAGCAGGTCAATTTGGCCTTTTGTGGCAACTTAAATATCACTATAATATGAAAATAGAACCCACTATTCCTGTCCTATACACTGTATCCATTGCATCAAGCAAGTTTAGTAAATTATTCTTTGTATCCCGAATTCCTACACCTAATGAAAAAGAACACATATCGGTAGGTGTTGATTTACCTGAATTAGATTACATAAAGGTTCAATCAGTAAGACAGAATCTGCATAATATCTACAATCGTACGCGGGCAGACAATTATGAAAACCGCCCAATCGATGAGGTCTTTGCTGTATTAGTAGAATATAGACCAAATGAAGAAACACGGGAAAGGGTTAAGAAACAGCTAATAGAAAAAGGCTGGAAGTCGTCCGGTAAGTAATCTTTAAATTATAAAACATATAAAGCCCTTCAGAATATTAGTAATCTGAAGGGCTTTTTTATTTCTCTAAAACTCACCTTTGACATTTGGTGTAAATAATGTAGTATTTGAGTAAATTAAATCAGATGATCCGACTGAATAAAACGGTACGTACTATATATGGAAACAACAATAAAATTTTACATCAGTAAACAAAGGGGAAGCAAAGAACTTGGTTTTTATTTTTTTATTAAAACCAGTGCCCAAGAGAGTCGTACTTGCTATCTTTCAAAAAAAGAAAATCTTGCAAGTGTTATTAAAGATTTGTTTAATTCTTCAGTGAATAAACTTAATCCAGAAATAGATTATTTCAAGTTTAAGACTGTTTATAATATTGAATCATATACAACTGGAAACGCAATTTTCGTCGTAGGAGAAGTTTTAAAAAAAAGGGAGCTCTTGTTTTTAAACGATTCGGTAATAGAAGTTAAGCCAATGCTTGAAGAGGATATAGATCTTTTTAACGAAGCTTTTGAAAGCTTACGCAATGGTAGTTTTGTTAAGACTTTGTAAATTTATATAAAGGCTGTTCACAAAAGTTCAGCCTTTTATTATTGCGAATTTCTACCTTTGACATTTTGGTTAAATAATGTAGTATTTACTTGAATTTAAACGTACAAAAGATGGAAAAACAAGAAATAGAATTTGAAGATTTTAAAGATACTTTAGTAAAGCATCGCACAGCATTGAAGGCAAGAGAAAAAGGATTTTATTGCATAACTCCTCACAGATTCTTAAATGAAAAACAAATTGTAGGCGGGTGGATAGGTGGTAATACGCCAGAACCATCAAAAGAACAAATTGAGATTTATTTATCAAACCCAGAAGAATTACTGATTGCTCCAACTGCGGGTGTTTTACATCAGTGGTTAAAAAGAATCCATAATATTTCAGTGCATACTGAGCCTGTTTATTCAGGTGTTCCTAAAATAGGCACGATATTTCAGGCTTATTTATTTTTTGAAAAAACAAAACGTGTAGATTTTACAAATGCCTACGCAGATGAAGCAGAAGCGTTTGAGGCTGGTATCTACGAGGCTCTTCATAGGTTACCTTAATAAAGGAGGCTGTTCGTACAAACGTTCGGCCTTTTATTATTGCGAATTTCTACCTTTGACATTTGGTTTAAATACTGTAGTATTTGGTTAAATTAAATGTATAGAAAATGAAACTAGTACCTATTGTTTTAATAAACGGTAAGACCGTTAATCTTCCAACGGAGGTCGAAATCGCTAATTTTAGAAATCACCTTGGTGGAGCAAGAGCTTGGTTTTTTGATAATGGTTTAGAAAAAAATATTCCATATGTAATTAAACAGTACAATGTCCGCACAGGATTAGATCACGAGATTTTACAGGAAAAGTATTTTTTAAAAAAGATTTCTTGTCCTAAAAACTCTATGCTACTTGGGGTGTTGTTTGACAAAGAATACAACCCTAATTTTTTCTTACTTGAACCAGAGGGTGAAGGCGTAAGTCAAACATTATGTATTGTTTTAGTTAATGAAGAAGAAGAGGTTCCTGACGATTATGCTTATCACTCTACATCACTAAAGCCCAATTTCGACACAAAACATTGTGTTTACAAAATTGAGTAAAAAATCAATTACCTTAAGGGCTTGTCATTATATGGCAGGCCTTTTTTATTTGCCTTCCAATATACTCAGTCGAACCTCATCCCAAGTTCGGGGTCGTGTATTGACAAGGGGGTGATAATTATGTTATCTTTATAAAAGATTTACTTAACCTGGTAGCCTGAGGGATTGTCCCAAAACGGCTGAACGAATTTGTAAAAAACTTTGTTTTACACAAAGACACATTGGACGCAGGTAAGGTTGTTTTTTATAGTTTAGACTTTTTACGCAGTTTTTGCCTAAGGAACAAAAAGTGGCCGAGTCGAAAATAGCTAAACGTTTTGTAAGGGAGTCATAGATGTTTTTATTAATGTTAGCGCTAACGCTAATACTGACACTAAGACTAAAGCCTAATAAAACCAAAAAAACAGTTGGATCCATAAAAATAATAAGGCTCTGACAATAGGTCAACCTCTACGAAAAGCCTCGAAACCTTAATCGGGGCTTTTTTTATTTTCCCTTAAAATATGTATTTAATTATATAAATAAAAAGGCAACGTAATGTTGCCTTTTTGATGTCTTACTTTACCTTTTTAAAGTATTCATTAATTACTTCAATTTTGGGAAAGTTTAGAATTACGTTGTACCGGTCAGTTTTCTGAGCGTTTTCCCAAAGAAAATTGGTTAAAATAACTTCCTGCTGGGCTTGATCAGAATCTCTTATAATAAATGATCTACGTAATGTTATTGCCAGGGTGTAACCGTTTAGTTCTATTGAAAAATCCTCAATATTCTCATTTGGTCTTTTGCCAGCAAAATCAGTTTGTTTGGTTCGGGTGAAATGTTCCTCAAGTTCGCGGGCTATATTAATCAAGCCATTTTCTTGATCAAGAGCCTCATTGTCCCATTGTAGGTACGTGAAGTGAAATGAATGATTGAATTCATCGGAATGAATAATCTGAAAATCATTGCTTAGTTGTTCAATCTCTACAGTTACTCTGTTTCTGAATCCAAATCTTGCATATACATAATTTGGGGTACCAAAACGGGCGTAGTGTTTGTTAACCACCCACATTAGTGGGTAATTTTCTTGACTATGAAGTATGGTCGACAGTTCGTCAGCCAAAGGGTAAGAGTCTTTTAAATACAAGTTAATGTTTTTGCCAGCAATTTTTTCAGGTGTTGGCAAAAGTTGGGCAATAAAGTGCATTATAATAGAACTATCTGGAAGTTCGCCAAAGATTTTGTAATCAAATTCTTTTGCCGTCCACATTGCCGGTGAGAAAATATTATTTTCATCTACCTCAGGGATTAGTATTAGAAAGTCTCCAATACTGATTTTCGCGTAGTTTGTGTTTGTCATAGCTTTTGTTTTTTGGGGTACTATTTAATATCGAGATATCGATAAGTTTTAATTAATCTACCAGGGTTATGTAGATTTGTCAAAATCGCCCTTACTCAATCTTGTGTTAAAATTAAATGATATGAAATCAAAAAGTGAAAAATATGTTGACGGGTTCGTAATACCAATTAAAAAGAAGGATGTAGCTGCTTATAAAAAAATGGCCGAGTGGGGTAGAGATTCTTGGATGAAACACGGGGCTTTGCAGTATTTTGAATGTATAGGCGATGATTTAAAAGTTAAAAAAGGTATGGGTCTTGGTTTTGGTAAACTTGCCGGGCTTAAACCTAATGAAACAGTTATATTTTCATATATTGTTTTTAAATCCAAAGCTCACCGTGACGCAGTAAACAAAAAAGTGATGAAAGAAATGGATAGCCCCGAAAATAGAAAAAGATATGAAAACTTCCCAATGCCTTTTGATATGAACAGATTTGCATATGGTGGTTTCAAAACAATTGTAGAGGCTTAATAGAATTAAAAAAGCACCCAATAGGGCGCTTTACTTAATTGACTGTAAATTCTTCGTCTAAAACCTCTAGTGGTTCTTTGTCTTTTGTTTCAAATTTAACACTAGCTATCCAGCCATTGACCTGGACTTTTTTAAAAACCAAATCATTTTTAGTTGATTCAATTTTTAAAACCATGCCAATGTTTTGAAGATTTTTTGGAAAGCAGCTACTTTTGTACCATAGGGCTGTTGACGTGTCTCGGGCGCCATATTCGCTACTGTACCCATAGTCAACTAAACCAATCTTGTCATCTTTGATTTTTTTTATCCTAACAATTCGGCCAGCGTCTTGCGCAGATATTTCTAGTGGATTTTTAAAAGAAGAAATTTCTCCTCTAATGTTAGAATCAATTCCTGCCAAGGATCCACAAACAATAACTGAAATCAAAAAAACACCAAAGGCTCCAAAAGAAAAACCATACTGTACAAAACCAGTAATTACGGCTGTTAAAAAGATTAATACAATAGCAATAGGGAAATAAAATGTTTCTTTTTCTTTACTCATGAGTAAGCCCCTCCTAAGGACTTTTTTAAATGTTCAAAATAAGTTAACTTTTTTATTTTTATCACTAATTTTTACACAAGTCAAACTTTTTATTTTTATTTAATTAGACTTGCGGGGTATTGTTTACATATATCAAGCTTGGTACAATAATCAGTATATGAACCCAAATTTTATAGATGATGTAAAGGGGGCTGGTACGACAAAACCCTTTGGTTTACGTAACTTTACCTTTAGCAAAAAAGCTGATTTATTTTTACATTTTTTAATATGTGCAGTTGTTGTTTTTTTTGGAATTAGGGCTGGTATTTCGAATGCCGCCAATACAGCTATTGAAGACCTTGGAATACAGTTTCAACAATTAGGATCAGGTCCAGGGTCAATGTTTTTTGATGCCAATGGAGACCCACACTGGTTTGTGGTTTTTAGTGGTAGAGCTCAATTTATTGATGTGAATTTAAAAACAGGTGAAAAAAGATATTTCAATATTGGCAAGGGCGGGCTTGGGGGTAGCCCAAAGGCTTTATCTGGGAATAGTCTTTTTGTATTCGTAGGCGATTCTTGTTCAGTGTGGCAGTACGACATAACTGCGGGAACCATCAAAGAGCTCAAACAAGCCGGTTCAAATAATGGCTGTGGTAATTCTACGGGAACTCAAAGTGCGTATACTGCCGCTGATGGTATGGTTTATGCCGGAACAGCACATAGAGGTACTGTATATGAAATTGATCCCGCAACTGGGAATATAAGAGACTTTGGTATTGTTGACCCACCAGCTGGTAATCCAACATGTAGTGGTTGTGCATCTCGCATGGTTAGTAACATTGTTGTTGACGCTAATTTTATATATACATTAATGCGTGACACTAGTACGAATTCTTGGTGGTTAGCCATCTTAAACCGCAGTGACGGTAGCTTGTCAGCTTCTTGTGACAAAGACAGCTTACTACCTAGTGGCAAAGTTGCTGCATCTGTTGATGGAACCCAAATATGGTACAACTCATACCGTATTGATAATACAAATGGCCAATGTCCAACAACCAAGGGCACCCCTCCACCGCTAAGATCTTGGTTTTTCCCTTCAAATGTTTACTCAACTGATGGCGACTCTTATGCTCAAGCCGCTTCGGTTTTTGGAGTTGATATTGATGCTTCAGGTGTAGAGGTTGACACGAGTAATGGTGGAATTTCAACACTATCATATCGTTACCCCGCTGGTTCTGGAAATTGGACACAGGTAACTCAGTCAATATTAATGAAAGATGCCCAAATAAAACGCATCAAAGCTAAAGATGATACTAATGCATATTTAATAGGTGGTTCGTATGGACCAAACTCAATATTTAACGGTAGCTCAAGTACGGTTTTAGGTCGTACACCACAAAGTACTTATGCAGCAACTCCGGTAGGGCAATATCTATATCTTTCTGGATACACAGCTAATACTTATAGATATAACACGTCACTACCTTGGACGGTTATGGGGTCATCAACACAAACGTTTTGTAATGTTTCATCGCCATCAAATCCATGTGTAGCTTTCGCAGGAATGGGTAAGTATCATTATTATACAAAAGTAGCATCAAATGGGAATTTGTATATTGCATCTGATTATAAGCGTGGCAACCGAGGAGGTGGAGATATTGGATGGATAAATCCAACAAGTGGAGCGACAAGCTATCACGCGCTTACTTGCGATGCGCCAAGTGGATTTGCATTGTTGTCAGACGGCAAAACTATTGCTTATGCGGGTAGTGGAGAGGCTGGATCATTTGGTTGTACTAATACAGTAGGAAAAGTCTATATATTTGATACTAACACACACACCGTAACAAATTCATTTTCACCAGTAGCAAACTCTGATAGCCAGGGTACAATTATTGACACAAATGATGGAGGAATACTGGGAATCGTTAAAGGCTATCCTGCATTTGGTCAGTATACTATGTATAAAGTTGATGCAAGCGGCACACATGCGTCATGGTCACCAATGGTTGTAACAGGTACTATATTTGGGTCTACAAACGGAGCAGATCAATTTATGATCAAAGCTCGTGACGGTATGATCTACACAACAGGTAATACTAATGAATTAATTAAAATTAATCCGAGTGATGGCACCCGTACTTCGGTTACTACGGCAAGTAGTTATATTACTGCTATGGAATTTGTAGGAGACGACTTGTATATGGCTGTTGGTTCAAATGAAAGTAGGCTACAAAGAATAAGAGGCTTAAACCCACCTGCTCAACAACTTTCTACGACAAAAGCGATCACCTCATTTAATTTTGGGACACCTGCTGTTACTGGAACAATAAATGATTCAAATAAAACTATATCTTTAACTGTGCCATTTGGGACAAACGTTACATCTCTTATACCAACTGTTGTGACTACTGGTACATCAATCAGCCCAAATACAGGTGTCGCTCAAAATTTTACAAATCCTGTGACCTATACCGTAACTGCAGCTGATAGCTCTACTCAAAATTATGTAGTAACGGTTACAATCTCTCCTGACACAAATCCTAATAAAAGCACTGACCCGGTCAAGAAAGACCCAGACCCAATACCAAGCAAACAACCAGACCCAGTTAAAACTGAAACTGAAAAAACCAAACCCGTAGAACCGGTCAAAACCGAAACAAAGCCCACCCAGCCCGAAACAAACAAGAGCACTCCTGAAGAGATAGTTAAAAAGAATCAATTTGTATTTACTAAAAACCTTAAATTTGGCATGAAAGATGAAGGTGTTTATGCGTTGCAAGTATACTTAAATAACAACGGCTTCCCTGTGTCAAAATCAGGTGTTGGCTCAAAAGGTAAAGAAAACGCTTATTTCGGTATAAAGACAAGAGCTGCCCTAAAAAGGTTCCAAAAAACAATAGGATTAACTCCTACAGGTATACTAGGTCCCGTTACACAAAGAATTATTATAAAAAATCCTTAAGTTATGAGTACTAGAATATTTGTTTTAATCGCCTCGCTTATATTTCTAACAGTCAGTATCGTTCAAAGCTTTAGAATTTTTTTCGAATGGCAAATACTGGTTGGAGATTTTGTAACACCTATGTGGATGACGTACGTTGTAGTCATTTTAGCCTACTATTTAACCTTTACTGGTTTTAAAATTTACCTAAGAAAACCTTAATCCACCCACAAGCAATTACAATCTGCAATAAAAAAACCACCAACAATTGGTGGTTTTTTTATTGCTAGTGTTTGCGCAACAAGTTTTTTATACTTCTAGCTCCTCGAATAAATATATTTCTTGATCGGTCTTTACCTTTTTTAATTTCATTAAAGATCGTGTCTTTAACTGTATCGATTGCTGTGTACATATCGGGCTCGTTTGATGTTGCACGATATGTTTTACCTTTAAAATTAACCATACACTCAGCTTTGAATAAATCATTAGCATGGTTGTGGTGGTTTGTAGTTTTAGCAACCTCAAACTCAACGAGAACGTCGGTATTAGTGCTTGAGAGTAGTTTGCCTAAATTTGTAACCCTATTAATTACATAGTCTGATATAGCATCTGTCATTTCAAAACCAGTGGCTTTTAAGTTTATTTTGATGTTTTCCATATATTTTAAACTAAACTACTAATACTTTAATTTTAGCACTTTTGGCAAAATAATACTGTTTAAAAGTTTATGCCCAGTATTTTTAACACAATACCGGCCAGTGGGTCAGCCGATGTGCCGTAAACCATAACACCGCCCAACAGACCGGTAACTGTAATAGTGATTAGTCCAACAAAGGCTAGCACACCTGAAACTACTTTGTGGGTTAAAAGATCTTTTGCAAAAGTTAAAAACTTTACAATTTGCGGTAAGTTTAATTTTTGGGTAATTATTGGTATTAATAAAATTAATACTTCACCCACCAGTAATAGTGCATATACCCAAGTTGAAACGCTAGCAAACGTTGAGTGCATTTCAACTAATTGATGATTCGGGTTAACTAGTTCTTCAGCCAATTCGCCAGTAGAGCTTGCAACAAATGCGCCTAGTACACCAACAAGTAATAAGGCTCGTTGTATTTGCGCCCAGGCAACATTAGGCAACCATTTATAAAAAGGGACTATTTTAACAAATGAATAAATTAATAAAAATGCAATAGGGAAGTGCACAAAAATTGGATGTATGTTGTAAGTCATATATATAAGTATACACCTTTGTGTGTTAAAATAGATAGATATGAAGGAATCTTTGGCCATAATAGCCGCCCTAATTGCATTTGCGGGCAACATACCTTATTTGCGTGACGTTATTAAAAAGCGGGTAAAGCCTCACCCTTATACTTGGCTTGTTTGGACATTGGTATCGTTAACTACATTTTTTGGGGCTTTACAAAAAGGTGCTGGTATTGGTGCACTACCAACGGGTGTTGCTGAAATCTTTACAATTATTATTTTTATATTTTCATTGCAGTATGGGTTCAAACAAATTCGAAAAATTGATACATTGTTTTTATGCATAGCCTTGCTAGGTTTTATACCTTGGATACTAACCAAAGACCCGACAATTTCAGTGATTATCGTGGTCGCAATTGATTTTGTCGCATTTATACCAACGCTACGCAAAACTTGGCAACATCCAAAATCTGAAACCCCGTTACTATACAGCATGAATGTTTTGCGCCACATACTGACCCTATTCTCACTTCAAGCCTATAATATTGCCACAGTTTTGCATTCAATCGTTATGATTATTATGAATTCGTTCATGACTTTTATAATAATGGTAAACAAAGTTACTAAAAAACACACTAATTAAAGGCTTTTATAAAATAATTTTTGTGATATACTGTAATCACTAATTATAATTTTTAAATTTAAAAAAACATGGCAAAAAGACAAGGTTCTATCGGTAAATTAAAACACCCAAAAGGTCCACATAAAACAGTTAAGCGATTAGCTGTTAAAAAAACAATGCTAGCTGTAAAGGCCGCTAAAAAGCTTCGCGGTAAAGTATCAAAAAAGGTCACAAAGAAAGCCTAAAAATTAAAAAACTACTTTAATAAAGTAGTTTTTTAATTTACGTGGTATAATTAATAGATATGAAAGGATTTAATATAAATATCGAAAACGAAACCGTTGCGAATAACAACTTTCGCAAGGTTTTGTATACTGGTAAACATAGTCAATTAGTTTTAATGAGTTTGCGTCCAAACGAAGACATTGGTATGGAGGTGCACCCCGACAATGACCAATTTTTCAGATTCGAACAGGGTACAGGGCAATGTATTATTAATGGTAACGTATATGAAGTTAGTGATGGTTCAGCAATCGTTGTACCAGCTGGAGCTGAGCATAACATTATAAATACTTCATCAACTGATGATTTAAAACTATACACAATCTACTCGCCAGCGCACCATAAAGACGCTATTGTGCGCGAAACCAAACAAGAAGCGATGGATAACGAGGCTGAATTTGATGGCATAACTACTGAATAACTAGCACTAAAAAATAAAAATGCCCTTACTTGAAAAGGGTATTTTTAGTGTGCAAATGTTGACATTACCGCTATTTGTGCTATCATAGTACTTGAACTATTCTATAAAATTAAATATGACAAAAAAAGACAAGATTTTTTACTTTTCTGTATGCGCACTGGTTATGCTAAGTTTCATTTTTGGATTTAAAGCTAAAGCCCAGTGCACAAAAAACATCGCCACTTTTTCAGGTGGTGGTAAATTGGAGCTTATCAAGCATGCAACTGACTTTCCCTCAACAGGGAAGACGACTTTTTACTACAAGTTCTGGGCTTCAACGCCCAAAGACTTAAGCCATTTTGATGTATTTGTCGGCACGTGCCTTACTAAATTTTATGGTGGGGGCACGTACACAAACACTGTAGACACCAGTGGTTTAGACTACAACTCGTGTTGGAAGCTGGGCCAAGATGGTTCAGTATCTGGTAAGCCATGGGTCATGAAATATGACTGTGGTGTTAAAAAAGGTGATTCGTTACAAGGATTCTTTGTATTAAACGATACTTTTGGTGTCACTAAAAATGACGCGCTGTTAAAGTATGGTACAACTGTTGTTTACAATAGTATTTGTGCGCCACACATTCAGTGCGCTACGCCCGTTACCTTTGGCCATATTTCAGTCAAGAACGTTAAAAATTCTGACGAAGTCAGCTTTACAACGTTCACAGAAACAAACAATGATACGTTCATTGTTGAACAATCTTACGATGCTATTCAGTGGAAAAATGTTGGTGGTGTAAAGGGTAAACGTAATTCGTCTGAAAGGGTTGATTACTCAGTAAAGGTTAATTTATACGACCATGCGAACAATGTTCGCTATTATCGTGTAAAACAAATTGATTTTGATGGCAAGTTTGATTATTCGCCGGTCGTTAAAATCAGTAGCGAACCAATTGTTGGTTTTTACCCAAACCCAGCTAATGCGGGTCAAAGCGTTATTTTTAACCTTACTAATTTTGATGAGTTCAGTGAATCCAAACTTTTAGTGATTAGCCCATTAGGTGAGGTTGTTTTCACCAAAGATTTCACCGGTAGTAACATTTTTGAGGTCAACGATTTAACCAAGGGGGTGTACTGTGTGCAAATTGCTTCGCGACACTTTACCAAGGCGCAAAAACTAGTCATCAAGTAAGTGTAAAGCTAAAGTTCTTCTTTGAACGGGTCCAAAAGACCCGTTTTTTAATACCTATATTATCTGCAGGAGATGGGTAATACGGGTTTTACCCACACCTTGACTTGACTAAAATAAGTATCTATGATAGTATATAAAGACAAAGCGATTTTTTAGAAGTAGTCTCTCTCATTATATCTATTTGTATATTATTATTTATGAAAAAAATCTAATGAAAGGTACTATAAAAAAACTTGTTAAAGAAAAGCTTTTCGGTTTCATCCTTGATGAATCAACTGGAAAGGACGTTTTCTTTCATGGTAACAACCTAGTTGGCGCAGACTTTAACGACCTAAATGAAGGTGATTCAGTTACATTTGAAATTGAAACTACTAACATCCGTGGTGAAGAAAAGACTGGTGCTGTAAACGTACAACGCGCATAATACGAAAGTATTAGTTCGTTTTTGAAAAAACCCTGCATTATTTGCAGGGTTTTTTCATATTTGCGTAAATCTATTTTTTATGTTAAAATAAATTCATGAAGAAATACGAGCAAGATCTATTAACTAGCCAAGAACAGCTAACCCTGGGTGTGTTTTTAGAGTCTTTTAATAAAAATATGCCTGAAAGCTTTCCAAAAGCGACAGCGCCACTGCTTAAAAAATTCAAAGATTCTCATGAATCGCTATTTAAAGACAGTAATTCATGGTCACTCGATGTACACCGCAAAAAACTAATTGACTGGTTACCGGGCAATATTTAAAAAACCTCATATTGTATGAGGTTTTTTACTTTATATCTGTATGGCTACTGATTCAAAGGCAATTCCATGAAAAATGTTGAACCTTTGTCTACACCGCCCGATTCAGCATACATTTTACCACCGTGCCTGTTGATTATGATTTTTGATAGATATAGCCCCAATCCCATACCGTATGAATTTAACGCTTGTGCTCGGTCGCCACGGTAGAACTTTGAAAAGACTTTCATTTTATCAACCATATTTAAGCCTATACCGTTATCTTGTACGAAAAATAAAATACTTTTACCTTGGTTTTTGCAATCGACATTGATTTGGCCATTGTTTGGTGTATAGGTCAGAGCATTTTCAATTAAAACATCTATAACAAATGAAATTCTTTTTAGGTCGGCAGTTAATAAAGGCATTTTATCAAAAATCGATACATTCATTTGTATACCTTTTTTATTAATTAAACCCGCATGTTTTAAAAGCGACTCTTCGACTATTTCTCGAATTGAAACAGCCTTGAATGTATAACTTGAAACATCGCGCACATCAATAATACCCAAAAATGTGTCTACAACCGCCAATAATCGGTCAGATGCATTTTCAATGTCTTGAATATAGTTTTGCCTTTCGGTGTATGATTCGGTGCTTTTAAGCTCATTTGCGGTCCATAATATTCTAGTTAGTGAGGTTCTAAAGCTATGGTTCACTATTACGGCAAAGTCATGTTCAGATTTATTTGATTTTAAAAATAGTTTTATGTAATGAAAAACCAGGGCTGCAATACTAGCATAAAAAACATAGTCTATTATAAGTGGCAGTGCTGACTGATCGTATTTAACAGCAATTTGGGTGCTATTGTTCATAATATAAACTAGACCTATAAAATATACTGCAAGAATCGTTACACTTAGAATTTTGCGAAATTTGTTCATATGTAAATTATACCCCATAATCAATTTTTTATAAATAAAAAAGCCCTTCGCGTACGAAGGACTCTTGTATTAATTTGATTGTGCTACTTTTTTTTCGCCATTATCTAACCAAAGAGCTGAAACCGATTCACCGTTGTGCAGGTTATCAATGGTTCTGGCTATCCATTTTGCTACAGACATAATAATGATTTTTTTACCTGCTGACTCAATGGTCTTGATAAAGTCATCACTTACCGGCACTGTGTCAGTAACACAAACTGATTGAAATTTAGATTCAATAATGTTTTTAGATGTTTCTTCACCGAAATCAGGATGCGTGGCAGTAGCTCCAAAATTTTTGATATGAGGATACTTTTCACTAACTGCTTCGGCCGCATTTTTCAGAGTACTAAATGTGCTAATAAGATCATCAACAAACTCAATAGAGTCTATCTGCTCAGAAATTATACCCTGCGCATAAACTTGCATTACCTTTGTTTGATCTGAAGCTTTCTGGTCTCTAACTTTGTCGGTTATTATCAGGGGTACATTAAATTCATTGGCAACTACTCTGCCATACTTCGAACCACCCAGGTCACCGGCGCCAATAGCCAAGCGTGACATGTCTGGGTATTTTGACCTGATGTGGTCAATAATAAGCATTGTTGTGTCAATTTCTTCCATTGGAGGATCATCACTTTGACTAGCTGGATTGTGTAGCTTACAAACAACGATTTGATCTACGCCAATACTTTGAAATAGCCTTGGAAACAATCCAGTAAGTTTTGGTTTTCGATTTTTTCTGTCCATAACATCTTGTCTTTGGTGGGGTAATTTTGGAATGATGACTGTAATCTTGTGTGGACGACCAACCGAAATACACCATATAAAACGTAGATACTGTGTTAACCAGTGCCCAGTTTCAGGCCCATTCTGGCTTGTAAAAATAATAAATACGTCGCGTCCACGAACGGTTTCAGTTTGGTGCGGGATGCTTTCGCCATCAGAAAAGTCTTGAATGTGTACACCTCCGGGCTCAATATTATCAAGCTCTTCAGCGACTGCTTTGCCAAGTCTTAGATCATTTCCAAGAATAAATAACTGTTTAGGGTAGGGGATTTTTAGGTTTTGCATATTTAGTTTTTTAATTTTTCTGACCTAAGTCTATTGTAAAAAACCCTTTTTGTCAAAAACAAAAAACCCGTTCAATACTGAACGGGTTTTTAATCCAAAGGGGATTTTACTAGTTGTCTTCGGGGCCAAGTATGCATATACTCAAGCCCTTCAGTTTTTCATCTTCAGGGAACTCGAAGAATTTTAATGAGTTTTCACTAGCTTCTAGTGATATTTGCAAATCGCCAAAAGGTTTACCACCAAGTGGGAACACCTTAACATCACCATCAGAGCTTAACATCTCATTAACTCTTACACGGACCCTCTCTTTAAATTCAGCATCTTCTTTTGCAAACATAACTTATTTTTTATTATTATACATTAATTTTCTAATTACGCAATAGCTTAGCCATTTCGTTCTTGGTCCACTCGACCTTGCGCTTGTCTTGCTGAAAATAGCCCCTAGTGACCTCGTATTTACCGGTGGCTTCGTTTAATACAGGTACAGTTTCTTTATAAGGGTCATCTTCTGATCCAAAAGCCCTACCTGCTGTACCGAAATCAATCATTACGGGGTTGCAATCATCTTCGGTATCAATCATCAGGTTCTTTTTATGTAAATCTCTGTGGTGAATACCGTTTTCATGCATTATGTCTAAATACTGGTCAACTTTTGCCCAATACTTATCGTGATCATAGTTTTCAGGTATTGGAGCAAGGCCCATTATTATATCACCAGGGGTTGGGCCATTTATCTTCTCCATTAATATATAAAAGTCTCCTGTTTCTGTATCTTTAATATACGCAATTAGTTTAGGTACCCGTACCCCTAGTGCACCAACCTCTTGTTGATATTCGAATTCGGTATCAATATCATTGCATAAAATTTTTGGCACTTTTTTCATTTTTTTCATGCAAACATCACCAAAGTGTTTATCTTTAATACCCAAAACTACGGCATTGTCACCAAAACCGATCTGTTCAGATCTTTTCATTAATTCAGCAAGACACTTTTTAAGAGCCTTTTCTTCTTTTTGTTCTACGTATTTTTTTACGATTTCAAATTTTCCTCCTGGTGTCATTCTTTCCATATAATTTAATTTTACCATATAAGCTTTTTAGGCACCAGTCACATAGGTTTGTGGTTAATTTTGTGATATTATTTTTAGAATGAGACTAAAAAAGCAAAGTATTTTAATTATTTTAGCAATTCTTCTTATTGCTTTTGTTTTATATTATTTTTTTAAAACAGATCTAATTAATATATCAGCATTCTCACAAAAAAATTCTATTCAAAACCAGGTTGCAATCAATGTAAACACTCCTGCGCCTGACCCCGTCACGCCGGTAGTCACTGAAATACCTGAAATAGGTGACTACTACCTATATACAATATCTGAAATTGACACTTTGGCTAAACTAAAAAAAGACTTAGGCGCAAACGGTACTGATGAAAAATTTAAACTGGTTTTAGCTATAAACCATATTGATTCTAAATTCGTGGGCAAGAGCACAAAGCTAGTGGTACCTAAAACCTTCCCTGATAATTTGCAAAATTTTTTGCTAGATTATTCACCATTCCCAAAAAACATACCCCAACTAAGTACTGTGCCAAAAATGATTTTAATCTCACAAAAAATTCAGTACATTGCCGCTTATGAAAATGGTGCGTTAGTATATTCAGCCCCAGTTAGTACCGGTAAAAAATCAACCCAAACTCCAAACGGTTTATTTACTGCAAATTGGAAGGCTAAAAAATCTACTAGCACCGTTGATAGTTCATGGATACTGCCATGGGTTGTAAATTTAGACAATTTCGACGGCATTTCAATGCATCAATACGAACTGCCGGGCTACCCAGCTAGTCATTCATGCATTCGCATGCGCGAAGTCGACGCCAAATGGATGTATGATTTTGTTAATCAATGGCAATTAACACCCGATGGCAAAAGCGTTGCTGTGCACGGAACACCAGTATTAATTTTTGACAGTTACGAATATGACAAAGTTAGGCCTTGGTATAATTTAACTAGTGATCCAAACTTTTTAAATATCAATGAGGCCGATTTAAATACTAAACTAGCACCGTTTATGGATAAAATTTTAAATTATAATAAAGAGGTGTTAAACTAATATTACTAATTTATGGATTTTTCAACTCACCATAACAAAGACGTATTTTTTTTACTAATACTGACACTATTTGGCTCAATTTCGGCTATGTACATAGTATGGAAGGCAAATAAAACGATTGTGTACCTAGATAATATTTCAAACATTGCTGCAGTTGAAGCTATTAAATAAAATTTAATTATAAAACCCCCTACAGACACATTTCTTTGTAGGGGGTTAAAATTTAACTATTTAATCATCGTCGCCGTCGCCAGTAATTTTTAGTATCTCAAGAAATAGATTTACTATGTCTAAATATAAGCTCAATGCAATATCTATAGCATTATCCATATTGCGTTCCACCACACTTGCTCGATACATGTCATAGCCAATATAAAGACTAAATATTCCAGCGGCAATGTAATCAATAATACTAAGCGCATTAAGTTCAGGTATAAAAATACCAGCGATTCTAACAAGTAGTAAAGAGCATAAGCTAAAAAATAATGCCGAGCCAAGTTTTGAAAAAATGTTCGGCAGTAAGGTTCCAGCTAAACCCATTGCAAATGTAATAACCGCTGTTAACGCGCACGCATTTTGTACAACATCGGCGTGATACCTGTTTAAAACAGGTCCAAGTATTATACCAAGGGGTACTAACACTAGGTTGTATCCAATAAAGGAGATAAACCAATTATTAGACACAGATGCGATAATGATACCAATAATTGGGGCAATGAGTCCCAAGATAACTACTGATACCCATCCCGGCACAAAACCAGACTGGTTTGCTAAATGAGCCGCTACCGCTGATCCGATTAGTCCATAAATTGTAAACCCTGATACCATTCCGTAGAATGTTTGTTTAGATACCGAGTGAAAATCACCGGTTTTTTCGAAGACTTCAGTTGATTTTAACATTGTTTATTTTTTAATTTCTACATATATAGTAACAGTTTTATGTTTTTTGTCAAATAAAAAACCAAAATACCACAGGCTTTGTACTCGTTGTTTTTATAAAACAAAAATATCTTCATAAACAAAGGTATAGAAACGCTATACACTTTCCAAATTGAAATTTTTGTGTTAGACTTGTGCCTATGGAAATCAGAAACATTGCAATTATTGCGCACGTTGACCATGGTAAAACAACTTTGGTTGACTCTATAATGCGCCAAATGGGTATGACCGCCGAGGGTGCATCGATGGATTCAAATGATCTTGAAAAAGAGCGTGGAATCACTATTTATGCTAAAAACACATCTTTATTTTACAAAGATACAAAAATTAATATTGTCGACACACCGGGTCACGCCGATTTCGGTAGTGAAGTTGAGCGAGTACTTCGCTCAATTGATTCAGTTCTATTGCTAGTTGACGCCCAAGAGGGTCCAATGCCACAAACTCGTTTCGTTTTAAAAAAATCTTTAGAGTTAGGTATTCAACCAATTGTGGTTATCAACAAAATCGATAAACCAGCCGCAAACCCTGCGCGTGTTCATGATGAAGTTTTAGAACTATTTATCGAACTTGGCGCCAAAGACGAACAAATCGAATTCAAAACAATTTACGCTATTGGTCGCGACGGTGTTGCAATACGCAATCTTGAAGACGAACGCAAAGACACGACTCCGCTACTTGATTTAATACTAGAAGAAGTCAAACCAGCCAACAAAGACACCAGCCCAACTGACGAACCAAAAGCTCAAGTTTTTAACCTAGGCTATGACAATTTCTTGGGTCGTTTAGGTATCGTTCGTGTATACAGCGGCGAATTAATTAGTGGCAGTATGATGACCACAATTTCACCTTATACTGAAACTAAAACAGCTCGCATTACAAAACTGTTTACATTTAATGGGCTTGAACGCAAAGAAGTTCAAAGCCTAGTAGCTGGCGATATTGGTATTGTGGCTGGCTTTACCGATGTTTCAATTGGTGAGACTATCGTCAAAGACGCTACAACCGAACCCATGCCTGCAATTGCAATTGATGAACCAACAATTACACTTAACTTTTTAGTTAACGATTCACCGTTTGCTGGACGCGAGGGTAAATTCGTTACTTCTCGTCAAATTCGCGATCGTCTAGAACGCGAGCTTGAAATCAACGTGGGCCTAAAAGTTACTTTTGACCAAGACGTATTTTATGTTTCAGGCCGAGGCGAACTACACATTTCAGTATTGCTTGAACAAATGCGCCGCGAAGGTTACGAACTGCAAGTTTCTCAACCACAAGTTATTACCAAAATTGAAGATGGTCACAAAATGGAGCCTTTTGAGGAAGTTACAATCGATGTGCCAACTGAATTCTCTGGCGCAGTTATCGAAAAACTTACAAAACGCAAAGGCTTGATAATGAACATGTTTGAAAAAGAGGGTAGCACTAGAATCTTAATCGAAATGCCAACTCGTGGGCTATTAGGTTACCGCAGTCAATTCGTTGTTGACACAAAAGGTGAAGGCATACTTGCATCACGCTTTGTCGGTTTTCGTGCATATGCTGGCGAGATTGAAAAACGTGATGTTGGTTCTATGATCTCAATGATCACGGGTGCCGCCGCAGGTTATGCACTAGCTAACCTACAAGATCGTGGTATTTTATACATTGGTCATGCCGAGGCGCTATACGAAGGTATGGTTATCGGTAACACATCAAAAGGCGAAGACATGATTGTTAACGCAGTTAAAGGTAAGCAATTAACCAACGTTCGAGCATCTGGAACCGATGATGCTATATACCTAAAACCACCAATGACTTTGTCGATCGAGCGTGGGCTTGAGGTTATGAACGCTGATGAATACCTAGAAATTACACCAAAATCAGTTCGGTTACGTAAAAAATATTTAACTGAAACTGAACGAAACAAAGCCGGCCGATCTAAGTAATTCAGGGCAAATTTACCTAAAAAAGTTTTCCACCAATTGGGGGTTGACGAATTTAAT
Organism: uncultured Candidatus Saccharibacteria bacterium; assembly: GCA_964591475.1. Lineage (GTDB taxonomy): Bacteria > Patescibacteriota > Minisyncoccia > Phycocordibacterales > UBA9973 > MFUC01. The sequence goes on from CAZQAX010000003.1 coordinate 20,190, forward strand.
AGATATGATACTATGAATACAATAACTTATTAAGTATAGAAGTAATATGGCACAACAAATAACATTTAAACCAAAACAGGTCACTAAAAAGATTCTTTCGAATCTACAACAAAGGGCATATGATGTTGTCTTTCACCGATTCGGTTTGGGCGACGATGCCACACCAAAGACCCTAGAGTCTATTGGTCAAAGCTATGGAATTACTCGTGAACGCGTTCGTCAAATCGAAAACGCAGCACTAACAACAATTCGAAAATCAGACGCCTTTAAAAACGAACAAAAAACATTCGAAGAACTAAAAGGTATGCTTGACGAATATGGCGTACTAGTTAAAGAAGAAGACTTCCTATCTCATGTTTCAAAAGACAAAAACGTTCAAAACCATATACACTTCTATTTAGTTTTGTCAGACTATTTTACAAAGCACAAAGAAGATGAAGATTTTCATTCACGTTGGACTGTTGATTCAGGTGTATCTGAAAAAGTTCACTCTTCGTTAAAGAACCTATACTCGTCACTATCTGATACTGAACTTCTATCTGAAATCGAAATCGTTGACCGCTTCCTTAAAACAATGAAAGACTTGTCAGAGGAATACCGCAACGAAGAAATCGCAAAACGTTGGTTGGGTCTATCTAAAAAAATTGGTAAAAATCCACTAGGTGAATGGGGTAAAACTGATTCATCAAATGTTAAAACTCGTGGAATTCGCGACTATGCATACCTAGTTATGCGCAAACACGGCTCACCACTTCACTTTCGTGAAGTTGCTAAAAAAATCCAAGACACTTTTGGTAAAAAGACTCATGTAGCAACATGTCACAATGAACTAATCAAAGACAAACGTTTTGTTTTGGTTGGCCGAGGCTTCTATGCTCTGTCTGAATGGGGTTACAAACCGGGTATTGTTCGCGAAGTTATTCGTGACATCATCAAAAAATATGGCCCAATGTCAAAAGACGACATAATCGAACACGTTATGAAGGAACGATATTTGAAGAAAAACACAATTATCGTCAATCTACAAAACGCCAAATACTTTAAAAAGAACAAGCAAGACCTATACGTTAACGCTTAATCTATCTAAATCAAAAAACCGTACAATATGTGCGGTTTTTTGATTTGTGTTATAATAAAAATATGAAACAAAAAGGGATGGCAAATATTTTTGTAATAATTTTAGGCGTATTTATTATAATCATTTTATTTGGTTATTTTAAAAATAACAAAGTAGTTGTTTCAAAAAAAAGTGCTGCAAATGCTAAACAAATGTTGGACCAATCAAAATACAGTCCCGATATAAATTATCCTTTTACTGGTTGTGGTATTCAAATCGACACCCCAACACCAACCACCCACGTTAAAAATATTTTTGAATTCTCAGGTCAAGCAACTGGTTGTGGTTGGAATGCGCAAAATGGCTTCATTGGCACACTAGAAATATTGGACTCAAATAACTATTCATTAACAGACGTTATAAACGTACCTGTTGCACCCGATGGAAAATTTAAGTTAACAGTAGGCTTAAAAAGGCCGTCAACCAACGATTTAGGCTTGCTTTACTTGCGAAGTATCGATGGTTTACAGGTTGCCAGTTTTACAATTTATTTAAAATAATATGAATTCTGTTTTAGAAATACTATATAGAACGGCTCATATTTGGGCACCAATACTTTTAGTCGTTATGGCTTGGCGTGTTTGGAATTGGTATATTAACGAGCTTTTTTATATGGGTCTAAATTGGAAGCTTTTAGAGATCAAGGTACCCCAAGAAATTCGTCGCTCGCCAGCTGCTATGGAGATGGTCATAATTAACGCCCTTTATCAAACAGGTGGTTATTCAAACTGGGTACACAAATATTGGTCGGGCAATAAACCTCTGTGGTTTTCATTAGAAATTGCCTCAATCGAGGGTAATGTTCATTTTTTTATACGCACACCCGAAAAATTTGCCAGACTTATTGAAACACAGATTTATGCTCAATACCCACAAGCCGAGGTTTTTACAGTTGATGATTATGTGACCGAAGTGCCAGACTATAAACCCGATGGCGAATATGACTTGTCAGGCGGTGAGTGGAAGCTTGAAAAAGCAGACCCTTACCCAATCAAAACCTTTATTGATTACGGGCTAGACAAAGCCGTTGGTTCTCTTGATGAAGATCAAAAAATAGACCCTATAACGCCACTAATTGAATGGATGGGTTCAATTGGTAAAGGCGAGCAAGTTTGGTTTCAAATGCTTATTCGACCTTCAAACTGGGGTAAATATGAAATAGAGGAAGAGGACAAGGTCACTAAAAAGAAAATTATAAAAATAGGTAAATGGACAGACCTTGTCAAAAAAGAAGTCGAAGCTTATAAAAAGAAGTTCGACCCCAAAGAGGGTTCGTCAGTCCCAGTTCGAATGAGTAAAATGGAAGAAAGCGTTTTAAATGCATTAGAAAGGAGTATGACAAAGCTTGGTTTTGATATTGGCATGCGACACATATATATTGCCAAAAAAGACAAATTCAACAAAAACACTTCGGGCGAATTTGGTAATGTGTTGCGCCAATTTAACTCACTTGAATTCAATAGCTTTAAATCAGATGGCGGTACCGGTGGACCCGACTTTGTTTGGGAAGACATGCGCGGCATTGTGCCGATTAAAAAGAAAAAGTCTATGCTAAAAGCCTACAAGGCTCGTTGGTGGTGGTACCCTCGTTTTGACTATAAAAAAATAGGGCACTATTTGAAATACCAAAAAGAGCGCGATAGTATGGTTTTAACTAGCGAAGAAATTGCCACAATTTACCACCTACCATCAACTACGATTCAAACACCAACGTTCAAGCGTATTAATTCTAAAAAAGTCGAGGCGCCGTTTAATCTACCTATATAAATATGGATGACATGCAAAATAATCAAAATCGCACTATAAAATTGATAAGAAAAACTATCAAATTGGTTTTGGTTATTTTTGTCGCTTACTTGATATTTTATTTTATTAGCCCGCCTAAAAACTTTCCTGAAAAATCAAGTTTTACAATTAGTTACGGCACACCGTTAGGGGTAATCTCGTATAGACTAAAAAACGAAGGTTATATTCGTTCACGCTTTTTATTTGAAGGTTTAATAATTTTAAAACAAAACGAAAAAAGCATTAGTGATGGTGAATATTATTTCGAAAAACCAGTAAATTTAATATTTGTTGCACTTCGTTTGACTGGATCAAATTTTGGACTAGACAGGCTAAAAATTACCATACCCGAAGGCTACACCAGGGCCGATATTGCCAAACGTTGCGAAGCCGTGTTGGTAAATTGTAGTTCGGCACGCTTTCTTGAAAAAACCGAAAGCATGGAGGGTTATTTATTTCCAGACACTTACTTAATATTCCCGGGCAAAACCGAAGACGACCTGATAGCTAAAATGAAATTGAATTTTGAGAATAAAACAAAAAATGTTTTCAATACCAGCATAATGCCGTCTGAACAAAAAGACATTATAGTTATGGCGTCAATTTTAGAGCGTGAGGCAAATGGCGACGAAGATATTAAAATAATTTCAGGTATTTTGCAAAATCGATTGCGCATAGATATGCCTCTACAGGTTGATGCGACTTTTTACTATTTATTAGGCAAAGAGTCTAGCGAACTAACATTGAATGATTTAAAAATAAAGTCACCATATAATACTTATACAAACAAAGGCCTACCCCCGGGGCCCATAGGTAACCCAGGAATTAAGGCAATACAAGCTGCTATTTACCCAACTAAAACTGATTATCTGTATTACCTGCACGCAAGTGATGGCACGGTTTATTATGCCAAAACACATGCCGAACATGTTAAAAACAAAAGGCTTTATTTAAAATAATTTTGTGATATATTAAATACTTATTATGAAAAAACACAGGCTAGCTTTTATTGACGTTGAAACAACAGGATTAAACCCCGACAAGCACGAACTTATTCAAATAGGTATAGTTTTGGCTGACCAAGTTTGGGACGGCAACAAAGTTGAACTAAAGCACATTGACGAAGTCGAGCTTAAAATCAAGCCGGAACGAATTTCTGATGCCGACCCACAAGCCTTGCGCGTCAATGGTTATACACCGGCTGAATGGATTTTTGCCTATTCATTACCCGAAGCTATGAAAATATTTGCTGACAAAACCAAAGACTGTATTTTTGTAGCCCACAATGCCTGTTTTGACTATTTATTTATAGACAAAGCCTTTCATGTTACAGGTATCGAAAACCAAATGCATTTTTATAAAATAGACACATTATCAGTTGCTTATGCGCGCCTAGGGGTTAATAAACAGGTTGAAAAATATTCGCTTTCAACACTGTGCGATTTATTTGGTATTAAAAACTCTAACGCACACACAGCTTTGGCTGATGCCCATGCAACTTATGAACTTTTCCCTAAACTTATTAACGAATAAAAAGCCCTCAGGGCTAAAACAAAAAGTTTTTGTTGGTATTTCGGGTGGTGTTGATAGCGCCGTTTCGGCCATACTTTTAAAACAACAAGGTTACGACGTAACCGGTGTATTTATTCGTACCTGGCAACCTGACTTTATCGAATGCACTTGGCGCGACGAACGTCGCGATGCCATACGCGTATGCGCCCATTTAAACATTCCATTTTTAGAGTGCGACGCCGAAGACGAGTACAAGAATTTAGTTGGCATGCAAATGGTTAATGATTATGTTGCAGGCCTAACACCTAACCCTGACATACTATGCAACCGCGAAGTCAAATTTGGCGTTTTTTGGAATTTTGCAAAACAAAATGGGGCTGATTTTGTTGCTACGGGCCACTATGCAAAACGCTCTATGCAAAAAGGTTTATTTTTTATGGAACGCCCGACTGATAAAAACAAAGACCAAACTTATTTTTTATGGACTTTGCAAAATGCTGATCTAGAGCATGTGCTCTTCCCGCTAGCTGATTTAAACAAAGACGAGGTTAGGGTAATCGCTGAAAAACACAATTTACCAAATGCTACTAAAAAAGACAGTCAGGGTGTATGCTTTTTGGGTCATATTGATATTAAAGATTTTCTATCGCACTATACCGAATTAAAACAAGGTGATGTGTTAGATGAAGAGGGTAACGTAATAGGTAAACACGATGGTGCAATTGTTTACACATTGGGCCAACGCCACGGATTTGAAGTTTTCAAAAAAACCAACAACGAAAAACCGTATTATATTATTGCCAAAAATGCCGAACTAAACACAATCACCGTATCAACCGAAATCATAAATACAACTTTTGCTAAAAAGGAACACTTATTAACTAAAGGCTTTATTCGCAAAGACATTGAAAACAATGCCGAAACTTTTGGCCTGTATCGCTACAACGGCGAATTTGTAAAAATCGAAGTTTTAAACGAACTTAATAATGACAAAATCCAAGTCATTTTCGAAAAGCCAGTGTTAATATCACCCGGCCAATCGGTGGTATTTTACCAAAACGATATAGTAATTGGTGGCGGTGTTTGTCTGTAGTATAATGATATTGATGAAAATATTATTTGTTTGTAGGGGGAATATTGGGCGAAGCCAAATGGCACAAGAATTTTATAACAGTCTTTGTAATGGAAAAGGTGTTGCTGACTCTTGTGGTACTCGTGTTGGCGAATTTGAAGGTCAAAAGATTTTCGAAATTAAAAGCATTTCAGTAGAAGACGACATCCGTGCCATGCAAGAGATTGGTTTTGACTATTCACAAGGCGTACGAAAACAAATAAACCCTGAACTTATTGAAAACGCAGACACAGTAATTGTAATGGCTGAAAGGGATACTTGGCCTGATTATTTAGAAAACAACCCCAAGGTTATTTTGTGGGATGTAGAAAATCCAAAAGATGTTCCATACGAAAAAACCTGCGAAATTAGAGATATAATTAAGGGTAAAGTTGAGCAACTTATTTTTGAAAACAATTCATAGAATATAGTATAATTATTAGCCATGACCCAAAGCGAAGCACTCACAATTTTAAAAACTGGGGCCAATGTATTTTTGACTGGCGAGCCGGGGGCGGGTAAAACACATACTATCAATGCTTATGTGCGCTATTTGCGCATGCAGGGTATTGAACCGGCTATAACGGCCAGCACCGGCATTGCCGCGACACACATTGGCGGTATGACCATACATTCATGGTCGGGTATTGGTATACAAAACACGCTTGATAAATACGCAATTGATAAAATCGCCAGCACCGAATACGTAGTTAAGCGAATTTTAAAAAACACGGTTTTAATTATTGATGAAATTTCAATGCTCTCGCCCAATACGCTAGACATGGTCGATGCCGTGTGCAGGGAAGTTAAGCAAGTGCAAAAACCTTTTGGCGGTATGCAAACTATTTTAGTTGGAGACTTTTTTCAACTACCACCCATCGTCAAGAATAATTTTTATAGCAACAATCAAAATAACTCTTATAATAATCAAACTATTGACGAATACAGCCAAGAAACTTTTTTTCAAGAAGAAGACGATGAACAAAGGCGGCTAGATAGCTTAAAAATATTTGCCTACCAATCGAAAGCTTGGCAAAAGCTTTCGCCAATCATTTGCTATTTGACCGAACAACATCGCCAAGACGACGATGACTTTTTAGACATACTATCGTCTATACGCGCAAATCGTGTTCTGCCCGAACATATCGATAAAATAAATTTGCGTAAAACAAGTGCAAACAATAATCATGAAAATATTACAAAACTATTTTCGCATAATGCCGATGTTGACCGCATCAATAATAATGAACTAGCTAAAATTAAAGACGAGGAGCGTACGCACACAATGCGAAGTTCTGGTAAAGATTCATTGGTCAATGCATTAATCAAAGGTTGTTTGTCGCCCGAAGATTTATGTTTAAAAAAAGGCGCCGTGGTTATGTTTACTAAAAACAGTCCACGCGAAGGCTTTTATAATGGCACATTAGGTACAGTTATTGATTTTGAAAACGACACCAACTACCCAATTGTTAAAATTCATAATGGCAAAAACATAACAGTCGAACCTGTCGACTGGAGCGTTGAAGAGAACGGCAAAATCAAAGCCCAAATAAACCAAATACCACTGCGTTTGGCTTGGGCTATAACAGTACATAAAAGCCAAGGTATGAGCCTAGATGGCGCTGTAATGGACCTATCGCAGGTATTTGAATATGGGCAAGGCTATGTGGCTTTATCGCGCGTACGCAGGCTTGCAGGCCTCCATATAATCGGTATTAACGACAAAGCCATGCAGGTGCACCCCGAAATTTTAAAACAAGACGTTACATTTCGCGAACAATCAGTCGATGCACAAAATGCCTTTAGCGAAATTTCAAAACAAAACATTACCGAATTACACAAAAAATTTATTATTGAAAATGGTGGTGTGTGGGTTGATCAAGATCTTGAGTCAAAACTTAAAGAAGGAACCAAAGAGTCAAAAGAAAAAAACAAATTAGAAAAAATTCGCGAAAAACATCCAAAGGCTGGAATGCGTTGGAATGAAGACGAGGAAAAGATTTTAATTGAATTATTTAATAGTGGACAAACACAAACTGCAATAGCTAAAAAAATGGGACGCAAAATTGGTGGCATACACGCAAGACTTGTAAAACTTGGCTTAATCGAAGACGAAGTAGTATAATAATAAATATGACAGATTTATTTGCAAATTTATTATCAAGCGAAACAGCCCTAATTGGTGCACGCCTAGGTGTTGCCATGTTGCTAGGCATGCTCGTTGGTACAGAACGTATTTTGGCTCACAAAACTGCCGGTATGCGTACATATGCCTTAATCTCAATGGGCTCAGCTTTATTTATTATTATTTCATTAATTATTATTAGCCAATTTCAGGGCGTAACTAATTTTGACCCACTACGTATTGCTGCTCAAGTTGTTTCAGCTGCTGGATTTATTTGCGCAGGTTTAATTTTTGTTAAAAAAGACGGCGTTGTAGGTTTGACTTCATCAGCCGGTCTATGGGTATCAGTTGGTATTGGTATGGCTGCTGGTTTTGGTCTATACAATGTTGCGGTTATTGCCACAATACTGACCCTATTTATATTCGTAGTATTATGGTTTGTTGAAAAAGGCTTACGCAATACAAAACTTTACCGAATGATCGACGAAGACAATACAAATCAAACACAATAAATATTAAAACCCTCAGTAATTACTGAGGGTTTTAATTAAATAATTTCATTTGCTAAAAACCCAAACGGGTGTTATGATACAGGCAGAAAAATTATAGCATATGCCAGTAGCCAGAAAAAAACGAGACAAGAAAAGGATGATTGAGAAAAACCCCTTTAGTTTTAGTGAAGGTTCGGTTATCCCAGCCCCTGAAGAATTAGTTCAAAATCCGCAGCAAAAACCAAAAGGTGATTTTGATGCAAAAAAGCCTTTGAATAAAAAGGTTGTGAGTAATAAAAATCTTCACCGAACAACTAAAAAGTAACATGCCGGAAGACAAAAAGATTTCAAAACGCGACGCTGACATTGAATGCATCAAATTAGATAAAAAATATTTCAATGGAAGCCCCAGTAAATTTCAAAAATTTAAAAACATTTTTAAACTACCGCGAATGCCTATGCGTTCGCGAAGATAAGATCCTACCTGTTCTTGTATTCATAGCTTGCCAGCCCTTTCGTTTTGAGGGCTGGTTTTTTGTTTTTACAGCCCCCGAAAATAGTGCTATATTTGATTTATGAATAAAGAAAACATTAAGACCAAGTGGGACCTAACACTGCTTTATAAATCTATCAACGACCCTCAAATTGGAAAAGATGTTGAGCTAATAGAGAAGGCTTGTTTGAGTTTTGAAAAAAAATATAGCAACAAAAAATTTTTAAAAGATTTCAAGATTTTAAAATCAGCACTAAATGATTATGAAAACCTAGATGGATTTAAAAATCCACTGGTTTACTTAAGACTAGTAAGTGATACTGATAATAAAAATAAAAAAGTTAGCGCACTGCAAAACCTATTATCAGACAAGTTAACAAATGCGACTAATAAAATTTTATTTTTTAGAATAGCGCTTGGGCAAATTGATAAAAACACACAAACAAAGATTCTAAAAGATAAAGGGTTTGAAAAGTATGCCTACTTCCTAAAACAAATCTTTGATAACTCTAAATACCAACTATCAGAACCAGAGGAAAAAATATTAAACTTAACATCACTAACATCAAGAGACTTATGGGTGCGGTCACAAAATAAACTTCAGTCTGACCAGTATATAGTTTTTAAAGGTAAAAAAATATCATTAGGTGAGGCAAGTGGTAAATTTAGAACTTTAAATAAAAAAGACAGAGACGTATTGGGCTCTTTAGTAAACAAAAAATTAAAAGAAATTAGTTATTTTTCAGAAGCAGAAATAAATGCGGTTATTCTGAACAAGAAAATGTTAGACGAATTAAGGGGCTTTAAAAAACCCTATAGTCAAACGATTTTAGGCTATCAAAATAATGAAAAATCGATCGAGAACCTAGTTGAAGTCGTAACTAAAAACTTTAAAATATCTAACGACTTTTTCAAAATAAAGGCTAAAATGTTAGGCCAAAGTAAGCTTACATATTGGGATAGGTCGGCTGAAATTAAAACAAATAAAAAATCAAAAATATCTTTTGAAGAATCTTTAGAAATTCTAAATACAGCATTTTCAAAACTTGGCAAAACATATACTGATATATTAAATACTTATGTCACCAATGGCCAAATAGATGTATTCCCGTCATTAAACAAAAAATCTGGGGCATACTGCTGGTCAAATGCCAATATGCCAACTTTTGTATTTCTAAACCATACAAACGACTTAAATTCTGTAATGACATTTGCTCATGAAATGGGTCATGCTATACACGGAGAACTTTCTAAAAATCAACCATTAATATACCAAGGCCATACAATATCGGTAGCCGAGGTTGCAAGTACTCTTTTTGAAAATTTTGCATTTGAAGAAGTTTTTGAGAAACTTTCTGAAGACGAAAAAACCATTGCACTACATGACAGAATAAGTGATGACATACAAACAATTTTTAGACAAATCGCTTGTTTTAATTTTGAAAACGAGCTTCACTTACAAATTCGAGAAAAGGGAGGTCTTTCAGCTGAAGATATTGCAAAGCTAATGAATAAGCACATGGGCGCTTATTTAGGACCAATTTTTGACTTAAAAGATGATGATGGATACTTTTTTGTTATGTGGTCTCATATTAGAAGATTCTTTTATGTATACTCATATGCTTACGGACAACTAATTAGTAAAGCGTTATATAATCGATACAAAAAAGATAAAAAATTCTTAGAAAAAATTGAAAAGTTTTTATCCGCCGGTGAAAGCATGTCACCAGATGACATTTTTAAATCAATTGGTATAAATACAACAAATTCAGACTTGTTTGTTGATGGATTGAATCAGATTAAGGCTGACATCAAGACACTTGAGAAGCTTGTTTCTAAAAAAAGCTAAAAAATAACACCAATAAAATGCCCGAAAATGGCATTTTATTATGCATAATTTTATGGTAAAATGGTCAAATAATGACATCGAACGAAATCAGGGCTAGATTTTTAGACTTTTTCGCAAAGCCTGAAAATGGTGGCCACAAAATAATTCCATCATCAAGCCTTGTGCCAGAAGGCGATATTTCGGTATTGTTTACAACTGCTGGAATGCAACAATTTAAACCCTACTATTTGGCTCCAGACAACGCAACCAAAGACTTTGGCACCAAGAATGTCGTAACAGTACAAAAATGCGTTCGTACAGGCGATATCGAAGAGGTAGGCGATGCAACACATCTTTCATTTTTCGAAATGCTTGGTAATTTCTCTTTTGGCGGGTATGGACGACGCGAAGCTATTACATATGCATATGATTTTATAACAAAGGAAATGGGTTTAAAAATTTCTTATGTTACATATTACAAAGGCGAGGGTGTAGTACCAGCCGACATTGAATCCAAAAATATTTGGGCAGAACTTGATCCAGCTCTTGAAATCCGCGAAGATGGCGCCGATGTTTTCTGGGGTCCAACAGGTTTAAATGGTCCGTGTGGCCCTACAACCGAAATTTATTGTAAGAATGCTTTAGGTGAGGATGTAGAAATTTGGAATATAGTTTTCAATGAATATTTTTGTGATGGGTCACGCGAGCAACTAGACAAAGGCGAGGCAACGCTTAAAAAATTGGACATCCTTGGTATCGATACAGGTATGGGACTCGAGAGATTAGTATCAGTAATTCAAAAAGAGGAAAGTGTTTATGATACAGATTTATTTAATGGCGAAAAAACTAAAGAAGAACGCATTGTAGCTGATCATATTCGTGCAGCAGTTTTTATGATATCCGATGGCACAAAACCATCTAATACAAGCTCTGGATATGTACTGCGTCGCTTAATTCGCCGAGCTAAATTAAAAATGCGGAAAATGAGTGATGAAGAATATAACAAAAATTCAGACGGGTCTGTATTTTATGAAAAAATTAATAAAGTTTTTGAAATATTTAAAAATTTAGAATATTTAAATAATCAAGAAGATAAGGTTTTCAAAATAATTCAAGAAGAAGAGTTAAAATTTAGAAATACCCTAGAATCAGGCCTTAAAGAATTCGAAAAAGGTATTGATCCATTCGTTTTAGCAACTACATATGGTTTTCCAATCGAATTGACACTTGAACTTGCAAAGGAAAAGGGAATTCAGGTTGATCTAGAAGATTTCAATAAAAAAATGGCCGAGCATCAAAAATTGTCACAAACTGCAAGTGCTGGTATGTTCAAGGGCGGGCTCGCAAATCACAACGAACAAACTATCAAATTGCACACTGCACACCATTTATTATTGGCAGCGTTGCAACAAGTACTGGGTAAAAGCGTTAAACAACGGGGTAGTAACATTACCGAAGAAAGACTTCGTATAGATTTCATGTTCGAGCGCAAAATGACCGATGAAGAAAAAAAGCAGGTTGAAGACATTGTAAATGAAAAAATTAAGGCTGGTTTGGCCGTAGTTCGCAAAGAAATGCCACTAGTAGAAGCCGAGAAGCTTGGTGCCGAGATGGAGTTTGGCGCCAAATACCCCGAAATGGTTTCGGTTTATTCAATCGAACAAGACGGCACACCTTTTAGTATCGAATTCTGCGGTGGACCACACATAAATAACACTAACGAACTAGGACATTTTAAAATTCAAAAAGAAGAAGCCGTCGCGCAAGGCATTCGTCGCATAAAAGCTATTCTAGAATAATTTCTATTTAGATAAAATATAGAACACAAAAACACTGTTAAATCTTTTTAACAGTGTTTTTAGTATAAAAATAGTGTAATTCTGTTATAATTAATTCAAATGCATACCGAGGGCAAAAATATTTTAGTCATCGATATCGGTTCGGGCTCAATCGGCTCGGCGGTAGTTTCTATTGGTAAAAAAAATGCAATTACTTTTGCAAATAGATACGAATTAGAATTTGGCGAAAAAACTGATTTTAAATTATTGTTAGACAAGGTAAACCTAGGTATTAAACACTGTCTTGAAAAAATACCCAATAAAGCTATAGCCGAAGTTCATATGTTCATGCACTCGCCATGGCACACAGTTACTACTAAAAAAATCACACTGAACGAACCTAAAGATTTTAAAATAACAGAAGACCTTATTGAACAAGCCTCACAAAACGAAATAGTAGACTTTATGGCAAATGCACGTGCAAATTTTCCAGGATTTGAAGACTTGATGATTATTGAATCTACCGTACCTGAAATAAAGATAAACGGCTATATTGTCGACAAACCTTTTGGTAAAAAGGTAAAAGCCTGCGAATTTTTAATGTCACTAGCGCTTGCCCCAAAAGACATAATCCATAACATAACAAACATTTGCGAATCTGTTTTAAAAATAAATAAAAAAGATATTAAATTTCATTCAGCAACAACGGCTTTTACACATCTATGCTCCAGTTTATATAACGAAAATAATGCTATCATGATTATAGACGTAGGCTCTGAAATAACTGATATTAGTTTAGTTAAAAATAAAGCCTTGTCTTTTGGTGTATCTTTTGTTGGTGGTTCGCATGATATTATTAGAAAAATTAGCCAACTATACAAAACCAACTTTACCGACTCTGAAAGTCTAGCTTTTGCAGCATTTTCAGGTGTTGGGGCTCAAGACAAAACACTTCAAATGGAAACAGAGCTGGGCCCTTTATGTACGGTTTGGCAAAAATCAATATCTGATTCATTGGTAAAAATTTCTAAATTCGAAGCAGTACCAAAAAAAATAATTTTAATCTGCGAAGACTCAAACACTGCTTCTTGGTACGCAAAATCAATTAGTTCTGACACGTTTACCCAATATTTACGTACCGAGGGTAAGTTTCAAACAATAACACCCTCAATCGAAGCCTTAAAAGCATATATAAACATGGACAATGTTTCATATATAGACACCAGTCTTTGCTTATTATGCATAACAGTATAGTTAAATTATGAAAAAATCTGACGAAAAAATAAAAATAAGCGACGTAACAGTAGGTAAAGATATTAGTACCGTACCTAAAAACGTGTCGGTTAAAATACTGGCCCACAAAGACTTTGCACCCCTTGATGAAGAAATCGTTAATGTCGAACGCAAAGACCGCAAAAGTAAAATTTTTACCATAGTCGGTATTTGTATAGTTGTAATTTTTGGCTTACTTTACTTGGGTCATATGTTTTCGTCAGCAACTGTTTATATTGAAAAAACAACGGCGCCATTTAGTTTTTCAAATACCGTTATTACAGCAAACCAGTCTGAAACGAGTGAATTACCATTTACTGTTGTCGAGGTAACCGATACGCACCACGAATCAATCGTGCCAGACATGTTAAATTCTTCACCTAAAAAGGCTACAGGTAGCGTTGTCGTATACAATACTAATTCAAAATCTAAAATAAACTTAAAAAAAGGCACTGTTTTCATTGCCAACAATAATATTCGCTTTTTATCTGACAGTGCAGTTGTGTTGCCTGGTTATACCACCGACGCAAATAAACAAATCATACCGGGCCAGGTTATCGTTAAAATAACCGCTGAAAAGACAGGCTCGGCTTCAAATATTGGTAATTCTGACCTAACATTGGCTAATTACCAAAAACAAAAGACTAAAATATATGCGAAAACCAATGAAATAATAGCAGGTGGTGCTGATCAAATGGCTTATGGGCTTTCAGAACCGCTAAAAAAATCAGTTTCTGACAAAATTGACGAGGCATTGAAAAGATCTTTGTTTATAAAAGCCGGAGCCGAAATTCCAAGCGAATATATTTTATATTTAGACATGTTTGTATATAGTCCAAAAAATCTAATTATTTCAGGCACACCACAAACATTAGATGTTTCCAAAGAAGCTTCACTTATTGCATATGTAATTAAAAAACAAGACATTGAAAAACTTATAAAGAATCATTTAACCGTAGAGTCGCCGATTAACCCTCAATATCTAGGCATTGAAAACCTTGTTGTTAAAATGGTCGCAACACCAAATGAACTACTTAACCCGCAAACACTGCAGCTATCTTTTTCGGGTTCAGGTAAGGTTGTTTCGTACGTAGACACAACTGGCTTGTCTAAAAAACTTTCAAACCTAAACATTGTAAACGCAAGAAAGATGCTGGATGAAATAAAAAGTCTAAAAAGCTACGATATAAAAGTGAGTCCTGGCTATACATGGCTAATGCCTAAAAATTCAAAAAGGATAAAGATTGTTGACGTAAATAATAATTAAGATACAATAGAGTTTATATATATGCCAAACAAAAATGAACAGAGGGCCACAGGTGTTGTTACCGAAGCGTTGCCAAATACAATGTTTCGAGTACAAACAAGTAATGGTATTTTAATAGCCTACCTAGCAGGTAAAATGCGCATGAACAGAATCAAGGTTTTGATTGGGGATAAGGTCGAATTAGTGCTTGACGAGTACGGTGGAAAAGCTAGGGTTGTCAAAAGATTATAAGTAGTGTATACTGTCCCAGTTGAGATTCTGGCGAGGCATTTGCCTTTCTAGACTCCAAAATTTGCGAAAAATAAAAAGTGTAT
>CAZQAX010000004.1:0-29497 GCA_964591475.1 uncultured Candidatus Saccharibacteria bacterium
AGGTAAAATAGTAAGGCAATCAATGTGTTACATCGTTGCCAACTATTTTATGCTGTGTCTCCTGAACAAAATCCGAACTTTTTTCCAAAACAATCCTGATTTAGAATTCTAAAAAAGGACTCGGCAGGGCGAAACAATTTTTCTGGGGTTTTGGATTCGCCCTGCCTCGGCTGATTTCCGCCCGCAGGAGGGGTCTGGGGAGGAATGCGGGCGGGATTTCTTTTTCTTTTGGCGAGGTGTGCTTATTTATACAAAAATCAATTTTTAAATTTTTAATTTAATTCTTTGTTTCTTATTTTAGTTATTTCGAGTAGTCCTGATTGATTTAGTATTTCCTTAACTTGATTTCTAAAAATTTAAACAAGTAAATATTTTAGAAGGGTTCATTTGCTTATTTGTTACCTAATTAAATAAAAAATATCAAAGTTTCTAAACATGCAGATGGACGTTTGGTAAAAATTCTGCTTCAATTTCAAATTTTTTAACTCCGTTTATTACAGACTCTTTTTTGTTTACTATTTTATAAGACATATTTCTTGGTAAAAGAAATTCGTTTTCAACATTACCTATAATAATTCCATTGACCTTACTTTTTTCAGGAAATTTAATCGTAAGAATAGTTTCTTCATCTGCATCATTTAAATAGAACTTTTTATAGGATTCATCAAGGCTAGTAGATAGAAAAGATTTTTCGGTTATTATATGATCTTTTTCAAAATCAGCTAAATGATTTCCCTTAATGACTCTATATACATTTTTTCCAATACCTTCTTCTGGAACCGTAAATTGTGATTTTTCAATACAGTCTTCAAGTGCATGAAAGCATTCTATTACGTCAGTGTTCAATTCTTTATTAATATCAGTCAGTTCCTTTCCTTTGTATTTTAAGACATTTTCAATATTCACTTCCTTCTCTTGGCGAAGTAACCCGTTGATTGTTAGATGTTCAGATCGTATATACGGTGTAATATTTTTAAACTCTTCCATTGTCATAGTAGTTTTAAAATTCTTGAGGAAATCTCTCTGAATTGGATTTTCATCGGCTTCAGGAGATTTGAGAAAAGCATCAATGTCGTGCTGCATAGATGTTTCGTTGATATTTTCTTGGAACATTTCTGCTGTGCTTAATTCGGTGGAACTTTTATCAACATTGATTTTATTTTTCGATTCATTCGTTAATTTTTCAGCTTCAGAATTTATTGTAGAAATTTCAGCATCAAGATTCATCGCGTTTTTTTCTTCCTGTACTTCCTCGGTAGAGAGGTTAATAGAAGCATTAGCTGCTTCTATTTTTTTATCTTCGTCTTTCAAGTGTTCGTACTGTATCGTCATTTCTTGAGAAAGACGTTTTTGCATATCTTCGATAGATTCAACAGACTCCTGAATTTCAGACTTCCGAGGAAGTTTTTCATTCTGTTCATTTTTACCATTCAAAGTATCTTCTAATCCTGACATAAAAGTTATTTTTGCATTAGTTCGTCTTTTAATTTATTGATTTTACGAGTTTCAAGTCGACGCTTGAAATCAGTAATTAATACCTTCTTTCTGGCAAAAAGATCACTCATTTTTTGAGTAAAATTTAAATAAACATCCTTAAGCTTTTTTTTCTGTGAATCCATAACAATTGAATTATAACACAACTTATTTTAATAATCTATCGGGTGATTCTCCAAGTGCTTTAGCAATTTTTTCAAGCTGTAAAAGTGTAATATTCTTCTTCCCATTTTCAATAGCACTCATATATCCTCTATCCATCTTAAGGATTCTACAAACATCACCCTGTGTCATCTTTTTTTTAGTTCTAATTTTTTTGATATTTTCACTTAGTCGTTTAATAACTAACATACTCATAGTATATAAAAACTTGCATTATTACACTATATTGAATTATAATTCAACTATGGAAGCACACCTCGCCAAAAGAAAAAGAAATCCCGCCCGCATTCCTCCCCAGACCCCTCCTGCGGGCGGAAATCAGCCGAGGCAGGGCGAATCCAAAACCCCAGAAAAATTGTTTCGCCCTGCCGAGTCCTTTTTTAGAATTCTAAATCAGGATTGTTTTGGAAAAAAGTTCGGATTTTGTTCAGGAGACACAGCAAAGAAACAGAATTCGCATTTTCGCCAAAATTCGGAGCGTCGCAAAGCGACGCGACGGGGGTTTCCGCCAGAATTCGCCAAGGGTTTTTGAAATCCAAAGAGAAAGCGCGGGACGCGAGGCGGGGGTTCTCTGTTCTGCGAACAGTCAAAATAGTAATTTTGTGAGCCAATCTTGAGGCGATAATTATCAATATTTAACATAAAAACTTTTTCTATGAACAAATTCTTTCTCTATGCTCGTAAATCTACTGATGAACCAGATCGTCAGATTTTGAGTATTGAAGCTCAAATTACTGAATTGAAAGAATTTGCTACGCGAGAGCAGTTAGAGATTGTTGAAACTTTTATTGAATCTCAAACCGCTAAAGAACCGGGCAGATCTATTTTCAACAATATGCTCTCGCTCATAGAAAAAGGAAAAGCGTCGGGAATTTTAGCGTGGCATCCCGATAGATTAGCGAGAAACTCGATTGACGGCGGAAAGATAATCTATCTGTGCGACCTTGGCAAAATTAAAGAGCTAAAATTTCCGACGTTTTGGTTCGACGCTACGCCACAAGGAAAGTTTATGTTAAATATTGCTTTTGGACAGAGCAAATACTATGTAGATAATCTTTCAGAGAATGTGAAGCGTGGACTTCGACAAAAGGTAAGACGAGGCGAACAAAGTGGTCAAGCTCCGACTGGATATTTGAATGACAAGGTGAACAAGAAAATTATTCCAGACCCCAAGAGATTTCGCCTCGTCCGGAAAATGTTCGAAGTCTACGCTACTGGAAATTATTCTCTGAAAGAAACAAGGAATTTGCTCGCCCAAAAGGGCTTGGTGTCTAAAAATGGTAAAGTTCTCACTATTTCAAACACACAGATGATCTTGAAAAATCCTTTTTATTACGGAATGTTTTTATTCAACAAAGAACTTTACCAAGGAAAGCACGAGCCAGCGATTTCAAAGAAACTTTTTGATAAGTGTCAGGAGATACTGGCGAGGAATGCTCACTCGACCAAGCGAGGAATTATCAAACACACTTTTCGCGGAATATTTTTGTGCGGAGAATGTGGCTGTGGTATCACCAGCGAAGTGCAGAAAGGTCATACCTATTATCGTTGCACCAAAAAGAAAGGTGTTTGCGCACAAAAGTATATCCGCGAAGAATTCCTCGCTGAACAAGTGAATGACACTATCAAAAAAGTTTCTTTGTCGTCCGAGTGGAAAGAATTCATGCTCGCTGAACTGGAAAAGGAACAAGCGAGCAATTTCCACTCTGACGAGCTTTTCGTTCAAAATTTGAAAAATCAAATCAAAAGTGTTGAGGAGACGCTAGACAAGCTTTTAGACGCTCATTTGGATAGCACAATTACGAGCGAGGAGTATTTAGCGAAAAAGCAAAAGCTCCTCAACCAAAAGATTGATTTTTTAGAGAAATTGAAAGATTTTGAACGAAAAGGCAATCGCTGGCTCGAACTTTCTAAACAATTCATTTTAGACAGCAATCAAGGACTAATTATCGCTTCCGAAGAAAATCTCGAAGCTAAAAGAGATTTTCTTAAAAAGATTGGCTCGAACCCCCGCCTCGCGTCCCGCGCTTTCTCTTTGGATTTCAAAAACCCTTGGCGAATTCTGGCGGAAACCCCCGTCGCGTCGCTTTGCGACGCTCCGAATTTTGGCGAAAATGCGAATTCTGTTTCTTTGCTGCCCGACAGGGACTCGAACCCCAATAAACGGTACCAGAAACCGCTGTCCTACCATTAGACGATCGGGCAATTTTTAGTTGCCTATTTGGCAATATAGGCCATTTATACCATAAAAATAGGTAAATAAAAAGACGCTTTTTTGATATAATTAATCTATATGATCGACGAGGATTATTTTAAACAAGCCGCGATTGAGGCAACAAATGCCCTTTGTTTAAGGGACAAATGTGGGGCGATTGTTGTATTAAATGGCAATGTAATTGGTCGGGGTTCAAATGGCCCAGCGCAAAATAATACAAAGTTATGCAAATGCAATTTAGACCTTGTCGATTCACCAAAACCCAAATCAGACCGCACATGTTGCATGCATGCCGAATGGCGCGCAATTATTGACGCAGTTCGCAATAATCGCGACCTGCAAGGTAGCACTTTGTATTTTACCAGGGTTGACCAAGACGGTAATATTTTAAAATCAGGCCAACCATATTGCACAGTTTGCAGTCGCCTGGCGCTAGACACCGGCATTAGTTATTTTACCCTATGGCACGATTCAGGGATTAAAATTTACGACACGACCGAATATAATGAACTGTCTTATCAATTTCATTTTAAAAATTAAACCGTATAAACAGCCAAAATAATGGCGGCGGTAAGAGCTAAAACCAGGCCCCATTTTTGATGGTTTTTTAATTTTTCTTTCGCAACAAACAGGCCAAATAATACAACAATAATTATGTAGCTTTCTGATATGGCAACCACAATACCAATTGGGGCCAGCGTCATGGCTAGCACAAAAGCAATCCAGGCCAAGTTATCTAGTATTGATGTGCTTAATAATAACTTTTTATTATTTTTAAAGTCACCAAGCATTTTTGTAAAACGGCATCGAAACAAAATATAAATAGTTGCCACAGTTAAAATTACAAAACTTGCAACAAAGTTCATTAACAATGAATCAGTCAATCGCCCACCAATACCCATGTAAAAATCGGCCAGCCCCATAAAAATAGCTGACAGCAATGCTATTAGTACACCCTTTTCTAAAAAATGTTTGGCTTTTATGCTACCACCCCTAAATGAAACTAAAACTAAACCAATGACTAACGCAATAATTAAAACTATTTGCATTGGTAACAAAACTTCGCCAATGATAAATGCTGACAACACAACTGCAACAGGTATTTCAAGTGACCAGATAGGTTCAATAACTGCCAATTTACCTTCGCGTAGTGCTTCAATTTCTAACACAGCAGCAACCAACAAAATACCAGCTGAAATTAAAAGTGGCACCAATAATTTTTGCGGGTTAATAAATAATTGTGGTATGTCACGCCACACAAATGGTAACAGACCAACAACGCCAACAAGCGTTATGGCAAAAAGCGTCTCCCAATTACCAATTTTACGCGCTGATTTTTGAATTAAAAAATCCCCCACGCCCCACAAAAGCATGGCCGCAAAAGCAAATATTAAACCGAATTCTATGCTCATTATAATAATTGTATCATGAAATAGTTATATTTTTTCTGCATTTTTAAATTTTAAAATTAGTATGAAATAAAAAAACAGTAAGTGAAAAATCACTTACTGTTTGTATAATTTTATTGAAATGAATTAATACGAGGTATCAGTTTCAGTACCTGAATCATCGGGAGTGTCGTTTGCAGCCTCATTTGTATCATCTGGCGCAACATCCTTATCATCAGGAACATCTTGCTGATTGTTCTCATTTTCATACGGGTCAACAATAACTGGGTTGGTGTTGTCCGTCGAATCAGAATGGTTTGTTTGATCCTCAGGAAATACTGTCGTTTCAACCCTAGAAGAATCTCCAGCATTGACCTCAGACTCTTTAGTCGAGTCCACTGAACCAGTTGTTGAAGTATTTTCAGGTTGATTTTTTCCAGTTTCAGTAGAGTCTATCGATATTGGAATAATGGATTCTTTAATGTCACCGTCTTGAGTAGACTGGGTTACGTCGACATTTTGATCACCATATCCACCACCGGCACCACCCCCTGCTGATTCTCCTCCTCCAAAATTTCCAGACTCATTATTAAAGGAATTATGATTGTCATTCGACTGATCAAAATACCAGAGCCAGAAAAGCGGACTATCGAAGAAGCTGTCAGAGCTTGATGACCCGCTGGTTTGAAAATTAGATGGTCTTGCAAAAACAGATGGTCTTTGTTTGCTTACCTTTCTTTGGGTAAGTTTTTCCATAATACCGTCTTCCCTGCTTACAATTTCAAGCTGCAAATTTCCAGGTTGTATGTTTTTTTCATATTCAATAACCCAAAGCAACTCTTCAAGATCTTCATTTCTCAATCTTATGCCACCCTCAGTGGGCAATAACCTGTCCTCACCATCTGTGTCTCCACCATGAAGCGCAAGAACAAACTTACCGCCTTTGTAATTCGAGGTACGGGATGCGTCTCCGCCTACTGCCTGGAAAAACAATATGTGTGTACCATAACCCTCTATTAATTCTGCAGCATTTTCAACTGTCTTAATAAAAGCATAGTTGCCCACTGGTGGGTTTACTGCGCCATCAATCTCAGGAGAGGCCTGAGCACATACTTTGTACTCATACTGAGCACCATTTTTTGAGGTAAATGATAATTTACCAACATACCGTCTGTTGTCAAATACTAAGATTTTCAATTTCATAACTTCTTTTTTGCGTGAATAGAATTTTTTTTGTTTGTTGATTGTTTTTTAAAGATGTATTTTTTGATTGCAAAATAGCTAGGTATTTACCAGCCATTTGCTGCATTGAGAACATATTCATAACATGCTCTTTACCTGCAAGACCAAGCCTTTGCGCTAACTGTCTTTGGGAAATAAGCTTAAGCAATGCTTCATATATAGTAGAGGGCGCCGTATCTGCAATCAATAATCCAGTTTGGTTATTAATTACTTGTTCACGGGTTCCACCATTATCGTTAGCGATTGCGGGCATACCCACAGAAAGCGCTTCAAGAAGTGCATTTGGGCACCCTTGATCTTTTCCAAGTACAACATACGCGTCGTATTGTGAAAGCTTGGCCTTGGCGTCGAAATCAAATCCATGGAAGAAAATTCGCTTATGCAAATCATCTTTGACAACTTCGTATACACTTTCAGCATATACAGAATGTCTTGGCTCTACGCCTCCATAAAAATGAAGCTCGGCATCAGGGTAGGTGTTCCATAACATTTTTACCGCCATAATAATTTCGTGTAGAAATTTCGTAGGGGCAATTCTTCCATTAACTACAATTTTAGGATTACCTTTAATTGAGTAGTCTGTCTTGCAATATTGGGAGGCTGGAATACCATTTGGAATGACAACGGTCTTTCCAATACATTCAAGCGGCACCGTGCCGTGGTATTTCAATACTAATTGATTTAGTCGCTGATAATATTCTACACTTGTGTAGCAAATAAGTTGCTGAAACTCGGCAACACTTTGCAATTCATCAAATGAGTTATCACCAGGGCTTACATCAATAAAGCGAACGTTCGTGAACCCAAGAGTCTTCACAAGCAAAAGTTTGATTTTTGAATCGAGGTTCCAAAAACATACCGTACCGATTTTTTCAGTACAGATTTTTTGAACCAAAACTTCTGCATGCGCAAAGGCATCATTCACCTCATCGGTGCGTAAAACCCTAACCCCAGACCTTGTTAGGTCTTGGTAAAAATACGACGTAGTTGAATTACCGGTAACAGCAATCTCAAGAGAAATGTTTTTATTAATTTCTTTTGCTAAATTTACGAGTGAGCGCTGAGCTCCTCCTGAATTCAAATTTGCTGTTACAAACAATACCTTGTCTTTGGCAACAAAAGGTTTGGCTAAATGTGCCAACGTCCATAAGCGATATGACGGGAAACGCGCCCAAGAAGGAATAGTTTTACACTTAACTACTAAACCTTTCTCAAGCTCATCAACCCATATTTCTACAGAGGAATTTTCAGGTATAAGCACAAGTGCATCATCCTTAACCTCTCCTTGCCCACCAACGCCATTGGCGATAACTGGTAAACCACTTACTAATGCCTCAAGAGTTGCAATACTTAACCCTTCATACAAACTAGTATTTAGGAATAAATCAAATGCAGGTAGGCAGCTAGTTGCATCAGGAATAAATCCTATCATTGCAACTCTGTGACGTAGACCAAGGTGATGAATTTCTTTAATTATCATCTCCCATGTATTGCGACCATTTTTTCCAATAGGTCCGCCAACTATTACCAAGTATAAATCTCTATGCACTAGCATCTCTTTTAAGATACGAAGCGCAAAAAGATAGTTCTTTTGGGGTTTAACTGCCCCAACCATACCGATAACCGTAGCGCTGACAGGAATGTTCCACTCCATCCTATAGCGATTTCGCGCCAATGGATTAGGAGTTGGTACAAAAGGAATATGACGTATGACAGATATGTTTTTGTTTACACCAACTTCTGCCAAATCATACTTGCATGCTTCTGACACAGCAATAATTTGAGGCGAGTCAACAAGACAAGAGCCTTGTTCCCTCCACCCCTGCTGTGCATTATGTAGCACCGGAATCGCCGTAATACCTTCTTCCAAGAGAATTTTTCGTTCATCTTGTGTTAGTAAATGACACAGGCAAATACTATTACTTTCCAACCTAATTACTTGCGCAATTTGTTTAAGTTGTAATAAAATATTTTTACCATGAAGTCTTGTTACTTTTATATAAGAAGGGACTACCAGCTCTTTTTCGTGATCCCTAAGGGCCACAACGTGCACAGTCCATTTAGGATATATACGACGCGCCCAATCGAGAACAATTTTTTCAGCGCCCCCAAGGGCAAGACCTGCAATAATTACAGTCAACTGTTTTGTCGGTCTATCCAAAAGAGGAGGTTGACCAACGTGTTCTATAATAGATTCTATATTCATTTCAAGTTTTTAAGGTACAATTTAATTACTCTATATAATAGCATATTTGCTATATATTGTCAAGCGACTCTATGTACAAAAAATCCTTTATTTAAAAGGTTTTTTTTGATCTTTATACCCTCTCAGCACATGTAAGTTTATGCAGTAAACCTGCAAATTCTTAATTACCTTAAACCAAGCAAAACACAGAACATAATTCAAACTAATAATCTATTTTTTGATATAATTAGCTAATGAAAAACATGGTTGTAAATTCAAAAAATAATGACCAAGAAGAGATAGAGGTTGTTGAAATTGTTAAAGCTCTAGATCAGCAATATGATTTACCAATTTTTACTAAAATAGTAGTAATAGAAAAAGGCTCAATTCCCCATTCTCACCCAATACTTACACTTAACACTAGAACAAATAACTCTCGGGTTATACTTAAAACTTTCGTACACGAACAATTGCATTGGTATGCCGAAAACCATCCACAATATAATAATTGTATTAACTATCTAAAAACAAAATATACCGATGACGGCGAGCACAATAAATTAGGTACTAATCCCAATAGTTATTGGGAACATATTATTGTTTGTTTTAATACTAGAAGTTATTTACATTCTGTTTTATCTATAGAAGATATTGATTGGATATACGAACAATGGCAAGCCTACCCCACTCTTGAAAAATTAATTGCAAAAGAGTACGACCAAGTTAAATCTGAACTAGAAAAATTCGATATTATTTATACCTAATTTGTTATACTGTAAATATGAAAAATGCAATTATTATACATGGTATGCCTGACAAAGAACGTTATTTAAATAGTGGTGTATTACAACAAAACAGTCACTGGTTGCCGTGGTTAAAACAAGAACTAGAAAATAATAGCATTGAAACAAACGTGCCCGAAATACCAAAACCTTACGAACCTGATTATAGTGTTTGGGTAAAGTCAATCGAGCAATTCCCTATCAATAACGAAACGATTTTAATTGGCCATAGCTGTGGTGGTGGTTTTATCATTCGCTATTTGACTGAAAATAATATTTCAGTTGATAAGGTTATATTGGTGGCCCCATGGATTGACCCTGACAAATATTTGCAAAGTTTAGGTTGCGAAGAATTTTTTAATTTTGATTTTAATGGCAATGTTGCAAATAAAATTTTAAATCAAGTAAATAGTTTATATATTTTTTATTCAACTGATGACGACGAATATATTTTGCAAACTGTTGAAATTTTAAAACAAAACTTTGGCGCAAATAATGCAAAAATAAATTATCACGAATTTACAAACCGCGGGCATTTTACCACCGAGCCAGGTTACAACAACGACACCATACCCGAAGCATTGGATATTTGTTTAAAATAAAAGCCGCTTTTTTCAGAAGCGACTTTTTGCTATTTCATTGTTTTTTTCCAATCATCCACTATGTTTCTAAGCCCATTTAGGATTGCATTTTGGAGTGGGGTTACTTCTTCTTCTTGCTTAACGGGGGTGATGTCTGAGTTTTCCATTTGTTACAAATTTATTTGTTTCAATTTAACAAAAGAGTTTATAAAAGTCAAACAATATTTTAAGTATATCTTGTTAAATACACCAAAATATGCTAAATTGGTTGAATGAATGAAAAACGTTTAGCATTACGCAAACTTGTGTCACCCAAAGCCATTATTGTTTTCACCGTATTTTTAGACGTACTCGGTATTGGTTTAGTTATACCAACACTAGCTTTTTATGTAGAATCTTTTGGTGTATCGCAAAACGTAATTTCAGCTCTTTTTGCCGTATTTTCACTATGTGCATTTATTAGCTCGCCCATACTGGGCATGATTTCAGACCGTTTTGGGCGCAGGCCAGTATTACTGGCGTCTTTGGCTAGTTCGGCCCTAGGTTGGCTTATTTTTGGCCTTTCAGGGTCAATTATAGGTCTATTTGTAGGGCGAATTATCGACGGTTTGGCGGCTGGTAACATATCAACTGCCCAAAACTACCTTATTGATATTTCAAAAAACGACAAAGAACGTTCGCACAATTTGGGCCTAATTGGGGCCACATTTGGTATTGCATTTATATTGGGCCCGCTAGCTGGCGGTCTACTATCGCACATTAGTCAAGCCGTGCCGTTTTATGTTGTGGGCGTATTGGCGACAATTAATTTAATACTAGCCTATTTGTTTTTACCTGAAAGTCACCACGAACATAATCAAACAAAACTGTCATTAAACCCATTTGCACCAATTATCAAGGCGCTAACTAATCGCACAATGTTACCTATGTATGCGGTGTGGTTTTTGTTTGGTATTGCGATTTCGGCAACGCAAGCAATTTTTGCGCTTTATTTAAATGCACGATTTAATTGGACAGCATTAAACGTTGGTTTAATCATGGCATTAATTGGTGTTATTATTTCAATCAACCAAGCATTTTTGTTAAAAAAGTTTTGGCTTAAATATTTTGACGAGACCAAACTTAATATGTGGGTAATACTACCTTTTGCATTGTGTTATGTATTAATGGCGGCACCTTATAAATGGGTATTTATGTTGGGTATTATTATTAGTGCATTTGGCCAATCATTATTGCGCGTTACAATGACCAGTCAAACAATTAGTAACAGCCCTAAACACGAACAAGGCGAAACACTAGGTATACTAACATCGTTTATGTCACTATCTATGGTTATTGCACCTATTATTGGTGGCGTGTTATATGGCTACAATATTGCATGGCCATTTATATTTTCAGCTAGCGTTTTAGTACTGGCGTTCATTATCGTTTCTATAATTTACGTTTACATAAAACCTAAAAAGCATATTGAAGCACCACTAGTTGAATCAGTTTAGTTATAAAAATTATTTTTTAGACTTTTTTACAGAGGCTTCTATAAAAGCCGTAAACAGTGGGTGTGGTGCCAGAGGCCGCGCCATAAATTCAGGGTGGAATTGCACACCTACAAAGAATGGGTGTTTGTTTGCTGGTAATTCGGCAATCTCGCACAGGTCACCATTTGGGCTTTTGCCTGAAAAGTTTAGGCCAGCACTTTCTAATCTATCAACATATTCATTGTTTACCTCATAACGATGGCGGTGGCGTTCGCTAATGTTTAATTTACCATACGCATTGTGTGCGATACTTCCCTTTTTAATAACACATTCATATGCACCTAAACGCATTGAACCACCCAATGTTGATTTAGCAATATTTTGTTTTTGAGATTCCATAATATCGACAATGTTGTTTTTGGTTTTTTTATTAACCTCGGTTGTGTTTGCGTCACTCAAACCCAAAACATTACGCGCATATTCAATAACCATCAATTGCATGCCATAACACAAACCAAAATATGGTATTTTGTTTTTGCGGGCATATTCAATGGCCAATATTTTGCCCTCTATACCACGCGAGCCAAAACCGCCTGGTACAACAATACCGTCGTATTTTTTTAAATCTTTTAATTTGTTTTTGTCAGCCTCAAAAATTGTCGACGATAACCAAGTTAAAATTGGCTTTTTACCCACAGCATAGGCCGAATATTTAATAGCCTCGATAACCGACAGGTACGAGTCTGACAAAGTAAAATCGCCCGTATCAAAATATTTACCAATCACTACAATTTTAACGATATCTTTTGCATTTGTTTTAGTATTTGCAGTATGAACCGATTTGGCAAAATCAACCCATTGTTTATGTTGTTTTGTGAAAGCTTTTTTGTTAGGTAAATTTAAAACATCAAATAAAACTTTACTTAAGCCGTCTTTTTCAAAATTACCGGGCACGTCGTAAACGCTATCAATGTCGGGGGCCGAGATTATATGGTTTGCTGGCACGTTACAAAAAAAGGCTATTTTTTCTTTGCGTTTATGGTCAAGTGGTAACTGGGCTCGGGCAATGATAATATCAGGCTGAATGCCAGAACTATTCAATATACGCACAGCGTGCTGAGTCGGTTTAGTTTTCATTTCGCCAATTTTAGATGGTATTGGCAGGTATGACACCATAACAAAGGCAACACTTTTTGGGTCTTCTAATTTTAAAATACGCGCGGCTTCTAAAAATAAAATATTTTCATATTCGCCCACCGTGCCCCCTATTTCAATAATAGCCACATCAGCGTTTGCAACACTAGTGGCATGTTTAATGCGTCTGACGACTTCCATTGGTACATGTGGTACAACCTGTACGCACTGGCCACCGTATTCTAGGTTGCGTTCGCGGTTAATGACACTTTGATACACACGACCAGTTGTCATGTAGTTAATACTGCCAATATCAGTATTTAAAAAGCGCTCATAGTTACCCATATCTTGGTCAGTTTCGTCGCCATCGTTTGTTACAAAAACTTCACCGTGTTCGGTTGGGTTCATGGTGCCTGCATCAATATTTACATAAGGGTCAATTTTTAAAGCTGTAACAATTAGGCCGTGATCTTGTAAAATTTTACCAATTGATGATGCGGTTATACCCTTGCCCACACCTGAAATAACTCCACCGACAACAAAAACATATTTACAAACTTTTTTAGATTTTTTAACCTTTTGGTTTGCGATAGCTTTTGTTGTCATATTGTTTTATTTTTTTAGATATTTTCTAATTGCAATTGTGCTTGAAATTGCCGTAACAGCCAAACCAATTAATAATAGTATAAAGAATATTTGAAAACTATTGCGAAGATAATATGTAAACATATCAAAGCCCAAAAAGGCTGTCATACCACTGCGCGAACTTAGTAGCATTACAAACATTAGTAAATAAGCCAGTATTGTACCTATTGCGCCAACCATCATACCCTCTAATATAAATGGTCCACGAATATAGCTATTTTCAGCACCTACTAGGCGCATAACAGTGATTTCTTCTCGGGCTACGAATATGGTTAGTCTAATGGTGTTATAAGTTATGATAATTGCGATAATTGCAAAAATCAAAACCAAAACTATACCAAACTTGCGAGAGCTTTCAGTTTTTTGTATTAAGCTATCAATGATTTCTTTGTTTTGATAATAGTTAATCTTTTCAATTTCATTACCATAACCCTGATCTTCGATTTCGTCACTTTTTAAGTAGTTATTAATCGTTTCGTAATAGGTCGAATCTACCGCTTTGATCGCAAGCTCTGCCCCCAATGGGTTAGTTTTAAGCTCGTTTAAGGCTTGTAATGTTATATAGTCGTTTTCATGCTTTTTCTCGAACTGAGCCAAAACACTTTCACGGGTTGTATAGGTGACTTGTTTTATATCATCTCGGCCCTCTAGAATAGTTTTTAAGTCAAGAATTTTTTCTTCGCTAGTTGAAGATGAAAAATAAACCACCAAATCAACACGGTCTTTGGCTGTATTTATAAGGGTTGCTAAAACAACCTGAAACATTAACAGTAGCCCTACCAAAACCAAAGTTATCATAACTAATAAAACCGAGGCAAATGAAACAGTCCCCCCTCGTTTAAAGTTCGTAAACCCAATTTTAAAAATTCTTTTTAATTTATTATTAAACATAACATTTCTATTCTTTAGTTTTTTTAACTTTCGTATCTTTGACTATTTTACCCTTTTCGATAAGGATAATTCTTTTGCCGATCTTTTCACCGACGTCACGATTATGAGTTGTCAGTATTACGGTTGTGCCCATATCGTTAATTTTTTTCAACATCTGTAAAACGTCTTCTGAATTTATTGGGTCAAGGCTTGCAACTGGTTCGTCGGCAATAATTACCTCGGGCTGATTTATAATTGCACGGGCAATAGCCAAACGCTGTTTTTCACCACCCGACATTTGGTGCGGGAAATGGTGCATGCGATCGGTCAAATCAACTAATGCTAAAACACTAGGCACGTCGTGCACTATTTCTTCATCGGTTTTGCGCAAGGCCTGCATTGCAAACGCAATATTTTCATAGGCTGTTTTGTTTTGTAACAACCTAAAGTCTTGAAAAATTGTACCCACACGCTGACGATATGCAGTTAGGTCTTTAGTACTTAGTTTTGCAAGATCAATATTTTCAAAAGTAACGGTGCCTTCAGTTGGAGACTCTTCACGTAAAAGTAATTTGGTTAAAGTAGTTTTGCCAGCACCTGAATGGCCAACAAAAACCACGAACTCTCCGGGTTCGATTTTAAAGTGAACGTCTTCTAATGTTAAAAGCTCGTCGTTGTATTTTTTATACACGCCTTCAAATTCAATCATTGCTTTTATTATACCATGTTAGAACTCGCTGCCAAAATGAAATCATCTATTTCGCCGTTCTCTAGGACTTTGTCAACATTGCTGGTCTCATAGCCGGTCTTATGGTCCTTTACTAGTTTATAGGGGTGTAGTACATATGAACGCATTTGACTGCCCCATTCAATACTTGTATTACCTGCAATTTTCATGCTTTCCTCTAGGTCTTTATGTTCGTCTTCGGCTTTTTTAATCAATTTACCATAAAGCATTTTTAGAGCGACGTCGCGATTAGCCTCTTGTGATCGTTCATTGTTGGCCAGTACCGAAATACCTGTTGGTATATGCTTAATGCGTACAGCCGTTTCGCGCTTGTTAACATTTTGCCCGCCTGCCCCGCCTGATTTGGCAAAATCGATTTCTAGATCGTCGGGCGGTATAACTATGTCAACATTTTTTTCAATTTTTGGTATTACCTCAACTAAACAAAATGAGGTTTGTCTTTTTGAATTAGCGTTAAATGGCGATATTCGAACTAGTCGGTGTACACCACTTTCATTTTTTAAATTACCATAAGTATTTTTACCCTGAACTTCGATGGTAATATTTCGGTAGCCATTGTGGTCATTTTTATTTTCATGTAAAAATGAAACTGTATAATTTTTATTCTCGGCAAACTTTAAATACATTTGCAACAACATGCCGGCAAAATCTTCGGCGTCGTCACCTCCTGCGCCAGCAAGTATTGTCATAACGGCGCCGCCTTTGTCGTATGCATTTACACCTTCGCGTTTGTCCTTCAAATTCTGCAGTTCCTTGATCAGTTCTTGCGCCTGATTTTTGTCAGACCAAAAATCAGGCGCCTGCATCGCCAATTCAATTTCACTTATTCGCTCTTTAATGTCTTTTGAGACCTGATTTACGTCCATTTGGACATTATAGCAAATGAATTAGCCTTTTCGTATAAGGCAAAAAACAGTGATATTTTTGACAAATTATTTAAAATGTTCCCTACTTGCAATACACTAAAATAGGTGGTATAATAAAGTTAGGAGGAACCTTGATAAGGGTTACCAGTATGAAAAGATTAAATGAAATTTTAGAGTACGAATTAGCAAAAAAAGTTTTTAGGGTAAAATCAAACAGAGAGAAAATATTCTTCTTGTTAGAGAATACTAAAATCACACAGAGTGTACTGGTTAGTGCAGCAAAAGCAGCAAGACCAAACCCTTTCCACAACTTCGGCCACCAAATAGGCGCTGCTGAAACATTTGTAAAACTAGCATTAATTGCTGGATTATCAGTTGAGGAGAGAACCCTTGGCGCACTTGGATTATTATTCCATGACGCACTACACACCGGTATTCAGCTTTACTATGATGAAATCAGGTCATTTGAGAGCCTTGCACAATCAATTGATGACACTGACTACATTACAATGGGCCTAAGAAGAAGCGAGGAAAACTTGCCTAAATTTAGACACATAATTTTATCTACAGTCTTTCAAGACAGGGGCGGGGCTGATGACCAATACACAAAAATGGTTCAAGACTCTGACCTTGGTCATTTAGGTAGAGGTACTGCCTATTGGATGTGGTCATCAATGGGTTTAATTGATGAGTTCATAAGGGCTGGTCAAAAAACAGATCCAGTAACATTTATCAAAGAAGACCAATCGAAGTTCATAAACTATGTAAAATTTTTAAGCAAAGAAGACAGTGTGTTTTTATCAGATGCTGCAAAAAGTAGCTTAATTGATCCTGAAAAAACATTGATTGAAATTAAAAATCTTACTGTTCCACAAATTATGTTCGCCTATAACCACAGACAAGCAGACATAACAGTCGAAGAATTTGAGAAAAAATTATTCGATAAAAGCTTGTTAATAGCGGCTTAATCTTTTTCAATTTTAAAGGCCCCAAAAGGGCCTTTTTTATTTTAGGTATATAAAAAAGCCCTTTGCGGGGCTTTTTATTAAATCAGTGTATGTTTTTATTTATACAACGAATCTACAACTTGTTGCACCGTGGCAACAATACCTCGTGGCTCAGTGTTGTACATTTTAATACCAGCGGCACGATCATGCCCCCCGCCACCCAAATACTCGGCAATTTGACGTGCGTGTCCACCCGGTAAAAACGACCGAACACTAACACGCCAATCGTCTTCATCACCCTGACGAGCTATAAATACCACATCGGCGTCTTGTAAGTCTGAAAAAACAGTCGTTACAATATTCATACTAGAAGCTTCGGTAATTTCAGGATGTCTTTGAATATCAGCACGCGACAATGTTACAACGCAAAAGTTAATATTTGATACAGAAAAATATTTTTTACTATTGGTAGCAATAGCAAGTATCGCTAAATCATCGGCGCCAAGTGATTTGGTATAATTTTGAACAAGTGGATTCATGTCAGCACTTTTAAAAACAATACTAGCAATCTCAAAAACTCTTGATGAAATACCAAATTTAAAACCACCAGTATCGCTATACATACCCATATACACTGCTTGTAAAAAATTTTTAGTAACAGATGTATGAGTAGAAACAATTTCGTATACCATTTGCGCGGCTGATGAAAAATCAGTGTCAACAATAGCAAACTCAGCACCGGTAATATTGTTTGACTTATGATGGTCAATAACAATTTTTGGCAGTGTCATATTGTCACCCATACCATGCACACGACTTTCATCTGCAATATCAATCATAATGAAGCAGGTTTTTGGATTACCGAAATCCAGATCCTCAAACCTACTAATTGTTACTTTTTCAAGCCACGGCAGTGAATGCATTTTTTTTGAAAAGACAGTGTCTTTGCCAGATATGAACGTAACACTTTTACCTATTTCAATTAGTGCATCCATCATGGCAGCGTTAGAGCATAGTGAATCAGGGTCAGAGTTTTCATGTAGACAAAGTATTATGTTGTCATACTTTATTAGTGCGTCCCAAAATTTTTGGATACTTTCTTTGTTTAGTTTTAAATTTTCAGTCATTTTTTATTTATTATCTAGCAAAACAGTACCACAAAAAAATACTTTATGCAATACTTGGTACCTTTTATGATTTCTTTGCAAAACCCTCTAATGCCTTTAGGGCTTCAACTGGCACCATATATACAACAGTGTTTGACTGGTCAGACGACATGTCATTAATTGATTGCAAAGTACGCAAATGTAGTGCACCAGGAGTTGACGATAGCATTAGCGCGGCTTTGGCCATGTTTTCAGATGCAGCTAATTCGCCCTCTGAGGTTATAATCACTGCCCTTTTCTCGCGTTCAGCTTCGGCTTGTTTAGCAATTGTGCGTTGCATATTTTCGGGCAAGCTAACGTCTTTTAATTCAACATTATTAACTTGCAAACCCCAACTAGCTGTTTCGGTGCTAACAATCTCTCTGATACGATCAGCGATCTTGTCGCGCTGACCAAGTAATTCATCAAGTGTAACTTCGCCTACAATATTACGCATAGTTGTTTGTGCGTATTGCGAAATAGCATAACGAAAATCCTCTACTTCAATCATGGCTTTACCAGCGTCAGAAACTTTATAGTAAATAACGGCATTAACTTGAACTGAGACGTTGTCGCGAGTTATAGCATTTTGATCAGGCACGTCGATAGCCTTGATACGAATATCAATTTTTTTCATTGATTGAAAAACCGGCACAACAATACGCCAACCCGGGTTCAGCAAACGAGAAAACCGACCCATTGTAAACAATACCCCGCGTTCGTATTGGTTAATTTGTCGCAAAAAGCTTAGAATCACAATAACTATAACGATTAGAAGAAATCCTGAAAAATACATATTTTAAAACTTTTAATATTAATACCCCTATTATACCAAAAATGTTACAATTTCAATATGAATAATTTTGACAACGAGGAGCGTATTTTTGGGCCTTTTAACTTTAAGCAGCTAGGTATTATTGCTTTTGGTTTTGCTATTTTTTATTACGCAAAAGCGTTTATGACAATACTTTTAGTACAAGTACCGACCGGTATAAAACTAGTTGATAATATTGATATTTTGGTTTTTGTTTTTGTGGCAGTCATTGTAATTAGGTTAGTTCTAAAAAACAAACCACCAACTATAGATCGAGAGTATATAGATAAAAAAAGATACCTTTATACAAACAAAGAAGACTATATAAATTGGCTTAAATCAAAAATTGAAACTAGGCAAAATGAAATAGCCATGCGAAATTCAAAAGGTATGGTACCTGATAGTCGACTTGAACAAGAACTTCGAGACTTGCAACAAGTTTTTGACAAAGAAAGAGTCGTTTAAGCACAAAACTTAAAGCCCCCTTTTATTTAAAGGGGGCTTGGTTGTAGCTGATTTAGTAAACTTGCAATTGATATACGCAAAGCTTCTTTTGTGATCTTTGGTCTTTTGTTACCTATTCGAACCATGATGACAGGTATAGGAGACTCAGCAAACGAAGAGCTTGTACCACTTTTGCCAGCAACACTATGAGCAATAGGGCCCATCAGTATACCGGCATAGGCTTCATTGTTATAAAAACCTTCAAGTTTATGACCGTTTCTACCGTGGTCTAGATATTCATTTAAAAACTCGTGATTCTCGGTAGATATACCGAACTCACCAAAAACCTTGGCAACAGCGGCAATATTCATACGCGTATCACCAACTAATGCGATTTTTTTGCCTGGGAAATTTGTAAAATAGCCCTTGGCAATTTCTGTTAAAATCTTTACATCATTTGTTTTAAATGTTTTTGAAACCTGAGTAGTTTTTTTGTTAAACAAATAGAGTCGATTTAAGAAAGAATTTAAATCAGATTCTTTTATGTTTAGAAAATCGTTATGCAACCTTAAAATTTGTTCGTTTATTCTGTTTTTAATATCGCTCATTTTTACCTCCTTTTGTGTGTTTATAACACAAAAGCCCTAAAAAGTAAATTAGGGCTTTTTTATAGAATAATTTAAATTTTTACATTATGCCAAATACGGGCACTAGTTACGTCGCACACGTGCACGAATGCCGATAATGGCCACTGAACATTTACAGTTGGGCTATAGTCTTCACCCTCGCCATGAATATATTTCAATGCGTTTAAATATTTTTCATTTAAAATTATATTGAACAATTTTACCTGGCTTAAAATAAATTCCTTTTTCTCGGCATCGTTATTAAAAACCTTACCCTCAACATATTTAAAAGGCTTTTCAAGATCATGAAAAAATAAAATTAGTATTGCGTCAGACAAACTAAAATCTACTCCACCGATATTTTTAATCGGTTCATATAAAAATTCGGCCAATGCCATACACTGACAAAGGTGTTGTATGTAACCACCCTCCCAGGCTTGATGTTTTACTTTTGAACCAGGAGCTTTTTCAAATATAGACTTATACTTCGCAAACATTTTTCGGCAAGCAATGCCGTTTTCACCCCGAATTAACCCAAGGTAATAATCGATTTCTTTTATTTCTAGTGTTTTCATTTTTACGTATCTGCCATCACAGTACCATAAAAAACAACCCTAAGCAATATTTGAGCCATTGCCCGGAATCGAACCGGGGACCTACTCCTTACCATGGAGTTGCTCTACCAGCTGAGCTACAACGGCTAAAACATTTACCCTGTAAATGTTCGCCCGGTCAGCAAAGCTGACTTAGGGCTAACACACTGATATTACCTTATTTTTTAGGCTTTTTCAATATGAAGTAAATTAAAGCATTAGATCACGTAAACTGCAGTATTTACAATCTTTATCTTCGCACCGTTTTTGCCAAAAATCTAAATTGCGAATTTCGTGGGCGACTTCGATAATTTTTTGTTTTAATTCGGTAGTATCTGAATTAGTAATTTCAAAAGACTCTTTTTTGTATTTGCCACTATCGGCATCGGGTTCCAAAAAATCTAGTGTTGCATTTTGCATTGTTACCCTACCGTCATAATATTCATCAATCAATATTTTATAAAATACCAGCTGGCGATAATATGCCCCGTCACTATTTTTAGTAGCCCCTAATATTTCATTGCGAGTTTTGGGTTTGCCGGTTTTATAATCAATCACATTAACAACACCCTCTTCAACTTGTTCAATAGCGTCAAGTTTACCTGACAAATGTATAACTTCATCAAACGAAACACGACGAATATTTTGTTCAGTTTTACGTGGGTATTTAAAGTAAGGTAGTGAATGTTCATACCAACCAGTCAAAGCTTTTTTACCCCGCTCTAGAAGCTCGTTAAAATCTACAACACTTAGTGGTTGTTTTAATAATGACTCTTCAAAACCAGCAATCAGGGCCGATTGATTTTGACCCAAACTATCGGCTATAAACAAAGCTTCGACCCCTGCATGCATAGCTGTACCATACAACATATGGTTTTCGGTTGGTTCAGGTAGGCGCAATAAATTGCGATAAAAATACTTCCATGGGCAATCAATATAGTTATTTAATGCTGTTGGCGAAAGCCCCTGATCGTCAACTAATTTATTTATAAACTCAATCTCGATCTTATCAGGCGGTAACAAATCACTACTGATTAAATCTAAGTCATTGGCGATATTTGCATCATGAGCAATATGTTCTAGATGTTCGCTAGGTACGTTTTCTAAATACTCGGCTGGTAATAATTCTTTGCCCTCAATATTGGTTTTGGCATAAGTTAAAAACAAGCCCGATTTAGCACGCGTAATTGCTACGTAAAATAGCCTTCGTTCATCAAGCTCGCCTTCGTCAACAGTATCTAGCCCATAAACTGCAGGCACTAATTTGAGGTGATCAATTTGGCGACGATTACCCCAAATACCCGCATTTGTATGCATGACAAAAACATATTCAAACTCTAGGCCTTTTGATTTATGTGCCGTCATTAAACTAACAGTATTTAGCGATTGTGCAGTATGATTAATTTTAGTTTTTATTTTATGTCTTTCTTTTAAATAAACATAATCTAAAAACGAAACGATGGTGGATTTTTTATCATTAACTAAAAACTGGTCAACACCATTTAAAAATGAATTTAGTGCATCAAATTCATCGGCATTATTGTTTGCAATTATTTTGTGCAGTATGCCCGATTCGCGCAAAATCATTTCAACGACTGATTTGGCGTTTTTTTCATCGCGCACAGATATCCAGTTTTTGAATTTTTCAGCCAAAGCCAAAACCTTATCAGGTTCAATTAAATTCATTTCATTTAATACCCCGCCCTCGTAAAACAAGCTAAAAACAGTTCTTTTTTTCAAGTCATGACTTTTGCGCACAATTGCCACAATGTCGTGCGGGTGCAGACCAAACTCTTTGATGTGCAACATTTCTAACACGTGCGAATCATCTTCGTATCGTACTAGTGCCTCAATAATTTTTAAAACCTTTTTAACAATTATGTTTTCATAAATATTTTTGTCTGAAAAAACCCGATTTTTAATACCCATTTTCGAAAAAGCATTTTCAATTTGCAGTGCCTCTTTATTAGTACGGTAAAGTACGGCAATGTCTTTTGGCTCTACACCTGTACCAATTAAGGCTTTTATTTTTTCGGCTACAGCGTAAATTTCGTCTACCTGTCGGTCGCATTCATATATGGTAATTTTAGGTATATCAGTATTTTGACTTTGTGATTTTAATGGTTCATGGCCTGACAACAATTTTTCAGCATAGGCTAAAACCGAAGGCTCTGATCGATAATTTTCAACCAAATTAATTACAACCGTTTCGGGGTATTTGCGCACAAATTCGGTAAAGTTTAAAACACTGGCACCCTGAAAACGATATATACCCTGTTTATCATCACCCACCACAAAAATATTTGGGCTATTTATTATTGATTCATCAAAAAGCCCAGCCAGCAAATCAATAATTTTATTTTGCGCTTGGTTGGTGTCTTGATGTTCGTCAACTAAAACATATTGATAGTGTTCTTGGATAGTTTGGCGAAAATCTAGAACATTATTCAGCGCATCACTAACGTACAATATCATATCTGAAAAATCATACATTCGCTCGCTTAACATTTTGTTTTGGTATTCGGTATAAATACTTGCAAGCTCTTTGTTTTTTTCAATCAAACGCAAAGACTCTTTGTGTTCGCCTTTCATTTTACCAACATGAGCTCCCCTTTCATGATACAAATCAGCACGAGCCAAGAATTCAGACTCAACTTTATTTATTAAATTTACAAAATCATCGGGTTTAAAGCCTTCGCGTTTTAATTCACCAATCGCTGACAAAATTGAGCGTACATAAAAATGTTTGTCACCACGTGGGCGCAAAATTTCGGGTCGTAATTCGTCTAGTATATTTTCAATAATTAAAATACTGTCAACATCACGGGCACTTGTTGCGCCAATAATTTCAGGAAAATATTCTGGGTATTCACCGATCAAACCATTACAAAAACCATGAAAAGTATTAATGTGCACCTTGTGGGCATCGGGCCCAATAATTGATAATAACCTTTTACGCATTTCGCGCACACCTGATTCAGTAAAAGTTATGGCTAAAATTGCCCCCGCCCCAACGTCGGTTTTTTGCATAATATTGGCAATACGCAGGGTTAGAATTTGGGTTTTACCAGTACCTGGGCCAGCATTGACCAACACTGGCCCGTCAATAGTGTCTACAGCCAGTTTTTGCTGTTTGTTAAGCCTTTTATAGGCCTCGGTAAAATTAGCCTGGTAAACAGGCTTTAAATTTTGGATTTTTGAATTTTTTAGCCCTGTTGCCATATTTTTAATTATACACCGAAAAGCGGCTTTTAAAAATTTGACGTTTAGCCACCATTTTGGTATAGTCCTATACAGTTTTAAAACAGTACTTATGACACAAACACAAAAAGCATCCGCACAAGACATCGTCGATTTTAGCCAATGGGCAACGAGGAACTTACTACCATGTTTAAACAACAATCTCTCTAACCAAACCGCAGAGAAGGTAGCTATTTTGATTAAGGAGTATGAAAAAGACTCCAATGAGGAAATCACTGAATCCAAAATGCGCAACTTATTGCCACACAGAGACGGCAAACATGTGCACTTAACAAAAATCGTAAACGCCTGGAGAAAATTGATCCCAACACCGGTAAACTCTATGCATTGCAAAAACGCAGAGGAGTGGATCCTAAAAAGAATCTTCCCGATATTGGGAAGTGGAAGTTTTAGTAAAAATGAAGCAGTTGAAATAGCTTACAAGCTCGAAAGAAAAAAACGTGAGGACAAATGGACTGTGACACCCGAAACCCTAATCATGACAATAACAAGTGAAAACTTGGTCGATATGGGTATTGATTTTGAAGAATTGAAACGAAGGGTAGAATTAGTTGAAAGCTACATGGAGGCTTAAAAAAAGTTTGTGCAACACTAAAAAGCGAATTACATTTAGTAATTCGCTTTTTTATTTTATCTATTTTTACAAAAACTATTTGTGACAATCGCAAACACAACCATTCATGTCGCAAGTCTTACCAGAACATGCATCAGTAATGTTGCATTTTGATTTATCGCAACCGCAGTTACCAACGCAACCACAATTGTTCCCTAATGAGTATTTACCAGCACCTGTCATAAATATAACAACAGCTGATATTAGCATTGCAATATCAATTTCAGCTGCCATAATACCAGCCATTGGAATTTTAACTTTAAAAATTGCAACAAGCATTATAACCGCAATTGCAATTGCTGCACCAAACGTAAAGTAACCCAACACCATTGATAGACCTGCCAAAACTTCAACAACACCAACAACAACACCTAACCATGGAGCCATGCCTAGCATTTGAAAGAAACTTTGAGTTCCCTCTAAGTTATTTAGCTTCATAACACCATGAGTAATAAATATTGCACCAACTAAAATACGTAGCATTAAAATGGCAACATCTGGATTTTTAAACTTTTTCATAAACAAAATTAAAATAATTAATAAATAATATTATAGTTACATTATAGCACATTTATAGGTCTAACCCTCTGTTTTGGGGCCAAATCCGTCTTTTGACACAAGCTTCCTGTGGTGCGAGCGAACATCGGTTCGTAAAACATCTTCTAGCTCAAATTGCGCCATTGGGTGATAATAGTAATTAACATTTAAATACTCAATTTTTTGACTACCTATTAGTTCATCCCTTTCTATTATTTCACTTAGCTGGTCTTTGACCATGTCTTCAATCTCGTTCTTTCTACCTTCAACTTTTATTGGTTGAAGGTTTTCACCCTCTAGCCCCAAATTAATCTCAAGACTCATAAAATAATCTTCGAATTGCGGTTGCGACAAGACCTCTTTAAAATGAGTTCCTTTTAAAACAATTTCAAAAGTTTTTTCGGCCAAATGATCAACTGGTAATTCGAACGATTGTAAAACCTCAAAATCTCTACCTACCGAAACAGGCTCCTTTTTCATTTCAACACCATCATGATGACTTGCCCCCGGGTTTGTTATATCTTCCATTTTATTACACTAAACTTTTAATAAGGTTATTATAGCATTTTACTAAGGTGCTAGTGCTTAAAATGCAGAGACGAGGAGATTCGAACTCCTGAGGACTTTGACACCCTGCTACCTTTCCAAGGTAGTGCACTAAACCGCTATGCGACGTCTCTTTCGGCGTGGCACCACAAACACTGTTTGCCCACCACGCGCCGGCTTTTAAATTAATAATAAAAGCCGTCGTACCCTTAAATATTTTAAGCGGTACTAAAAAATGTACTTCCAAAATTATCTTACCCCTCAGTTGGCTTTTTGCCAAGCAAAGCTTCAATACGAGCTTCTACTTGCGGATGGGTCGAAAATAGGCTTTTTATTTTATTAGCCCCAAATGGGTTAGCAATAAATAAATGAGCAGTGGCCTTACTTGTTTTCTGCATAGGTGCCCCATATTGTGAAATTTTATGTAACGCTGACGCTAGGCCCTCGGGGTAACGAGTTAGTAACGCACCCGACGCATCGGCCAAAAATTCGCGTTTGCGTGAAATAGATAGTTGTATAAGGGTTGCAAAAATTGGCGCTAAAATCGCAAGTAATATACCAACAATCATTAAGATATTTCCACCCTTATTGTCGCTATCACGATCACGCCCACCGAAAATTTGTGAGCGTATGAAAAAATCTGCCGCAATAGTTACAAACCCAGCCAAAACAACCGCAACAGTACTAACTAAAATATCTCGATTACCTATGTGTGCCAATTCGTGTGCGATAACACCTTCTAATTCGTTCCTTTCTAAAATGTTTAACAAGCCTGTTGTTACGGCAATTGATGCGTGATTTTTATCGCGCCCTGTCGCAAACGCATTTGGCGCATTATCGTTAATTATAAAAACTTTTGGTTTTGGCAAGCCAGCAGTAATACTTAAGTTCTCGACAATATTATGCAGTTCCCTAAAATCGGCTTCGCCTGCCGGCATTGCCCCTGATAGCTTGATCGCTAATTTGTCAGAATTCCAATATGAATAAATATTCATTAATAATGCGAAAACAAAAAAGATGTACAGAATATTTGAATTGCCATAATATTGAGAAAAGAAAAACCCAATCAAAACAATCACGACCAAAAAGGTAGTCATTAAAAACCAAGTTTTACGAACATTTTGAGTTTGGTGAGTATATAGTGTTGCCATAAGGTAGGTGTAAGCTTTCAGGTTTTAGCTGTTAGCTTTTTAATTTAGAAATCATAACTGATAACATTTTTCTTTCCTCTTCGATCAGGTCAAGAATTTGATTTAATTTTACTTTTGGATAAATCTCAGAAACTAAAATTATTTGAGTTTCAAGCTCCAGTAAAGAGCCTTGTGCAATATGCAAAAACTGCAGAAAATCTTTTTTAGTGCCTCGACCACGACCCTCTGCAATATTCGATGGAATTGAAATTGAAGATCTATTAATTTGAGAAGATAGGCCAAAAATTTCTTCTTTTGGTAGTTGGCTAGTAACCCTATAAGCTTCTTTACTTATTTCTATACCTTTTTTCCAAACAAATAAATCTTTATACGACTTAATCTCCATATATACATTATAACCTAAAAGCTGTAAGCTGACAGCTAAAAGCTAGCCAGTTACCAGCTTCCGCCGCCACCGCCGCCGCCTCCGCCACCTGATGAGCCACCTCCACCTGAACCTCCTGACGAACTAGGCGCACCGCTTGATGAAGCACTAGAGACAGACGAAGAAAAACTTGAGATAGACGAGGCAAAAGCTATACTTGAAAAGCTATTAGTTGTACCATGGTACCAATCAGGGTTTGACGTTAACAGCCCATCAAAAGATTGTACCCACTTATTACCCAACCCAAAAGCAACTGCAAATGGTAATAATTTTGAAAAGATTTTTGATAAGTCACCAGTGTTATGTTCGAACATTAACCTATCCTTTTCGGCAATTTTAATGTATCTATACAAACCAGCAACAGCATAATAACTGTCTGTTGTTTTTGCAATACGTTTTTTGTATACAGATCGAGCAATTAAGTTTACAACAACTAAACCCATAATCACTAAAAATGGTAATGACACAGTAAGCAGTGGTAACCCCAACATATCACTAACTACAAATGAACCAACAAGTATACCAAAAAAACAAAATATAATAAGACCAAACTTCAAAAAAGCTTTTATTATTTGCACAGAACCAATAAGCATATTTTTGGCAAATTCACGAACCGTTGTTGCCTGCCTTAAATTTATATTTTCTTCATTACCTAACACTGAATTTCTAGCAACTGAAAAGTATTCTTGAAATAAAAAGAAAGGCTCCTCTTTTACTAGCTGGTCAGTTGTCTTGGGGCCGGCAGGGTCAGTAATTATGGCGTACAGGCTTTGTAAATGTTTTTTGGTCTCAGAAATATTTTTGCCAGTTTGAGCAAAAGCTGATTGGGTTTTACTGAAAACACCCTTAGATGAAAGTGTCGTTGCCACAAGCCCAATAACACAAAATCCACCAATAATTACCCCTGGAATAAAAGAACTTGTTAGTGACGAAACAACAACAGAACCTATGATACCAATAATCAATATCGTTTTCATTGAAATCTGACTTACATCAATTTTTGTTCGTGGCTGATTTTCAATTGTTATATAACCCTCTGTTGCTAAATATAAAATATCCCCAGCAAGCGACCTATTGTCTTGCGCGTATGTGGCCTTGTAAGTATATCCAACCTCACTAGGTGTCATACCTACTGGTGGTTCAAACTGGGCAACTATTGGTTTTGTTTTTTCGCGAATTTCTGGAACGTACACAAAAAATATTTTACGTAACAATAAAATTAAACCCAATATAAATACACCAAAAGCAATTTTGTAATAATTATTTGGGTCGTTGTACCATTTTGCAACGTAGGTATAGTTTGGTACCAAGCCTTTTGCAAAACCAACCGCTACAGTTAACCCCTGACCCGGCATAATATTGTTTTGTGCAAATTGAGCACTGCTGTAATGGTACGGTATTACGCTATCACAAATATTTTTCTCACCCTGAAAACCCGTGTAGCACTGAATTTTGTCGGGCAAGCCTTGCACGTCACCTGGTAATTTTACCGTGGCGCTGGCACGCACAATAGGCACTTGCCAAGCATTACCTGTAACGTTCCAATAGATTTCATTGTAATCAGTAAAATAACCCAGGGCATTTTTAACCGTATAATTAATAATGTATTTATGTACGCCAGTTATTGTTTTGTCAGGGTCACCAATTTTAATACTTTTTACGCCACCCTTATCAGTTACGTCTCTTTGATAAGAATTACCTTTTTCATCAGTTACCAAACCTACGTCAATGCGCGTACCACCCAGTCGAGAATGTTCAATAGTATAAATATTACCCATTGGAATATCGCGATATATACCATGCTTTTGTTCGGTGCCAAAATCATACTCAACAGTCTCAACGACGTTTATGATACCATCGGACTGGACCGTAATTTGCGCATCAAAATTATTTATTTTTTCACTGGCAAAAACATTACCCGCAAACAAAAAAACAATAAAGACAGTGACAAGCATTAGCGCTGTTTTTATTGTTTTTATATAAGACATACTAGTTATTTAAACTACTAGTCATAACCCAACTTGGTTCAACAAAACTAAAGCTTTCATTCTTTTTGTAAAAGCTTATGGCATCAAATATGTTTTTATCCTTAGGTAACATAATCACATAGTAATCAGACTCAACCTGGTTATAGACCTGGCCCGGTCGTCGCGTAATTTGTGCACCAAGAGATTTAGTTAAGGATTCAACCTTCGTTACAGATGTAGTTGTGTTTGGATACAAAACCAGTTCATATGTAGACCAGACCTTGCTGGTTTGACCCCGATCATCAGTAAGATTAAAAGCAGGAAGTTTTTTTGAAGTATACCCTTCATCTTCATAACCTATAAATATTGCTTTCCAGGTACGATCATTCGTAGTAAAACTGTATACCTGACCAACAGTATAGGTATTTGAAATCTCACCCTTAGTTGCCTTTTCCTGCTCAATTGGATCAAATTCAACCGGACCAATCTTCATAGACCGGGTATAGAAAGCACTGTTAACCCTGCCGGTCTTGATAAACCAAACCATTACACAAGTTAATATAATAAGTATTAGCAACAATACTGTGTTTAATTTTGAACCAAAGAATTTGTGATTACAATTTTTATCGTTCATATATTTAT
>CAZQAX010000005.1:0-18362 GCA_964591475.1 uncultured Candidatus Saccharibacteria bacterium
TACATTATGATTTCAGATGGCGAGATACAGGGCAACAGCCCAACGATCGAAGCATCGCTTCGTGGTGGTTTTAGTATGACCGTTACATATACAACCGGTAAAACCAATTTGCACTCGGGGTTGTTTGGCGGGGCTATACCAAACGCCGCACATGAACTAACTAAATTGGTTGCATCATTATATGACAAAAACAATAGGGTAGTTATACCAGGTTTTTATGATGGCTTGATTAATGTTGATACTGCAACTAAAAATGCGCATAAAAAATTACATGGCAATGGTAAACATATTGTAAAA
Organism: uncultured Candidatus Saccharibacteria bacterium; assembly: GCA_964591475.1. Lineage (GTDB taxonomy): Bacteria > Patescibacteriota > Minisyncoccia > Phycocordibacterales > UBA9973 > MFUC01. Next base: position 298 of record CAZQAX010000005.1, read on the forward strand.
CTTGCCGGTGTTAAGGTTTTGAATACTGAGAAAGGTTTTGATTTTTACACCCAAACTGGTCTACGCCCAACTATACAAGCCACCGGTATTAAAACCGGCTACATTGGCGATGGTTATGCGAACATTGTGCCGGCCATGGCCGAGGCGCGTTTAAACGTGCGTGTAGTTAGCCCGCAAAACCCAGCCAAGGTTTATAAGTTGATTGAAAAATACATTAAAAATCATGCACCAAAACATGTAACCGTAAATATTGCCCATACCGAATTTAACCAACCAATATTGGTAGATATTAATAATGAAAAGGTTAAAGAGGTTAAGGGATTGTTAAAAAAGGTTTACAACAAAGAACCTATTGTTAAATACGTAGGCGGTAGCATACCTATAGTTGCCGACTTTAAACAATTACTAGGTGTTGAAACATTGTTAGTTTCACTGGGCAATGATGACTGTAATATGCACGGTATTGATGAAAATTTTACTGTTGACCTAATCAAAAAAGGCCTAAACTTTAGCACTGAATTTTTCGGTAAATAGTAACCGTATCACGTTGCGAAAAAAACTAATTAAGTAGATTGACAAATTACTTAATATATATTAGTATTTTAAAAAATTCAGCACAATGAAAAAAATACTAATATTATTTTTATGTTTGGGCTTGTTTTCGTTTAAACAGGGCTCAAAAAAATCCCCCGTGGTTTTCGGAATAGACGTTTCTAATTACCAGGGTCGCATTAATTGGGCCAAGGTTAAAAAAGATAAGCACAGGGTTAGATTTGTTATTATTAGATCTACCATGGGCGATGACAGGCGAGACGGCAAGTACTACACTAATCTAGCAGGGGCAAGGAAGCAAGGGTTTATAGTGGGTGCGTACCATTATTACGACCCTAACGAAAACTCCACACTTCAAGCTAATAATTATTTGAATACTGTTAAATTGAAAAAAGGTGATATTATTCCGATAGTTGACCTTGAAAGATTAAGCTCTATTCAAAATCAAAAGAAATTAAAAACGGGTTTGAAAAAATGGTTAAAAATCGTTGAAAAAAGGTATGGGGTTAAGCCCATACTATACACAGGGTACAGCTTTTATAAAAATCATTTAGCTAAAGACTTTGACCAATATCCGTTATGGATTGCGGCTTATTCAAACCATAAAAGAAAGGTAAAAATAGTAAGAGAGTCTGAGATACATCAATTCTCTGAAAGAATAACCATCCTAGGCATTAGTGGTAAGGTTGACGGTAATGATATTAAAATTAAAAAATTACCATCCTTACGATTAAAAAAATAGATAAACGGGCAAACATGTTTAATTATTGTGTCCGTTTTTTATTTACATATTGCTATATTTTTTGGCTGGAAATTGGCGAGTCATTAAGTGTCATATAGAAAACCCCGGGCAATAAAATGCGCGGGGTTTTAAGTTCAGTAACGATCTAGGTGTTTTCGCAAACTCAGGTCGATTTTTGCATTTACGTCTGCTTTCTTTTTTTCAACTTGAGCTTTTTCATCAGCTGTGTAGTGAAAGTCTTTGCAGTTTGCATCAGCTACGGGCATTGATGGTGCGGCCTCTTCTCCTGTTATGAGAGGACTAAAACCGCTAAATGGGTCAAGCTCGTTGAATTTTGAATACTTTTCCATTCTTTCTTGAATGGTTAAATCTTTTGGGTCTTCTGGTTTTTTGTTTTTCATATTCTGAGTTTTAATGGGTTTGAAAAATGTTTAAATAAAAGAACGCGAGTACCTTTTGAGTACTCGCTAATTCCTTCATCAAAATAAAAATAGGTTTTATGATAACGACACTAGTGAATACTCAAAAGCAAAAAGCCACACAAAGTGGTAGCGGCGGAACATTGATTTGCATTGAATATTCTGTGTCATATAATACCCATAATAATATGCCTATTTCATGCAAAAGTCAACAAAATAAGCTATAATATATAAATGGATTTTGTTGTAAAACACGGTGAATTTGAGGGCCCGTTGGACCTACTTTTGCAATTGGTTGAAAAGCGCAAGCTTTTTATTAATGACATTTCGCTAGCCGGGGTGACCGACGACTATTTGTCGCACATTGGCCAGTTGAATGTTGATATTGATCAAAAAACTGAATTTTTGGTTATTGCAGCTATTTTGATATTACTAAAATCTAGATCATTGTTGCCAAATTTAGAACTGACTGAAGAAGAAAAGGGCAGCGTTAGCGATTTAGAAAAAAGGCTAATCGTTTACCAAATTTTTAGCGGGGCAGGCGAGGGTTTGAAAAATTTTATTAAAAAAACTCGTGCTTTGCGATTTAATAAAAAACGCAAGGTGGTAAAACCGATAGTTTTTGTACCCGACGAGGCAATTAATTTACAGGTTATGCATAATGAAATTGTCGAGATTCTAAACAAGCAACCGAAAAAAGAAGTATTGCCCAAAGTTCATATTCAAAAAGCTTTAACGCTAGAAGAGGTTATAGATTCACTCCAAGAGCGCATACAAAGTGCTACAAAGTTTATGTTTAGTAATTTTGCAAAAAATTTAAATAGCCAAACAGGCGCTGACGGTCAAAATACATTTACAAAAGAAGCCCGCGTCAATATTATCGTATCGTTCCTGGCTATGTTAGAATTAGTCAGGCAGGGTATATTGTCAGTCGTACAAAACGAGAATTTTGAAGATATCGAGATCGAAAAACTTGCTGATAATTCAAATGGGGTTGTTGGTGACGATTTACCCGAACTAGATACGCCAGTTAGTATATAAAATATTATGAACGAAAACTCAAAAAAAATCTTGGCTTATTTATTTACCGAAGCAGGGGCTGTCGGTATTTCTGACTTGGCTAAATATTTTAATATCAACAATGACGAAGTTACTGCTTGCTTAGACGAAATAGTTGTATGGCAAAAAGAAACACCGTTTGTATTAGTTCGCACCGAAAATGATATTGCGTTAACATTGTCGCCCGAAATGACTGCCTCATTAAGCGAGCTTGACGAAAAAGAAGGCCAGCGCGAATTGACCAAATCGGCCCTAGAGACCTTGTCGGTTATTTTATATAAGAACGGTGCTAGTCGGGCCGAAATTGACTATATTCGTGGGGTTAATTCATCATTTTCAATACGGGCACTTACTTCAAAAGGCTATATTGTACGTGGGGCTAAAAACATTTATTTGCCAACCGCTGAACTATTGGTATTTTTAGGTATACAATCAGTTGACGAACTGCCTGACAAAGAGGCTATTATTAATAAATTAAATGAATCGATAAATCAAAATGACAGTGTCAATTAATGCCATAAAAATATTATTACCTTTTGTACTATCATTTATAGTCGGTTTTGTTATTTCTAAACCGCTACTACGTTTTTTTATAAAACAAAAACTATGGCGCAAACGTAGCCGCAGCGAAGCCGAACTAATCAGTGATGAGTTCAAAGAAATTCATACCGAAGACGAACTTTCAACCCCGCGCGTTGGTGGTGTGGTTGTATGGCTAACGACGACAATCGTTATTGTATTTTTGTATGGCCTGGCATCATTTATTGATTCGCATACATTGCGTAGTTTAAACTTTTTGTCACGTTCGCAAACCTTAATACCACTGGGCGCATTGCTGTTTGCAGCCATGCTTGGGTTGGGTGATGATTTGTTAACCATCAAATCAGCTATCAAATCTGATTCATTGAAAAATCGCCGTATTAAAATTGGCTTAGTTATTTTAATCAGTCTATTAATTGGCTTATGGTTTGTATTTAAAATTGATCATGCTTATTTGTATGTACCATTTTTGGGTCAAGTTTATTTGGGCCTAATGTTTATACCTTTATTTATTATGGTTACCTTGGCGGTATTTTCAACATCGGTTATTGATGGGGTAGACGGCCTGGCTGGGTCAGTCATGGTGCCAATATTTGCGGCCTATGGCATCATTGCATATGTGCATTCGCAAATTGATATTGCGGCATTTTGTGCAGTTATCGCTGGTTCATTGTTAGTATTTTTATGGCACAATGTACCACCAGCTAAATGGTATATGGGTGAAACAGGTATGTTGGCACTAACTGTTGTATTGTCTGTTGTTGCATTTTTAACTGACGCGGTACTGCCGTTGCTAATCATTGCATTTCCAATGGTTATGACTTCATTCTCAGTTATTTTACAAATTTTGTCATATAAATATCGTAATAAAAAAAGAATATTTTTGATCACACCACTGCACCACCATTTCGAGGCCAAAGGTTGGTCGCGGTCAGGTATTACTATGCGTTATCAAATACTTAGTATTATTTGCGCATCATTAGGTACAATAATAACTTTAATAAGCTAGTATGAAAAAAAGTTTTGCCGGTGTAGATAAGTTCTTTTTAAGTATAGTAATAACACTACTTGCTATTGGTATTTTATTTTTTACATCGGCATCTTTTGGTATTCTGGCTAAAAACCCTGGCAAATTTTACAATGTCTTGATTAATCAATTCGCACTAGGTTTATTTGGTGGCTTTATACTGCTGTACCTGTTTCAAAGAATACCTTATATATATTGGCGTAAATATGCGTTTTATATTTTCATTGGTGCCATATTATTAACTGCGGCAGTTTTTATACCAGGGCTTGGTTTTAGTCATGGTGGCGCCATGCGGTGGATATCGTTAGGCCCGGTATCATTTCAACCTGCCGAGGTTTTAAAGATTGCTTTTGTTATATATTTTGCTGGCTGGTTGTCATGGATGAAATCAAAAGCTCAAGACATGCGTTTTTCAATCGTACCGCTAATTATTATGTTGGGTATTATTGCAGCTGTGTTGTTTCGTCAACCCGACACAAAAAGTTTTATATTAATGACCGTTGCGGCTTTAGCAATGTTGATTGTTTATGGCATATCGTGGAAGCAGTTATTAATGTTCGGCTTAATTGTATGCATTGGCTTAGGAGGCTTACTTATGGCAAAGCCTTATCTGCGTGACAGGCTAATGACTTTTATTGATCCATCGCGCGATAACTTAGGTTCGTCGTACCAATTACAACAATCACTAATTGCTATTGGTTCGGGTGGTGTCGCTGGCCGGGGCATAGGGCAGAGCGTGCAAAAGTTTAGCTATTTGCCCGAACCACAAGGTGATTCAATTTTTGCTGTGATTGGCGAAGAGGTTGGCTTTGTCGGTACAACTATAATTATAATTTTGTATGTTTTATTTGCCTTGCGGGGCTTACGCATAGGTCACAATGCGCCCGATGATTTTGCTAGGCTTTTAGTTGTTGGCTTGGTTGTTTTGTTTACAGCTCAGTCTTTTTTAAATATTGCCTCTATTACAGGCTTATTCCCACTAACTGGGGTGCCGCTCATATTTATTTCACACGGGGGTACTTCGCTAGCTATAACCCTGGCAGCTATTGGTATAATTCTAAATGTTTCAAAATATCATAATTCACCTAAAATAGCAGTCAAAAAAACTGCAAGAGTTTAATAAATACTGCCGAAATGGTATAATACCCAATATGAAGATTTTATTTACAGGCGGTGGCACTGGCGGCCATTTTTACCCACTAATAGCTGTTGCTGAAAAAACTTACGAAGAACTAGAGCGTCAACATATTTTTGATGCCAAGTTTTATTTTATGTCGGTTGACCCGTATGATAAACAGGCTTTGACTGATTTACAAATTGAATTTGTACAGGTGCCTGCTGGTAAAATGCGCATTTATTTTTCATTGCAAAACTTTTTTGATTTATTTAAAACAGCTTACGGTGTAATTGTTGCTATTTATAAAATGTATAAAATTTACCCAGATGTTGTTTTTTCAAAAGGCTGTTACGCTAGTTTCCCGGCACTTTTTGCTGCACGCATTTTACGCATACCTGTAATTATTCACGAATCTGACATGGCACCAGGGCGCGTTACAAAATGGTCTGCAAAGTTTGCAAAGCGTATTGCTGTATCGTACCCCGATTTGGTAAGTTATTTTGGCGAGAACAAAACAGCTTGGACCGGCCAGCCTGTTCGTGAAGAAATTACAAAACCTGTTAAAGAGGGCGCCTATGAGTATTTAAAATTAAACTCTGAAATACCGGTTATTTATGTAACTGGTGGTTCATCTGGTGCACAGAAAATAAATGATTGTGTGTTAGAGGCATTGCCAGAGTTGGTTAAAAAATACCAAATTATTCACCAAACCGGTAATGCAAATTTCGAAGAGGTTAGGGGACGCGCTGAAATAAAACTACATGGCTCGCCGCAACATGATCATTACAAAGCCTTTCCATTTTTAAACACATTGGCTATTAAAATGACTGCCGGAGTTTCAGATCTAGTTATAACTAGGGCTGGTTCGACATTGTTTGAAATCGCTACTTGGAACATACCAGCAATTGTCATACCTTTTAATAAAAGCAACGGTGATCACGCGCGCAAAAACGCTTATGCGTATTTGCGCGTTGGTGCGTGTACGGTTATAGAAGAATCTAATTTGGGGCCATCAGAATTAATTTTCGCCATAGAAAATATATTAGAAAATTCAGAGGTGTATAAAAATATGCAAGAGGGGGCCAAAAAGTTTTCACGCCCAGACGCCGCCGTAATTATTGCCAAAGAAATTGTTCAAATTGCTCTTTCTCACGAGAAGTAATATAAGTAGTTATGATATAATACTTGATATGAATAAACGTAAATTATTTAATACTTTAGTTCCAATTACTTTAAGTGTTTTGATGCTTGTTTTTCGTTCAAGTATTCATGGGTTTGTATTATCTATTAAAGCACTGCATAGGTACGATATTGTTTATATAATCGCTTACTTTATTTTTATGATGGTTTTTTATTTTTCAACAATGTGGCTTGGTGCTTATGGGCTGTATAATTTATTTTTTGGCAACAAAGATAATAATGTTGAATTAAATTCAAATCCTAAGAAAGAAAGCCCACTTGAAATAATCACTTTATTTATTGGTGGCATTGCGTGTTTTTGTTCTTGGATATATGGTTTTTCCGCTTGTAGTTTAGAAGATTTTATTTGTGGAATCATTATGTTTTTTGTAGTGATCGCTGTCTCAGTTCTCGGCGGTGTATTTTTTGCTGCTGCATTAAAATTTTTAAATACTTACTTAAAAGAATCGCGGACTGATAAGAAAGGCAATATTGGCTAATCTGTCTGTTTTTTAGTTGTAATGATTAGTTAGAAAAAAGCTTTAAAATCCTTTAAAAATCTGCTATATTGGCCATATGAATGAATCAAAAAATGAAAGAGTGGTAACTCGTTTTGCGCCCAGCCCTACGGGGTATTTACATCTTGGTGGTGCCCGTACGGCCTTGTATAATTATGCCTATGCCCGCAAGAATGGAGGCAAGTTTGTGTTACGAATCGAGGATACCGACACTGAACGCAATAACCCCGAAGCTGAAAAAGCCATAATTGATTCAATGGCGTGGCTCGGTATGGATTTTGATGAGCTTTATCGTCAAAGTGACAGAACTGATATTTACCGAAAATATTTAGAAAAATTAATAACTGACGGCAAAGCATATGAAAGCGTTGAAGATTCTAAAAATAATCCAGGTGAAAAAATAAATTTAATTCGTTTTAAAAATCCGGGCGAAGTTGTAACTTTTTTTGACAATGTGTGCGGTGAAGTCAGTGTAGACACAACTGATTTGGGAGACTTTGTTATAGCTAAAAATTTAAATTCACCAATTTTTCATTTTGCAAATGTTGTAGATGATTTTGAAATGGGTATAACGCATGTTATTCGTGCCCAAGAACACCTGGCAAACACCCCAAGACAAATTTTAATTGCGCGCGCCATAGGGGCGACTCCGTTAAATTACACACACATACCATTGGTTTTGGCGCCTGATAAAACAAAGCTTTCAAAGCGCCATGGAGCTATGGGTGTTATGGAGTATAAAAATATGGGGTATTTACCTGAAGGGTTAACAAACTTTCTAGCTTTTATTGGTTGGAACCCGGGTGACGAACGCGAAATTTTTACACTACCACAATTGGTTGAAGAGTTTAGTTTAGAGAAAGTTCAAAAATCAGGTGGCGTGTTTAATGTTGAAAAATTAAATTGGGTAAACAAAGAACATATTAAAATGTTAAACCAAGCTGAGCAATTTATTTTGGTGCAGCAATTTATGCCTGAATCGGTAACTAGTCTTGATAATTATAATTTAAATATTTTAGAAGATTTTTTGCCATTAATTATTGAACGTATCGAAAAATTTAGTGATGTTACCACTCTTGCACAAGCTAGTGAATTTGATTACTTTTTTGAGAAACCACTTTATGGTAAGGATCAATTATTCTACGGTAAAACAAAGTTTACAGGCGAAAATAAATACGAAGACCTAGCTGGCATTATTGGTGAAACAATTGAACATTTAAAAAATGCTACGCACTGGAAATCTGAAAATATAAAAGATTCTGTTTTTGGTTATGCGCAAAATTTGGGGGTAGGGGATGTGTTATGGCCAATGCGCTTTGCCCTTTCGGGTATGGAAAAAAGCCCTGACCCATTCATTTTGGCCGAAAAATTAGGCCACGATGAGACTTTTGAACGTCTAGAGGCAGCCAAGAACTTACTGTTAAATTAAGCTCACAAGAAGCCTTTTGATTAAAACTTTAATCAAAAGGCTTGCTTTTTTCTGCAAACTATGTTATATTTTAAAAGTTGAATAATGGCTAATAACACTAGCTTAAGCAATTTAAAAATAAGAAATAAAATAAAAAAATGAACGAATATAGTAAGCCAAGTTTTGGTGGCGGTAACCGAGGAGGTGATCGCGGAGGAAGCCGAGGAGGTTTCGGTGGTGGTAACAGAGGAGGTTTCGGTGGTGGCCGTGGTGGCGACCGTGGAGGCTCACGTGGAGGGTCTTTTGGCCCAAGAGAAATGTTTACAGCCAAGTGTGACGAATGTGGTAAATCCTGTGAATTACCATTCAAGCCAACTGGTGACAAGCCAGTTTATTGTAGCGATTGTTTCAGTGCCAAGGGTGGTAATGACAGGGGTGACCGTGGTGGAGATCGTGGAGGAAGCCGTGGAGGCTTCGGAGGCGGTTCACGCGGTGGATTCGGTGGTGGCCGTGGTGGCGACCGACCGGCATTCAAGCCAATGGTAGACAATGGATCATCTGAGACATTGAAAAATCAAATTGACGCTATCAATAAAAAAATTGATAACCTAACTAATATTGTAGCTAGCTTAACAACTGTAAAATCTACAAAATCTGTAGATGCAGCGGTTGAAGTTAAAAAAGATACAAAATCTACTGTAAAAAATACAGCAGTAAAAGCTCCAGCAAAAGCAGTTAAAAAAGCAGTTGCCAAGGTAGCTAAAAAGGCAGTTAAAAAAGTTTCTAAAAAGAAATAATAAAAACCGCAATTTAATTACAAAACCCCTTCGAAAGAAGGGGTTTTGTATGTTTGACTACTGTTACTTATTTATATAAAATTAAATCAGTTAAACGCACAAACAAATTATGGGATACGTAGACGCACACCACGCTAAGAATTTTAATGTAGATAAAATTGAGGCAGCACTTAATATGAGCCGCATCTTGTCATCTACGAATGAACAGGTTAACTTTATACCAAGCTTTTCAAACGGCAGGTTTGCCCCGGCTGTCGAAATCGTTGGTAAGCACACTATTAATTTTGACAAAAAAATGTACAAACAATTTTTTGGAAGTATCGGTGGTGGCCAAAGCGAGCATGGAGATGATGATGAAGATGATGATGAAGACTTGCCACAGAAAGAAGACGAAGGAGATGATGAGTCAGAGTATTGAGCATAAATCCTGCTATAGAAACCAAAGGTTTTTATAGCAGGATTTTTATTTAAGACAAACTGGGTATTTCCTGGCCCTATCTTTTTAAATTAATATATGGTATATTTAAGATGTAAAGGCTAAAGTGAGATCCCGAAGCGTAATGTGTAAGGGTGCAAATGTAGGCATTTACACATTATCAAAATGCTATAAAAATTTTTTGCAATTTATGTCAAACAAACTTTTTATCGGTTCACTAGCTTGGGCAACAAATGACCAATCTTTAATGAACCACTTCGCATCAATCGGCCAAGTTGTTTCAGCACGTGTTGTGACTGAAAAAATGACTGGTCGTTCACGCGGTTTCGGTTTCGTAGAATACCAAAACGCTGAAGATGCAGCTGCTGCAATCGAAAAGCTAAACGGTAGCGAACTTGATGGCAGAAACATTACTGTTGCCGAGTCTCGTCCAGAAGCTCCTCGTGCACCTCGTCAATAATATTTTCTAAACAAGAAGTAATATTCTTAGACAAAACAAAAGCCTTATAATCACTTATAAGGCTTTTGTTTATTTATAGTTGATAGTTATATCATTCAGGACGCTGTATGTTGCAAACTTTAAAACAAGATTTAATATATTACACAACATAATAATTATTTGTCTAGTATAAAATAGGGGACTTTAATAAAAATCTAATAAGCATATTGATTTGATCCAAAGCTGATTTTAATGTTTGTACAAGACATGGGTAGGGGGCATTAAATTATTTTAATGTTTGAGCTTAAATTACTTAAACCCAAAAGCCAAATATTAATTATTATGAGCAACCCAGTCAGGTCTAGGTATTTGCTACTTATACTCTAAGGGATGTGTCGCAAAAGGTGGATTGTGCGACGTTAACCTAGTTTCTCCCCTTGATAAATAAGGCGATTATTGAGTACAGCTATTAAACGCCTTTACTTGCAGGTTATAAGTATTAATTTTTTCTTTTGTATCATTGATCATTGTATTGTATTTTACAACTAATTCATTATAGGCTTTTACCATGTTTTCGTAATCTGGTCCTTTGGCTCCCCCGTTTTCAAGCTTGGCTTTTTGATCAGTTAATAACGACTGCATTGTAGTTAATGAAGACTGATTTTTATCAACAAGAATCTTTAAATTTTTATCAATAGACGGGCAGTCTGATAATGGTTTACCGAAATGTTGAACAGCAAACCATACAGGTCGGCCTTGCCATGTACCTAAAATCAAGCCAACACCTATTTGGGTATATTTGGGGTTAAGTATGTTTGCTCGGTGGCCAGGACTATTCATCCAGGCCTGCACTATTGCGTCTTCAGATTCGAAATTGCCCATGGCTAGATTTTCACCAATAACTACGTATTCATAGCCAAACTGACTTGCTAGGTTGCTAATGTCTTTACCGCTGGGTGACTTGTGTTCAAAGTACTGTAATGTATTTAGGTCGTTTGCTTTAAATATGGCCGAGCTGTTTAAAATATTTTTTTCGGCTAAGGGTTTTAAATTATTTTTTGCACGCTCGGCATTTGTGGCCCGTATTATTTCTTCATATGAAAAATTCGTGTGGGTATTGTCACCCATATTTATTAGCTGAGCCAATGGCCCAGGTAGCAGAACCTCTTTATTTTTAGGTATTTCTTTCTTGGCTGTATTGCTTGAAAGTTGACCTTCTAACCCGATAAGTTTTTTGGCCTCGGGGGTTAATGGTATATTCATAACCAAAGGTTTTATTCTTTCAAGAATTGGCGCTCTAAAAAAATAAACAAGCACCAAGCCTGCCACTAGTATAATTACCTTCGTCGTTTTCATAATTATATTATATGTTTAATTACATGAAGTTGAAAGAGTATAACCCTTTGTTTCAGCTTCGTTTGCGGTTTTAAAATAAATTCTATTAGATTCTTTTATGTTCTGACTGGCTGGGCAGTCTACTGGATAGTATTTTTTACCACGACTTGAGGCCAAATAATTACCTTTTGCATAAATACTTGTGTCTGCACTTGTGTTTGAATCACCCGTCGTATTATCGCCTACATCATTTTGATTATAAGCACCTGCTTTTGCGTATTTACCGCTATTGTCTGGGCTGATAACACCGCCTGCCCCTATTATTGAGACTTGACTAGTTGTGTTATTTGTTGCACTATTACGACCAAGGAAAAAAGACCCAAAACTAATGATTATTATGGTCAATATTGATAAAAGGTCCTTGTTTCGACGATTTTGGGCCAGGGACTTGATTTTTTCTAATGTTTTGGGTATACTCATACAGTAATTCTTAACTTATTACTAGATTATAGCTTTATTTAAAATACTTTACTATGGCACATAGAAAAGCGGGTGGTAGCGCTAAAAACCTTACCGATTCAAATCCAAAATATTTAGGAACTAAACTAGCTGACGGTCAAAAGGCCAAGCATGGTGACATTATCATTCGTCAACGTGGTTCAAAGATTCTTGCCGGCACAAACGTTGGTATGGGTAAAGACCACACATTGTTTGCACTGACTGAGGGCGTGGTAAAGTTCGGTATCAAAAGAAAGACTCATTTTGATGGCTCAAAAGTTGTTAAAAAAACAGTTAACGTCGTCAAAAAAGCAGACACTAAATAATAATAAAAATCCTTACAATAAAATTTGTAAGGATTTTTATTATTATTTATTTAGTAACAGTTAACTTGATCTTGGCTGAATATATACCGTGTTTTAGCGTTACTGTATAGTCGCCAATTTTTTTAATGGGTTCGTCTGCTACAATTAGCATTGATTCTGTAATGTGTGCCCCGCCATTTTTATGAATTTCGTTTAAAATGTCTTTTTTGTGAATACTTGAAAACAGGTTACCGTATTCGTTTGTTTGCGCATGAATCGTTATTTCTAGGTCGTGTAGTTTGGCAAATGCTTGGGTTATGCGGGCCTCGTTTTTTTCAGCTTCTTCTTTGTTGTGCTCAATTTTTAGGCTCGCTTTTTTAATGACATCGGGGGTTGCTACAACGCCAAGACCTTTTTTGATGATAAAGTTTTGAGCATAACCATCGGGAAAGTTTTTAACCTCACCTTCCCTGCCTATGCCTTTTATTGATTTGGTTAAATATATTTTCATTTTTAGTTTAGATTATTTTTTTAAAATTTCTAGAGCTTTGTTCATTTGGGTGTCGACTTTGGTTGAGGTGTTTTTAACTATAACATCAGGTGTTATACCTTGCTTTGATATCCAAACACCATTTGGTGTTAACCAGTTAGCGATTGTAATTTTTAATGAAGTTTCGTCGTTAATAGGTACTACTTGCTGGACTGAACCTTTACCAAAACTAGTTTCACCAACGATTGTAGCAATTTTGTGTTCTTTTAATGCACCGGTTAAAATCTCTGAAGCTGATGCTGAGCCTTTATTTATAAGAACCACGGTTTTAAAGCTTTTGTCTTTTAGTAAATCAAAACCTTTTGATGTATAAACGTCAGGGTCTTGTTTACCGCCATAGTCTTCGCGCACGATTGGCTCGCCCGATTTAACAAACCAGCTAGCAATATTAACCGCTGATTCTAGGTAGCCACCCGGGTTATTACGTAGGTCTATTATTAGTTTGTTTGACTTGGTTTTACTGAATTCAGTTATAGCTTGTTGAAATTTTATATCAGAATCATCGTTAAAGCTAGATAGTTTTATAACATATACACCGTCTTTGCGTAACCCGTATTCAATGTTTTTAATTACAATAGTTGCTCTAGTTAGGGTTTTTACTTCAGATTTTTTTGCACCTTCGTGAACTATTTCAACCTTAACGTTTGTGCCAACTGGGCCTCTGATTTTTTTGATGGCTTCGTCAACTGACATATTAGATGTTGTTGTGCCATCAATACTGATTATTTTATCGCCTGCCACGATGCCTGCCCTTGACGCAGGGGTGTCTTTGATTGGTGATATAACGGTTAAAATATCGTCTTTTATACCAATTTCCATACCAACACCACTAAATGAACCTTTTAGTTCTTCTTGAAAAGAAGCTTGCTCTTTGGGGTCAAAGAATACTGTATAAGGGTCGTTTAATGAGCCAGCAAGGCCTTTTATGGCACCATATATACGATCAGTATTGTTTACATTTTTAGCTTCTGGTGACTTTTGATCGATGATCTTCCAAGCCTTCCAAAATAGACTTAGGTCAGCACCGCTAACTGGGTCTCCTGTGTTTAAAATGAAGTCAGTTATTGAGGCGCTTTTTAAGCTAGTAGAACTTTTACCAATAAAAAATCCACTACTAAAAATTGCTATTACAAAAAAAATAGTTATTACGTAACCCTTTTTATTGTTTTTTTTAAATTCTGGTTGGTTGTTTTCGTTCATATGTTTGTGAATTACTTTCAAGTTCGTTTTGTTGTACTGTTTCGGCTACTGGTTCGGGCATGTTAACGACCGATTCGGTTTTGGTTACTTGTAGTTTGCCCGAGATTTTTTCAGATCGATATCTATAAGCAATCATTATTAGCCATAGACCAATAACGGTAAAAAGAATTCGATTTAGGCTGGGTGTAAAAGCTAGCCATGGGATGCTGGCTGTTAATGCGCCTAGAATTAATAGTGTGTATTCTCGTTTCATATCGTTTAATTATACTATTTATAAGCTATGATTACAAACTCACCTTTTATGTTATTAGGGCTTGCTTTCAAGTAGTCTAAAATCTGGTTTGCGTTACCTGAAACTATAGTTTCAAACATTTTGGTCAATTCGCGACCGATAATAAATTTAAGTTCGGTTTTTGTAGATTCACTGTCTGTGTCTTGGTTTTTAGTTAGCCATTCAAATAGTTTTACAATGCGGTGGCTTGATTCGTACATGACAACTGGTATGTCAGATTTAGGTAAGCTTTTTAAAAAAGTCTCACGCCCCTTTTTTTGTGGCACAAAACCCCAAAAAGCAAATTGATTACCGGTTAGCCCCGATGCGCTGACAATTGCAGTTATGGCACTAGCTCCAGGTATCGGTACGACTTTAATATTATTTTCATGGGCCTGGCTAATTAATAACGAACCAGGGTCTGAAATGCCAGGGGTACCTGCGTCGCTAACTAATGCATAATTTGCCCCGTTTGATAATTCATCAATAATTTTATTTTGTTTACCCGTGTTTGTGTGGCTGTGGTATGAAATGGTTTTATTTTTAATGCCGTAGTGTTTTAGTAGGTTACCTGTTGTGCGAGTGTCTTCGCAAAGTATTGCATCAACTTCGCCCAGTGTGCGAACGGCGCGATATGTAATGTCTTCTAAATTGCCAATTGGGGTTGCGACAATATATAAAATACCAGAACCTTCATCATTACTTTCGCTAACTTTTTTGTTAGGCATAAGATTCTTCATTTTGGTTTTTGGCAAATTCGGTTTCGCATTCATTGCTACAGAATTTTGGGCCCTCGTTTACGCAGTCAACACAAATTAGCATTTTTTGGTTACAGTTTTTATTACTGCAATTTGAATAGTTTTCAGTTTTTGTTTGGCAGAAATCGCACTCACCAACTACTCTATGTTCGTCGCCATCGAAATTCATAGTTTCGCGGCCATCGAATACATAAAGCGAGCCTTCGTATTTTTGATTTGGGAATTCCTTCATATATGTCACGATGCCACCATCTAATTGGTAAACGTCTTTGAATCCCTCTTTCTTCAAAAAGCCCGAAGCTTTTTCGCATCGCACGCCGCCTGTACAAACAGTTAAAACGGTTTTGTCTTTAAGGTCTTTTATCTCATCAATTTTTTCGCGTAGGTCGCGAAAATTGCGCATACCTGGAAATATTGTGCCTTCAAATTTGCCCACCTTTAATTCGTAATCATTGCGCATGTCGACAATGTAAAAGTCTTTGCCGTCTTCATACCATTTGTTCAATTCAGCTGGTTTTAAGTGTATGCCGGTTAATTTATTAGGGTCAATGTCACGACTTGGGTCATTGTCAGCTAAATGCAACGACACAATTTCTTTGCGGTTTTTGCATGACAACCGTGGGAAGGCTTTGCCATTGCCGGCCGATAACTTCCAATGTATGCGTCTGTACATTTTTTGGGCATTGATCCAGTTTACGTATTTTTGCACGTTTTCGGCTGTACCCTCGCCTGTGCCATTAATACCTTCGCCTGCAATAATAAAGCGCCCAGTTATGCCTAGAACGCTCAAAACGGCCCGTTGGCGCTCGGTTTCGGCCACAGGGTCAATTACCTCGGTGTACTTGTAAAATAGCAAAATAACCGGGTCATTACCCGACAAGCCGGTTTGATCAAAAACCTCGGTACCTGTACCACTTTTTAGCCTTTTCATAAGGCAATTATACCAAAAAATCGAAAAAATTCTATGTTTGACAATATTGAATATATTTGTTATAGTTAAAGTCGAAATTTAACAAATATGAACATGAACATAAGCTCTTGGTTTAACCGGGGCAAAAAAGCAGAAATGAAGCTCCTGAGATTCAGAGAAGCAAACGACCCAGAATGTTTTTTAAAAGAATTCCTATTCTGTGTAAAAAGACTGTCCAAACAGCAGGCCTTGGATTTTTCTAAAATGATCGCTGAAGATATTTTTACCAAAGGTCAATTTATTAGAAATAGTGCAGTACACAAGCTTCTGCCGATTATAATAAATGAATCGAAGATATTTTCAGAGATTATTGCGTCTAGGTGTGTGAATCCCGATGGGTCTTTCATAATTCGCGGTTATTGCGAAATAGACTTAATAATAAAACCGCTTTACACGTATAGGCCAAAAATAGTACTTAATTTAAAAAATGAAGGACGCCTTAATGAAGACGAGTATAAGCGTTTTTTGAGCCAGCCGAGAAAATCTTTTTGGGCTGATTAGTCTAAGTTCTTTTACCGTAAAACCCCGTTTCGATGGGGTTTTTTGTTTGTTTTTTGCTATAGACATGGTTGAATAAGTGTGATAATATAATTTCAAATCAAATTGTACTTAAAACTTAAAAACATATGACAGTAAACGCAAAAGAAAGGATCTCTTCGTACACTTATGGACAAGGTCGTACCAATCACGGTCAAGCTATTAATTTTTCGTATTCTACAAAAGGAGACGTTAAAACGATACGCGAATTTTTAGAAAACAATATTGTAAAGTTTGACATGCCGGTTACCAAGAAGACGAATAATTCACATGGCACTATTGGGTGGTATTCGCGCTACAAAATGACCCAGCATAAATACGCTGGAGGTGGTAATCCTGGTAAAGGTGGATTTATTGAAGTTCTGGAAATCAAGAATGCACCTGAGAATCGTACTGGTATTGTTGTTTACGAATACAATACAAATGATGGATCAGTTTTTACCGAATGGGATACTTTACAATCAGCTATAAAAGTTTTTGAAGATCACTGTAACAACCTTCATTATTATGAAAATGAAGAAATTAAAAAATTACCAGGCTTTAAACGCCTTGTTAAATGCAGTATTTTTACACCATGGTTTTATGCCATTGGTGACGAGGAATTAATTGGTGACTTTGTGTTCCCTCACGGAATTCAAGATGATCCAGTTTTTCGATTCGGTAAAAAGTTTATAGTTACTGATGAGGATGGTGGTAAATCAGTTAAAACCTGCTTTGGCTGTCGCTTTGTTTCAGACGAGGTAAAGCGTGATCATCCAAGACATGGTCTAGAAAACTCTTACTATCGCCTAGTCTATTTTGATGATGGTAGCGTGTGGGATGAGCGATCTACTCAGCCATGGTATTCAAGTAAATTTAGTAACGCACCTAGACCTCTTGAAGATGATGAGGAATGGATTACTGAAGCCGTTGTGCAGTTTAAAAAAATGCTTTCAGGCGAAGAAAATGAATTTACAATTAATTTTACTAACGGTAATAAATTTGTTGGCAAAATGATTATTGGCGAAATGCAAGAACACACAGATGAGGGTGATTATTTAGTGAAACTTCACATCAAAGACAGGGTCAAATCTAAAAAGGGTTGGGTCAATGATTTTAAACCAACACCAGAGGCTCCAACTGTCGAACAAGTGGTTAGAAACCTTGCTAAAGAAAATAATAAAGTTCTTGAAAAAATTGAAATAATGAAAATCAAAACTAAAAAAGCTGGCAAGAAATGGAGCGGAGTATTTTTCTCTCCTTCAGAAAATAACTCATAGAAAACCAAAAGCCCTGTAGAAATTTTACAGGGCTTTTTTGCGTGTACTTGGAATCGGGGCCTATGGCTTTACGGATAGCTAATGATTTAATTTGTGCGTGTACTTGGAATCGGGGCCTATGGCTTTACGGATAGCTAATGATTTAATTT
>CAZQAX010000005.1:18462-27717 GCA_964591475.1 uncultured Candidatus Saccharibacteria bacterium
TGCGTGTACTTGGAATCGGGGCCTATGGCTTTACGGATAGCTAATGATTTAATTTGTGCGTGTACTTGGAATCGGACCAAGGACCTCTGTCTTATCAGGACAGCGTTCTACCACTGAACTATACACGCGTGGCAATTTGTGCAAAAACTATAACAAAATTTTAGCTTTTTTGCAACGCCTGTGGTAAAAATAGGGTTATGAATCAAGAAGCGGAGTGGCTATTGCGCGACAAATATAATGGCATATTAGAACCCCAGTTTGAGGCTGATTTCAACAATGATTTGGCGCGTTTACAAAATGGCGAACCGTTGGCTTATGTTATAGGTTGGGTGCCGTTTTTGGGTGCAAAAATCTACCTTGATTCCCTGCCCCTAATACCCCGGTCAGAGACTGAGTTCTGGGTCGCAAATGCAATTGATGAAATAAATAAAAAAATAAAAGAATCTAATTTAGAGAACCCAAAAATTCTTGACCTATGCGCAGGTTCGGGCTGTATCGGTGTAGCGATTTTAAAAAACATCGCAGGTGCACAAGTCGATTTTGTTGAGATTGATACAAAACATCACGAAACTATTCAAAAAAATATAATAGAGAATATTAATGAAAACGGTATTGATACTAATCGGGCAAAAATATTTGGTGGTAATTTGTTTGAGAATTTAAGTATAAATAATAAGTACGATTTCATACTAACTAACCCACCCTATATAAACCCTGACAAAATTAAAGACGTGCAAAAAAGTGTATTAGATAACGAACCACACCTTGCCTTGTTTGGGGGTGGCGATGGTATGCAAATTGTTCGCGAAATATTGCAAAAGGCCCCCCAGTTTTTAACTAAAAATTTAGATAGCAATTCAAATTTAGGTGGAGTTTTATATATTGAACACGAACCTGAACAGGCAGATGAAATAAAAAATATATTACCCGGTATTGAACCGATGCCCGACCAGTTCGGGGTTATTAGATATTCTATTTTTCGAAAAGTTTAACTACTCTTCGTCAGGCTCATTTTCAGAATTGCCAACTTCGCCTGATTGTAGGGCGTCGATTATTTTATCAATTTTACCAAGCATAATTGAAGGCAGGCTTGACCATGATTGTTTAATACGGTGGTCAGTAACTCGGTCTTGGGGGAAGTTGTAGGTGCGAATCTTCTCGCTACGATCGCCTGAACCAATTTGGTTTTTGCGGTCATCTGCGTATTTCTTAGCTTCCTCCTCTTCAGCTAATTGTTGCAATTTGGCACCAAGTATAGACATGGCTTGTTCGCGGTTAGCTAGTTGGGTTCGTTCGCTAGTACAACGCACATCAATACCAGTTGGCTTGTGTATTAAACGTACAGCCGTTTCAACTTTATTAACGTTTTGGCCCCCTGCCCCGCCTGATTTAGAATATTCAATTTCAAGGTCACTAGGGTTTATTTCAACTGTAATTTTTTTGCGAATTGGCAATACGGCAACCGATGCGGTTGATGTATGAATACGGCCATTTTTTTCAGTCGCAGGTATGCGTTGTACGCGGTGCACACCTGTTTCATAACGTAGGTATTTGTAAATCTCTTTGCCTTTAAATTCATAAGTCGCTTCTTTGTACCCACCCACATCATTTTCATGTTCATCTAAATAGCGAACTTGCCAGCCTTTTGTTTCAGCATAGCGTTCGTACATTTTGGCTAGTTCATAGGCAAATAGCGAGGCTTCGTCACCGCCGGCACCTGCGCGAAATTCCATAATAATTTCATTTGGGAAGTCCTCCTCTTGTTTTTCAGATTCTAAAATTGAACCCAGCTGTTCAATCAAACCATTTATTTGGATTTGAATTGTTTCAATTTCGGCTTTGGCTAGGTCGGCCATTTCAGGCTCGGTTTCAATCATTGCTTCGACATTTTTTTTCTCAGATGAAAGTCGCTCGTATTCAGATACAAGAAATTGCATTTTTGGGTTCTTTTTATATTCATCTAGTTTATTTTCGTCAAACATATGTTTATTCTATACTATATTTTAGCAAATAAAAAACGCTGAAATATCAGCGTTTTTTATGGTAGTTACTTTTTAGCAGCAGCACGCTTTTTAAAGCGATCAACACGGCCAGCAGTGTCAAGCACTGTGTCTTTACCTGTGTAGAATGGGTGTGAGGCACTTGTGATTTCAGATCGAATCAACGGGTACTCTACGCCATCTTCCCACTTTACTGTTTCTTTGCTAGGTAGAGTTGACATAACCAAAAAACGAGAGCCGTTTTGGTTATCTTCAAAAACTACGTATCTATTTGTTTCGGGGTGAATTCCTTTCTTCATATTGATAGATTCTAGCACATTATTGTAAACCTTGCAATTCGTCAATCTGGCCTTGAATTTTTGTGGTAATTGCCATAACTGAGTTACCATAAAAGCTGTTTGGTGGTCGGCGACCGTCTTTACAAGCCGAACCAGAGTAGTACCTACATGCGGCATTTCTTTCGGCACTATAACCACCGTCTTTTGCGCCACTATTTGCTAGATAAAGGGCTGTTGCCATAATGGCATCTTCGGCGTTCCATGGATTTGCTGTACTTTTTCCAAGCGCACTAGCAATTCGGCTTTGGTAACTGATCCATGTTGTTGGTATAAATTGTGATGGGCCCATGGCTCCACCCCAACCACCTCCGGCTATTGGGCAAGATAGTGGCGTTGTGTCGGGGTTCAGCCCCAAAGAGTTTACAATTTTTAAATATGGTGTTTGGTCGTCTCGGCTTGAGCGTTTTGCTGCTAAATCGGCAGGGCCTGGCATAATTTTCTTCCATGATTTTGATTCGGGTTGACCGGCTTTATTACAAGTACCAACGTTTGCACCCAAATTAGATTCTTGCGTCATAATAGCTAGTATTAAAGCAGGCCTAACTCCGGTTTTTGCCGATGCTGATTTTGCATAAGTTAAGGCGTCACCGAATTTAATAGCTCCTGTGTCGCGCAATTTAAACAAGGCTGATAATATTTCACCCTTTCTTTTTTGACGAGCAGCTAGTTCTTTTTGATAAGCGGTTTCTTGTTGTTTGCTTATGCTTAAAAGCTTTTTCTTTTCTTGTTCATTTTTTTCAACCTTCTTTTTTTCACTTTCGATTGTCACCTTGGCATCAACTTGCTTGTTTTTGTCTTTTTCAAGACCTTTCTTTTCAATTTCAGTATCAGTTTTTGCTTCTTGAACAGTGCCTACGTGTTCGCGTAATGCACCCTTGATAATTTCAAAAGCATCAACATCATGATAAAACTCTGATATTGTTTGGTTTGAAAGTAGAACATGAGCCATTGATGTATTGTCCAGTTCCCTTGTTTTACGAATTAGGTCTGAAATTGAGTCTTGGCCCGAACTAATTTTTTGGTCAAGGTTGTTGATTTTAGATACACGACTACCAATTTCTTTTGATAGTTTCGTGATGATCAAGTTCTTGGCTTGAATTTGTAGTTTTGCCCGATTGATGTCGCTAACTAATACGTTTATGTCTTTTTGAATAGAGCCTGTTTGACCGCGTTGTTTGGCTAATTCGGCTTCTTTTTGGGCAATTTCTTGTTCAAGAACTTTAAGTTCAGACTCTAGTTGAGCTCTTTGTTCAGACGATAGGTCAGATTGTGCCCATAAGTTTTCTACACCCACAAGTGGGCTAAATGTCAGTATGGTTATAAAAATAACGGCTAAAAGTCGTTTTAACATATGTACTTATTATAGCATGAAAGATGCACGAAAAAAGCCGTTTGTATATTTACAAACGGCTTTTTTGTGGTTAATTTATTCTGCGTCTTCAGCTTCTTCTTTCTTGCCTTTCTTTTCAACTTCGATTGATGATAGGTCTATTGGGGCAGCGTCTTCAACCATTTCTTCTCCGGCTGGTTCAGCTATACAAATAACATCATCGCCATCGTTTAGAACCTCAACACCTGCTGGCATTTTTAGGTCTTTAACATGAATTTGGTCATGTAGATTTACCAAAGCGCTAATGTCTACCATAATTTCATGAGGTAGGTTGTTTGGCATAGACTTGATTTCAAGTTCGTGCATAACTTTAACCAAAACACCGCCTAATTTTACAGCTTCTGAAACACCGGTAAATTCGATTGGTACAGCCACTTCGATTTCTTTGTTCATATCAACAACGTAAAAATCAGCGTGCATAACCATGTCGCGAACTGGGTGCCATTGAACTTCGTGGATCAAAACATTTAGTTTTTTACCCTCAAGTTCTAGTGTAACGATTTCGCTTTCACCCGCCTCTTTAAAAACTTTAATAAATTGTTGGGCAGGGACTGAGAGTGATGTACTCGGTGTTCCTGCGCCATAGACTACAGCTGGAGTCATACCGTTTGCACGGACAACATCAAGCCTGTCTGTCTTACTTCGCACTGTTCCTTGTATTGTAATCATAGGCTACATTTATAACATATTTACCCAAAAAAAGCTAGTAAAAAAGCCCTTGATTTCTCAAGAGCTTTAAGCCTGCAGATTTTCTCTACGAGGTATAGTATGTTTCTCCGCAAATGTTACATCGGTGTTTTTCCCAAGCGGGATCTCCGTCCCCCATATTAGGACCAACCTCAAGTTTTGTTGAGTTTTCATGACTGCATGAATTTTTTACAGCGGGTACGTCGACATAACTTATGAGATAACCACCAGTTTTTGGATTGTAAGTTTTAACTTCTTTAAGTGCCATAATTTAGCTTTTAATAACTTTAGCACTAATTGAATCAGGGTGTCAATTTTTAAGAGTTGTGTTTCTGGGCAGGTTTTTCAAGATCGATGTGGTCGTACATATAGGTTTTATCAGCCCCTACCTTTTTGCGAGGGTTGAAAATGTTTAATGGGTCAAAAATTTCTTTGGTTTTTTTGAATAATGAAAGTATGTTTGGGCTAAACATTTTGTCTAGGTATGGTGTGCGTATTAAACCATCATTGTGTTCGGCGGTAATTGTGCCGTTGTATTCATGAACTAGGTTATAAACTTTTTCAGAAAGCTCCATAATAATATCGCGGGTCTTAACATCTTTAAAATCCATTAGCGGGATAATATGAAAGTTACCATTACCGGCGTGGCCTGCAATTGTATAGACCAACTTGTAGTCTTTTAAAATATTATTTAGTTTTGGTAAAAATTCAGGTAAATCATAAGGCGATACACAAATGTCGTCAATAAACGGTGCGGTGTGTTTGCCTTTAACGTGTTTACGTAATAGGTTAAAACTTTCGTGACGAATGCGCCAATATTTCTGACCCTCTTGTGCACTGGTAATACGAGTTTGTAGCCCCGAGTTTTTTATAAAGTCTTTGTCTGAATTTTTTAAAACCTGATCCAGTTTGTTTACTTTGTCTTGGCAAGCCTCTATGCTTGATTCGCTAAATTCAGTTATCACAACTAGTTTTGGCAAGCCCCCGCGTAGCATCATAAAAACCTCGGGTATAAATGATATGCCCATTTTAATGAATTCAAATATGTTCATTTGGCGAATAAAATCAGGGAAAAATTTAATAGCTAATGATAGCGAGTAATCGTCATAACTTTCAACACTTTCGGGCCCTAGTGGTAAAATCTCTTCTACTATGTTGCCAATTTGGTCAGTCTTTTTTAAAAAGCTGACATGCATCATTTTGTGCTTTTCTTCGGGTATGACATACCAAGTTATTTCAGTAATAATACCCAATGTGCCTTGCGAGCCCACAATTAGACGGCATAAATCAAAATATGCCTCGCCATGCTCGGCACCTTCGGCACCTACCCTACTGTCGTTTTTATTTAAAATGTTCCACAAATAATAACCAGCCGAGTTTTTGCTGACTTTTGGTTTAGCATTATTTATTTCGGTTTCGTTTTCTTTTATTAATGCGTAAATATCGGTGTAAAGTTCACTTTCCATACTGTCTCCTGTGCACTTTGCCTCAAGTTCAGTTTTGGTTAAAGCCCTTACTTCGTATTCATTACCATCGCGAAAAACAATTTTTAAACTCTTTATAAAATTTTCAACCTTACCGTATTTAATTGTTTTCTCGCCTCCTGAATTGTTCGCGACCATGCCACCAATTGCGCAAATTTCACGCGATGCGGTATAGGTTGGCATTAGCATACCTTTGCTTAGGGTAAATTTTTCAAAATCGCGGTAATACACACCAGGCATAGCTGTTACTGACCCTGCCATTTTAAAACCATAGTGCATCACTGCTTCCTCCTTGAAATCAATAATTTCATTCATGTACTTTGTAAAGTCTAGTATGATTGAATCATTAATTGAACCACCTGACATACAGGTGCCGGCGCTACGCGCAGTTATAGATAGTTCAGGGTGAGCTGGTTTATTGCGAGCCACAAATTTTACAATTTGTTTTATGTCATCTTTGTTTTTAGGATAAACAACGATACTTGGCATTACTTTAAAAATGCTTGCATCTTTAGAGTATTTTTCTAGTATTTCGGGTGAAACGTCAACGTCCCCGTCTATTATGTCTTTAATTTGTGTAGCTAAATCCATGTTCTTGTAATTATAGCACGTTATATTTTAATAAAAAATAATTACAAAAGCCGGCTTGCGCCGGCCTTTGTAATTTAGTATATGTATTTTATAGAGATAAGCCTCCTATAACTTGACCCATTGAGTCAATTCCTGCTGAAGCGCCACATTTTTTCATATCAGATTTATGAGTATCCCAAGCATTTTTACGAGCAGTGTTTAAAGCCTTGTGAGCTGCCTTTGATGCTGTGTTGTATGTTTGGTTTGCTGTTTTGCGAGCAAGACTTCTTTCGCTAGGAGTTGTTTTGCCCCAAGCGTCTTTAACTGCAACTTTACGAGCTTCTAGAGCTGTTTTCATTGAGGTTGAATATGTGTCAAACGCAGCAATTATTGCAGTATCGCGAGCTTCAACAGCTGTTTGAGCACACATTATGTCAATATTTTTTGACTCAGCTTTGTCGCCTTTTACCTTTTCGGCTCTTTCTTTAAGCTTATCTTCCATTTTACTTCTCATTTCAAGAGCTCTTTCTCGTGGACCAAGTTCACGTTTTTCACTTTCGGTTTTTTGATCGGTGTTTGAACTAGTTGTTACAGCATCTTGGGCAAAAACAAAACCTGTTGCAAATAAAAACACAAAAACTGATAAATATGTTACAAATTTCTTCATATAATTTAAATGATTAAAATATTAATTATAATAAACCCTGTATACTAATGATGACGTAATTATAGCACTGTGATTACGTAAAAAGTAATAAATTATGCTGTAATATTGTTGAAAAGTTTTAATCGGTTATAAACAACCTCGGCAATTGCTTCGACAGCCGGAGTTAGTATCTTGGCTGGATTTATTTCATTAGGGTTTGCATCAATTGTTTTATCAACGGCATCGCGATAAGCTAGTCTTAGTTCAGAATTTATATGTACTACGCAAATACCTGCCGCAATAGCATTGGTAAAGTCTTCATCTCGCAAACCTGAACCACCGTGCAGTACTAGGGGTACTTTGGTAATTTCAGCAATCTCTTGGGCCAATTCGGCATTTATATGAGGTTTACCTGACTTTATAAGGCCATGAATTGAACCAATTGATGGAGCAAATAAATCAATACCTGTTTGGCTTACAAAATTTAGCGCATCATCTGGAGTGGTTAAAATACCGGCACCTTCGGGGATAGACTCTTTAATATCAGATCCTGAACCTATGAAACCAAGCTCGGCTTCGACCAAAATATCGCGGCCCGTATTTTTAATAACTTCATGTGCGTAATCAACACATTGTTTGGTGGTTTTAATATTTTCTTCATGAGATAACTTTGCCCCGTCAAAAATAACCATATCAAAACCAATATCAATACAGGCTTTGACTGATTCAAATGATGAATGGTGGTCAGCATTTAAAAAGATTGGGTAATTGTCGCGTTCGCGAATGGTTTTAACTAATGCTGCGACTTCAGCAAGCCCGGCAAACTTCTCTTCGCCTTCACTAACGCCAATAATAATCGGCATTGGCTCACCTATCTCGCCCGATAATTTTTTTGCCCCATTGTAAATACCGTGCAAGCCTTCTAAATTTGAAATATTAAAATGCCCGATAGCTACACCTTTGGCTTTGGCGTCATGTATATATTCACGTAGTGTTTTTGGTTTTGTGTTTTCCATATATCAATTATATCACCCATTTTATACCTGTGCTATAATTAGACCATGAATGAAAAAATAGATTTTTTGGCTATTGGTGACATTGTTACCGATGCTTTTATAAAACTGCAAGACGCCGAGGCTTATTGTGATTTAGATCGTGATAATTGTAAATTATGTGTGCGTTTTGGTGACAAGGTGCCGTTTGAGTCGGTTACGGTTTGCCATGCTGTGGGCAATAGCCCAAATGCGGCTGTGGCTGCGGCAAGGATTGGTTTAAAAACTAGTTTATTGGCCGTTGTTGGTAATGATGATGAGGGCAAGGTGTGCTTAGATACACTAAATAAAAATGGTATTGATACTACATATGTAAATACTGACCCAAGTTTGCCAACTAATTACCACTATGTTTTATGGTACGGCACTGATCGAACTATTTTGATTAAACACGCTGAATACGCGCGTACAATGCCAGCTAGTTTACCACCGGTTGGTTGGATTTATTTATCATCACTAGGGCAAAATACTGAAACTTTTCATCATGAAATTGCTGAATATGTACAAGATCATCCTGAAACTAAACTGGCTTTTCAGCCAGGCACATTTCAAATGTCACTAGGCACTGAAAAGTTGGCTGATTTGTATAAAAATACTGATTTATTTTTTTGTAATAAACAAGAAGCCGAGCGCATACTTAAACTTGGTGATACTGAACCTAAAATTTTAATTACCAAACTACATGATTTGGGCCCAAAAATGGTTGTCATGACTGATGGTGTAAATGGTTTATATGCATCAGATGGTTCAAGTGTTTACCAACTACCTGCCTACCCCGACATAGCGGCACCTGTTGAGCGTACTGGTGCAGGAGATTCGACCTCGGCAACTATTACTTCAATGCTTGCAATGGGTAAAACTTTTGAAGAGGCATTATTGTATGGGCCAATAAATAGTATGAACGTTGTGCAACATATTGGCGCACAAGAAGGCCTACTACCCCTTGCAAAAATTGAAGAATATTTACAGAATGCGCCTGAAAATTATAAACTTACAAAAATTTAGCTAAAATTTAGTAGAAATTTAACTTATAAAATATATGGAATTTAGACCTGAAGATATTAATAACGCACTTGATGCATCGCGCG
>CAZQAX010000006.1:0-23760 GCA_964591475.1 uncultured Candidatus Saccharibacteria bacterium
ACCCGCCTGTCACGCGGGAGGTTGCGGGTTCAAGTCCCGTCGACTGCGCAAAATGAAAAACCCCTATTTTATATAGGTGTTTTTCTATATACAAATACATCATTAGAAATGTTATACTTGTATACATGGCGTCGCAAGAACTTGAAAAAAAACTCAGAGAACTTAAGCGTATTTTCTCATTTGATAACACTCTGTCCATAAAGGCAGATAAAGACTATATACAAAAATATTACAGAGTTAATAAGATACCTTACAGTTTTTTCCATACAAAATCAGGCTTTATACATATGGGGATTAGTCGGAACGGTGTATACAAAGACGAAGACCTGTTCGAGCACGCTCGTCTTGTAGATAAATATATTAAAAAAACAAACGCAAAAAACGTACTTGAGCTTGCCACTGGACGTGGCGCAAACTCATGTTTTCTTGCAGAACAAAATCCAGACACTAAATTTAACGGTTTAGACCTATCAATAGGTCAACTTGATTTTGCCTATCAAAAACAGAAAAAATATAGAAACTATCTTCCAGAAAAAGGTGATTACCACGACTTATCAAGATATGAAGATAACTCTTTTGATATTATCTTCGTAGTAGAATCTCTTTGCCATAGCACACAAAAGCAAAAGGTATTGAGCGAGACTTATAGAGTACTAAAAAACGAGGGTTATTTCATAATAATTGATGGATACCGCAATAATGAATCACTAGATGTTTCTGAAAATACAGCGTGTAGACTTATTGAAAAAGGTATGGCTGTAGAAATTTTTGAAACATACGATTCATTTAAAAAGAAAGTGTTGCAAGCTAAATTTGAAATAACATACGAAGAAGACGTTTCTGAATATATAATTCCTACTATGGAAAGATTTACTCGCTTGTCAAAATTATTTTTAAACACTGGTTTTATAGCTAAATTTATTATTAAAATACTACCCGAAAGTTTTACTTTCAATGTTCTATCGGGCTACCTTATGCCAACAGCCATGAGGGACAAACTTTTTACCTATAAAATAACTGTTCTTAAAAAGAACTAGCCGAATATTTATTGTTATATAAAAAACCAATCTACATAGTTTTTTTAAGTACATTAATGTGATTAATTTAAAATTAAGACTTTCAAACAAAATAAAAACCCCGTATGGGGTTTTTATTTGCAAAGTTAGATTTAGTGTGATATATTATAAACCTACATAGCGGGTTAGAGAAACGGTGTCTCGTCAGGCTCATAACCTGAAGAATGGGGTTCGACTCCCCGACCCGCAACAATACAATTTAAGCCATTTCGTAAAGAACTATTTTATATTTTCCTTCCCCCTCCTTGTTTTTGTTTACAAAAATGGGGAGGGGTTAGGGGTGGGGTTAGTTCTGAATTGCACCTAATTCACGCAAAACTGATTCAAATAAGTTTATAACACGTAATGTTTCGTGTTTTGTAATTTCAAAATCAAAGCCATCATGGGCAATACGGTTACGAACTTTGTGGGCCTCCCAGGCATTATCAAGTGTACGCAGGTCGCCTTTGTCGATTTTCTTTAAACGTTCACCCAATGTGTCAGCAACAACTGGTAATTTTTGGCTAGCTGATTCAAGCATTGTGTCGGCTTCAAGTATGGCCAAGCGCCAGTCTGAAGGGTTATCGCTATTTGCATGATCTAATACTCCCTGCCATTTTAAGGTATGAGTGTAGGTTTCTTCTTCGATTATTTTAACTTCATTTAGTTTTTCTTTTTCTTTTTGTTCTTTACGAATTTCCCAAAGTCTAACTAGGCAATAAATAATAATTGCAATTGCTAAAACCGCAATAATTGAAACAATTAGTTTATAAACAGATAGCCACCTTTGCCCCAAACTAATTGCACTTTCGCCACCATTACCTGAGTTTAACATTCTACCCAGTGTTGAACTATCATCTACGCGAAAACCCAATAACCCCGCAATAAAT
The DNA here is from genome assembly GCA_964591475.1 of uncultured Candidatus Saccharibacteria bacterium. Taxonomy (GTDB): domain Bacteria; phylum Patescibacteriota; class Minisyncoccia; order Phycocordibacterales; family UBA9973; genus MFUC01. The sequence continues at coordinate 1,946 of CAZQAX010000006.1, forward strand.
GCTACAAAGCCCCTAATGAATAAAAATATATTGTAAAAAACGTAATCCAAATTAACGTATGCCGGTTCAAAAGTCGGTACACTTGAAACTTTATCGACTACATTAATTGGTTCCATATACTCTATTGTAGCGATTTTTCGAACTGTTCTGCAAGTTCAAAAAGCTGATAATCTGAAAAATTCGGTCCCATGAATTGAATTGAGTGTTTTAAATTATTGTCAGCTATACCTGATGGTATAGATATTGCAGGCACACCTGAAATATTAGCTGGCGCTAAAAACAAATCAGATAGCTTCATAGCAATCGGATCGTCAGATTTTGAACCAAAAGGAAAGGCTAAAAATGGAGTTGTGGGTGTAACAATAAAGTCTACTTGCTCAAAAGTTTTTTTAAGTTCGGCAGTTATAGCGTCTTTAACACGTAAAGCAGTTCTGTAGTATGCATCATAATAACCATGCGACAGTATATATGTACCCAATAATATTCGACGGCGAACTTCGGGCCCAAATTTTTCACCACGAGTGTTATTATAAACACCTAAAAGGTCATTCGCTTGAACTGACGCACCATAACGAATACCATCAAGTCTTGCCAAGTTTGACGAAACCTCGGCTGGCATCAAAATATAGTAAACCGATAGTGAGGCCTGTGTCATTGGCAAATCAATATCAACTAATTCGTAACCCAAAGATTCAAGTTTTTTTAGTGATTCATCAAAGTTGGTTTTTACACCATTTTCAATACCCTCGCCCGATACCCACTTTCTAGGTACACCAATTTTTTTAGAATTATTTTTATCAAATTTTCGATTTTCAACTGGAATACATGTTGCGTCAAGTCTGTCATAAGTTGAGATTGTATCAAATAAAGTCTTTGCATCAGATATATTATTTGCCATTGGGCCAATTTGGTCAAACGAACTAGCCATAGCGATTAAACCGCTTCGTGACACATTGCCATAGGTTGGCTTAAAACCTACCAAGCCACAATAGCCCGCGGGTTGCCTAATTGAACCACCAGTATCTGACCCTAGAGCCACCATAGCGGCACCCATAGAAACTGATGCGGCAGCGCCACCAGATGAACCCCCTGGCACCATGTCAGTATTTAGCGGGTTTTTAGTTTTTCCATATGCACTAGTTTCAGTTGATGAACCCATCGCAAATTCATCCATATTAGTACGGCCCAAAATAACTGCACCCGCTTTTTTTAACTCTGAAACGACATGCGCATCATAGGTTGAAACATAATCTTCTAAAATTTTAGAAGATGCGCTTACTTTATGGCATTCAAAAAGCATGTTGTCTTTGATTGCGATTGGAATACCTGTTAGTGATGTTGCAGTACCATTATCAATCATGATTTGCGCGTTTTTGATTTGCTCGTTTATATCAGTATCATTAAAAATTTCAACATAAGCAAAAACTTCAGAGTTTTTAGCTTTAGCCACATTTAAATACTGATTAACCAAATCAGTGACTGTAATTTTTTTATTTATTAATGCATCGTGTGCATCTTGAATTGAATTAAATGTATGCATAAATTATAAAACTTTTTTAACAACAACATAATCACCCTCACGACCCGGGGCTTCGTTTAAAATCGGTTCTGAATATTGTCCCGCTGTATGCATTGATTCATCGCTTGCGGCAATATTTGATTTTACATAGACCGGGTCCATGTCGCCCAAATCTTTGGCAACCTCCCTAATTTGATCAACATAAGCCAAAACTCCACCTAGGTCTTTGACCATAGCCTCCTTTTCATTTATATCGATACTTAACCTGGCCAAATCGGCCAAATAATCAATAGTTTTTATATCCATACAATGAATTATACACTATTTCAGCATTTTTTTAAATTCGGCCTCGGTAATGATTTTAATACCCAGCTTTTGTGCATCTGTATATTTTGAGCCCGGATTCTCGCCTGCTAAAACATAATCAGTATTACTAGACACACTTGATGACACGCTACCGCCACCCTTTTTAATCAAGCTCTTGGCTTCATCACGCGAAAAATCAACTAATGTACCCGTTAAAACAAAAGTTTTACCAAAAATATTTTTATTTTGCTCTATGGCTTCGGGTTTTTGAATTTTTAATATTTTTAATAGCTCTTTGTATAAATTAAGGTTTTTTTCGTCACTAAACCATTCAATAAAACTGTTTGCCACCCTGTCGCCCACTCCATCAATTTTAATTAAATCTTCATAAGTTTGATTTGGTGCTAGTTTCGGGTCAATGATATTTTTAGCAATCAAATCAGCCGTTTCTTCGCCGACATGCAATATGCCCAATGCATATATAAAATTTGCCAATTCAACATTTTTAGATTTCTCAATAGATTCTAGTAAATTACCAACACTCTTTTCGCCGAAACGCTCAAGCTCAATCAGGTCAGACTGATTAATTTTAAAAAAGTCAGAAAAATCTTGAACAACACCTATTTCAACAAATCTTTCGACAATCTTGTCGCCCATGCCAACAATATTTAAACCCTTTTTACTGACAAAATGAATTGCACGCTCAATGATTTGCGCCGGGCAATGCTTGTTTGGACAAAATACAGCCACACTATCAATACCCGTTGTTGTTGTACGGTTCTCTAGCAAACTATTGCATTCTGGGCATTTATTTTGAATTTTAAAAGCTTTTGAATTTTTCAAAAAATCTTTAGAGCGGAGTTTTAAAATAACCTCGACAATCTCAGGTATAACGTCACCAGCTTTGCGTAAAACCACGGTGTCACCAATATGAATGCCTAGTCTGTCAATTTCGTCTTGGTTATGAAGGGTTGCTCGCGAAACTACTGAACCAGCAACCAATACTGGCTCAAGCACTGCAACTGGCGTAATAGCCCCTGTGCGCCCAACTTGCAAATGAATATCTAATAACTTGGTCGTGACCTCTTCAGCTGGGAACTTATAGGCAACAGCAAAGCGTGGCGATTTAGCCGTGTAACCAATAACATTCGACAATACAAGGTCATTTAATTTTACAACCATTCCATCAACACCATGATTATGCTTATTTTTATTTAAAACTTCTTTTTCGTAAGCTTTTTGAATTTCGTTTAAATTACTACTGTACAAAATCGGCTCATTAGTGTTAAAACCTTGTTGATTTAATATTTTAAAAGTCTCTACCTGTGTGCTAACGTTTAACTGTGCACCGCCCTTAGCATAATAATCAATATGATAAATAAAGGTTTTTAAATTTCGTTCACGAGTTACCCCCGGGTCAAGTTGTCGAATGGCCCCAGCTGCAGCATTGCGAGTATTGGCAAAAAGTGGCTCGCCAAGATTTTGTCTTTTCTTATTTAATTTTTCTAAATCATTTTTGTCCATCCAAACTTCGCCAACCACTGTCATGTCAACATTTTTATCAATTTTTTTAGGCACGTCTTTTATAACTGAAACACTGTGGGTTACGTTTTCACCCACTTCGCCATCGCCCCGTGTTGCGGCGGTTACTAAAATTCCGTTTTTATAAGTTAAAATGACTTTTAAGCCATCTATTTTTTGTTCGCAAACTAAATCTAAGTTATTATTTATCTTTTTTAAATCAACACCCTCTTTTTCGATAAAACGCAAAACCCTATCGTGCCAAGCGACTAATTCATTATATGAAAATACATTGTCATATGACCATTGAGGGTATTCATGTTTAACTTTTACAAAAGCCTCTATTGGTCTATCACCCACTAAATCAGTTGGTGAATTTTTAACTTTCAAGTCAGGGTATTTATTTTCAAGCGAAACAAGCTCTTGTATTAAAGAATCATACACGGTATCAGAGACTTCGGGGCTATCCTCGGTATAGTATTTTAAGCGGTGGTAATTGATTAATTCAACCAGCTTTAAAATTCGTGCAGAGGCTTGTTTTTTATCCATTAAATCTATTTTACTAGATCTGAGACCTAATTAAAAGTAAGCCCTAAGAGTTCTTTCAATATACCTAACTTGATTTTGCTGGCACATATTATACCCCTTTGCAATAAATGATAAACGTGGATCAGCAGGAGGAACTGGTATATTTAATTCAATTGAAAAACAAGTCTCGCTACGCGAACTAGTTGTCCAAATAGTGTTTAACAAGCCCTTATTCAAGGTCAGAAACTGACCAAACTTATCTGGCGCAAAGTCATAACAATTAATTGTATTATTTTGAGCAAAAACAGCTGAATTATAAAAAAGTGCGCATTCCATACCCGCATCAGCAGCATAGAAAGCAGCTTGTGAATCATATGCAAGAGACGACAAAAACTTTTGCTTATATGTAATACTTGCCAAACCAAAAGCAATTGTAGAAATTATTGATATCATAATAACTACATAAAACAACGCAAAAGCATTTTGCTTTGTACGATTACCGTCTTTATTAATTTTTATAAAAATATTTTTTTTCATTTTTTATAATCATTTTTATAGCGACCAGTTGTAAAGAGATGTTGTAAGTGTACGAGTTCTAGTCGTTGTACCATTTAACCAACTAACCTCGACTTTAACCAACAAAGCATCGGTCCCCATAGACATAGTAGTTATTTTACGTATAAATGGCTTATTATTTGGCTGTATTGGTATCGTTGGACACGTTAATGGGGATACTGGGCAGGCAGTTAGTTTGTTAAAATCGTATAGATTTAAGTGGCACCCGTTTAATGATCCACAACCTCTGGTGGTACCAATTTCGGTAACAAAGTCAGTCCATGGACTAATTGTTGGGTTAACATAAACCATTTGGTCACGAATGTTTCTAATATAATCAATACCCTCTTGAGCTAAATATGTAGCAACGACTTCGTTTCTAGTATATGCGGCCGAGGTTACAGAATCTCGAACCAGTGCAAGTAATGCCGACAAAGCAATAACAAAAAGCATAATGGCAACCATTGTTTCAAGTAGTGTAAAGCCTGCCTGCGTACGTAAACCTAACGCTTTATTTGTTTTTTTAAAAAAATTATTGTTCATATTGTCTTTGGCTTATGAATGTTTGTACATATAGTGGCGACTGGTCATTTTTTATTGTAACAGTACCACCAACTTGAACCCTAATACTAGGCTGAAACGCGTCTGACGGTGACGTACCATTAACACTTAGATTAAACATGTCTATGTCGATCTCTTTGGCAGTTAAAGCTATGCAGTTACCTCCCATGGCCCACAAGTCCATACTTCTTGGAACCATTACAGGGGCGCCACCTGAATAAATATTACGGTCAACGCACCGCATAATTCGCCCATTACCTCCTGAATTTTCTAAATAGTAGGCATACATATCAGTTTGATTAGGGGTTACAGTTGGGTCAAGAACAAAAAACGCAACGCCTTGACCTAATGCACAATCAGAACCAGTCGTTGGGTCAACCATTACTTGAAAATCGTTAGCATTAAAACAAGTATACATTGTACCCAACCTTGCCGTACGTGTGAAAAGCTCAACTGAATACTGGACATTATCAATAGCAGTTTTTATTGAAACCGATCTTTTGGCTGAACTATTTGAAATAATCAAAGCAGACAAAGCAATGGTTACAAACAGTACAAAAATCATAGTTGAAACTAAAACCTCAACCAATGTAAAACCTTTATTTAAATTTTTATATTTTTTAAAATTCATTTTATTAATCAGTACTAATTTGACCATTACCAAATATGTGTACATATTTGCGTACACCGTCAGGCGACACTAAAACTATATCAAAAACACTAACGGGGGTTGACACTGCGCTACTGCAAGTACTTCCAAACTTGTGGACACAAAAAACTACATCACCAGAAGGTTTTTTAAAAATTACATCAACAGAACTAGCAGGGTCTGTTAGTTTCAAAACTTCACCATCAACAATTAAGTCTTCAATTTTATCGCCTGTTTCAATTCTATAATATTCAATGCACTCTTCGCCCGGCACCGGAGCCCCGCAAAAATTAGTACTTGTTGTAAACTGATTATCAACAGGCGAAAGCTCTGTGAAGAAGGTTATTTGATCTGGTCGTGTCGATTCAAAACGAACACCATAACCCTTGATTGGTAAATTAGCCAATATACCAGTCGCCTGCAGGCCCAGTGCATAAGACTGGGCCTTGCGTACGGTTAATGCGATTTCTTGCGAAACAGTATTAACGGTTGTATTTGTTCTAAACGATTGGTAGTTAAAAAGTATTATCCCAGAAACAACTGCAAAAATACCTAGAACAACCATAATTTCAGCAATCGTAAAACCACGGTCTAAATGTGCCCTATTGTGTTTCATAGAATGCTTGAAAGCCATGTTAATAGTATATCAAGATTCAAGTTAAATATAAACACAATAAATGTACCCAAAATTAAAAATGGGCCAAAAGCTATTTCACTTTTTCGATCAATTTTTTTGAACTTACTACCAAGTCTAGCTATGTGCGGCATTATTAGTAAATAAATACCAACAACCCCACCTATCCAAAAACTAAACATTAGCGCAAGCAATCCAGCTGAAGTACCCAACAACACACCCATAAATAATGTAAACTTAACATCACCAAACCCCATAGCGCGCCCTCTTGAAATTAAATAAATTAACAATAACGGTATCGTAACAATAACCATGCCAATTAAAGCCATTTTAATACCTATACCAAAAAATGATGAATAAATTAAGGCTAGAATAAAAGCCCCCAACGTCCAGCCATCAGGCATTATTTTATGTTTTAAGTCATAAACAAAAGTACAAGTAAGTAAGCCAAAAATACCCGTAGTTAGTAAATATTTAATTGCCCAAAAATAAATATTTACATCAATACTGATAAATAAAGCTATAACTGATATTACTGCAAAAGAAAGCTCAACAATAAAATATTGTGGGCTAATTTTGCTATGACACTTTTTACATTTACCACCCTGTATTGCATAACTGATTACAGGTATCAGCTCTATAGGTTCTAGTGTGTGCCCACATGAAAAACAAAAACTACGCTTTTTTGTAATATGCGTATTGTGACGCAATATTACAACGTTTAAAAAGCTGCCAATAATAGAGCCAAAAATAAATGCCCCAAGCAAAACAATAAGTCCAATAAAGTCCATCAAATAATTATATCATAACAAAATAACTTGTGGTCAAAAAGAACACAGCAATGTTAACAAATTAAATAAAGTAAACTATCTACAAACTTGAGGTGTCACACCGGTGTTCACAGCGGGAAACGTACCACCACTTGTTCCATTATAAGCTACACCGTTAAGGTTTTTTTCACGAGAAGCCCCCGTTGAATCAATACACCAAAAAGTATTAGCTGTCTGCTTTAGTGGGAAAACAAGAACCCATGCATATATGTAGCCTGGTGCACCATTTGTTAGCAAATAACAATACCTTGAACCACTGTTGCCGTTAAGTATTGCCGTTATGGCTTTTGATATTACAGAATCGGCCAAAAAAGTATTTGGGAACGTACAGGTTGTAGTATTGGTACCACCCCAGCTAGTTGTAGAACTCCATAAATCATTATTTGAATCAGCATACAGTTGAGCCTGAGTAGTAATTGTTTTAATATTTGATTTAATTGCGGCATCTTCACCTTTTGATCGAGCCGAGTTAAGTGAGGTTAGAATAACAGCGGCTAAAACACCAATTATAGCGATAACAACAAGTAATTCTAATAAAGTAAAACCTTTTTGAAAATGTTTTTTTAGGATCATAGTACATTAATTATACTCTACTTATACAAAAAAAACCACCATTAGGGGGGGTTTTTGTTGAAAACTTAATTGTATTTCTATGGGCAAACAGTGAACCCTGTAGTCCAGTAGTTTGCGATTGTATCTTCTACGCCGCCAGAGCCAATTGAGTCAACACAATAATAGTCAACACCTGAAGTTGATGATACGATATTCTTTGTTTTTAAAATTGCCCCAATTGCCCAAGCATCACCTGCCGCATTTGTAAAACCATATGCAGTTGAGCCTGCTGCTGCGGCGGCGGCTTTAAGCCCCGCGGCGGCAGTTGTTGAACCAGTGGCAAACAGACCAGTACATACACCGACGGTTGAGCCACTGGCTGTATAACCACACGCAACGTTTGTCCCAAATGTAGTGTTAGTATCATAGTACAATGCAGCTTGACCACGAATATTTGCCAAGTTTGACCTAACAGCAGCATCGCCACCCTTTGAACGTGCAGAGTTAAGAGACGCCAAAACAATTGCAGCCAAGATACCAATGATTGCAATAACAACTAGAAGTTCGATAAGCGTAAAACCCTTATTGCGAAATTTAAAATTATTTTTTGATAACATGATATATTCATTATACTACCCTGCAACAAAAAAACCACCCTTAGGGAGGTTTTTTTGTTGAAAACTTAATTGTATTTCTATGGGCAAACAGTGAACCCTGTAGTCCAGTAGTTTGCGATTGTATCTTCTACGCCGCTTTTTCCAGTTGAGTCAACGCAATAATAGTCAACACCCGAACTTGAAGAAAAAGTATTGCTTGTTTTTAAAATTGCCCCAATTGCCCAAGCATCACCTGCTGCATTTGTAAAACCATATGCGGTTGAACCCGAAGCAACAGCGGCGGCTTTAATACCTGCCTGAGCAGTAGAAGAACCCGGAGCAAACATACCGGCACAAGTGCTTATTTGTGTACCAGTGCCATTAAATCCACAAGAGCCACTTACGCCATAAGTACCGTTAGTGTCATAGTACAGTGACGCCTGAGCGCGAATATTCGAAAGATTTGACTTAACAGCAGCATCAGCACCCTTGCTTCTGGCAGCATTAAGTGAGGCCAAAATAACAGATGCAAGTATTCCAATAATTGCAATAACAACTAAAAGCTCAATGAGCGTAAAACCTTGTTTTTTATTTGATAACATAATACCTTTAATTATAGAACAGTGGCATAAAGAAAACCACCCATGTTGGGTGGTTTTCTGTTGAAAAACTAAACGATTATGGACAAGCAGCTGTAGATGTAAGCCATGTTGGCATAATTGTGTATGTTCCAGTTACAACCTTACCTGCACCAGTTGAGTCAACACAATAGTAACCTGAACCTGATGTCTTAAGTAGTGAAATTGTAGCCCAGGCATCACCAGCAGCATTTGAATAACCATATGCTTGGAAACCAGAAGCAGCAGCAGCAGCTTTTAGGCCTTCTTGTGCGCCACCTGCGGTAGCTGCACTAAAGACTCCAGTACAAGAGTTAGCTGTACCTGTACTTGATACCCAACAGCTTACAGAAGTACCGTAAGTATTGTTTGTATCATAGTAAAGAGCGGCTTGAGCACGAATATTAGCCAAGTTAGCCTTGATTGCAGCATCAGAACCCTTTGATCGAGCTGAGTTTAGCGAAGCTAAAACAACTGAAGCCAAGATACCGATGATCGCAATAACGACTAGAAGTTCGATAAGCGTAAAACCTTTTTTATTTGACATGTAAATTTACATTAATTTTATTAATACGTGTGTGCACACACGCGACCTGATAATGCCTAAATTATAGCATTAAAAACAATTGTAAAGCTATGCTACTGTGGAAATCTATTTATAGAATTAACTAATACCGCCAGCGATGTCGTAAATTGGCATTAAAACAGAGACCAAGATAAGACCAACACCTAAACCAAGTGCCACAATCATGACCGGTTCAATAAGCGAAACCATAGTGTCAACCGCGTCATCAACTTCACGCTTATAAAAACGTGCCAATGTTTTCAGGATCTGACCAAGCGAACCGGTCTCTTCACCCACCTTCATCATTTGAACTAAAATTTGAGGTACGACTTCATATTTTGAAAGTGACTGAGATAGTGTCGCGCCAGCCTTTACCTCTTCGCTAGCGGTAATTAAAATTTCTTGGTATTTTTCATTGCCCACAACGTCAGATGTAATTTGAATAGCTCGAACTATCGGTATACCAGATGAAAGCATAGTGTCTAGGTTATCAGCAATACGAGCAAGATAGACCTTGCGAAACAATGGGCCGAAAACTGGGACTTTTATTTTTAATTCATCGATTGTTTTTTTACCACTTTTTGAACGAGCCAGGTACATTAAATACGAAACAATAGCCGCAACACCAGCGAGCATATAAATACCATAATTAACCATTATGTTCGATATGCCGATAACAAGTTTTGTGTAAACTGGAACGTCTTGACCTGAGCTCAGAATAATTTCAGATAATTTTGGAATGATCATTGTAAACATTAAAATCATAACCACAAAGAAAATACCAATAACAAACGCTGGGTAAATGAGTGCATTTTTAGTTTTACTAGTTAAGGCATATTGACGATCAAGATATTCAGCCAAATAATTAAATGTTGTAGTCAAGTTACCAGATTCTTCACCTGATTTGACCATGTTTACGTAAAAGCTTGAAAAAACGTCAGGGTGTTTAGCTAGTGCCTCTGAAATAGAAACCCCCGCCTGCAGATCTTCGGTTACCCGCATTAACTTTTTAGTTAAAAGCTTGTTTTCAGAATTGGTTGAAAGTAACTGAAAAGCTTTAAGTGCTGAAACATTGGCTTCAAACAAAGTAGCGATTTGACGTGATAAAATGACAACCTCTTTAGTTTTAACACTTTCAAAAAGTGATATTTCAAGAAAGTTTCTAGGTGCACCTTCTTCGAGAACTTTTAGCACGATTAAGCCTCTTTTTTGCAATGCTGAAATTGCCATGTCTTGGCTTGGGGCTTCAACTAGGCCTGATTTTTTTTCACCCTTATCGGTAACCGCATCGTATTTATAGTTCATATTTTTTACTAAATTAAATTACCAATTATTAAAGCATCTGCTGTAATGCTTTTGGATTATTCGAATACAAAATTGCATTATCTAGTGTAATTTGACCGGCCCTGATTAATTCAAGCAGTGAGCGATTCAAATCAACCATGCCCTGCTCAAGACTTGTTTCGATGACAATGTTCAATTCGTGGGTTCTTTTTTCACGAATCAAATTAGCCACAGCGTTATTATTGATTAATAATTCATAAGCTGGAACCCTACCGCCACCTATCTTGGGAATCAATCTTTGTGAAAAAATACCTAGCAGTGTTGAAGCAAGCTGTGACCTAATTTGATCTTGCTGATTGGCTGGAAACGAGTCAATTATACGATCAATCGACTGCGCCGCATTGTTTGTATGCAATGTTGATAAAACCAAGTGACCAGTTTCAGCTGCGGTTACTGCAGTTGACATAGTTTCATGCGAACGCATTTCGCCAACCAATATAACATTAACGTCTTCACGAAAAACGCTTTTAAGGGCTGTATCGAAATCTTTAGTGTCAATACCGACCTCTCGTTGATGAATTAATGATTTTTTATTTTTAAAAACATACTCAGCAGGGTCTTCGATGGTAATTATATGGGCTGATCTTTTTTCATTAATGATTTCGATCATAGAAGTTAGAGTGGTTGTTTTACCTTGACCTACAGGCCCTACAACCAAGAAGAAGCCTTGGCGAGCCATTGCGAAATCCTCTAGAATGCTTGGCAGTGAAAGTTCTTTTAGGTTTCTAACCTTTGGGACCAGTCGCAATGACAGTGCGTATTGACCACGTTGAATAAATGCATTACCACGCAAACGGTTTCCTTCGTGATTATAGGCGAAATCTTTTTCTTGGTTATCAATAAAAGTTTGAAGCATTTTTTCACCAAGCATTTCTTTTAGAATTGATAATATATCTTCATTTGTTGGCGCAGCAAAATTTGTTAACGGTATAAGTTCACCAGCAATACGTATTAAAGGTGTGTCTCCTGCTGATAAATGCAGGTCTGAACCATTATTGGCAATTAATGCGTCTAAGAATTTTTTAATATCATTCATAATTATTTATATTATATCACAAAAATTAATCACGACCTTCAGAGAGTGTGTAAACTTCGGTAATTGGAATAATACCATTTAAGCTTTTAACAAAACCGTCTTCACGCATTGTAAGCATGCCTTTACCTCGAGCAACATTGTAAACCTGCTCTTCAGATGGAGATTTTAAAATTGTACGTTGCATTTCGCGATCGACTTTAAACATTTCATGTACAGCAACACGACCCTTGGTACCTGTTGGGCTGTCGACAGTTGGAACTGTTTGAATATATTTATCAGGTAAAATAATCTTATTTCTAAATTGCTCTGGCAGGTCTTTAAAGTAGGCATTGTATTCTTCTTTGATTATTTCATCCATTGGAACCTCTTTACGAGCTGAGGGGTGTGTTTTGCGCACTAGTCGTTGAGCGATACCTAGTATTAAAGTTGGCGCTATCAAATAAGGGTCAACACCCATATCAACAAGTCGAGGTACGATACCAGCGGCATTATTGGTGTGAAGGGTTGATAGTACCAAGTGACCAGTAAGGGCGGCCTGAATAGCTAGTTGAGCTGTTTCTTTATCACGAATCTCACCAACGAATATAACGTTTGGGTCTTGACGCAAAATTGAACGCAAACCTGTTGCAAAGGTATACCCTATTTCAGGCATAACCTGTGACTGGTTAACTTGTGGAATATTAAATTCAACCGGATCCTCAAGTGACACGACATTAACAGTTTCTTTGTCTATTTCATTAAGCATCGCATAGATTGTTGTTGATTTACCACTACCCGTAGGACCCGTAACCAGTATTAAACCATAGGGGTTTTTTAGGGCTTCGCGAATCAAACCTTCATTTTCTTCGGTTAAACCAATGTCTTTTAGTGACTTAATACCGCCCTCTGAGTCTAATATACGCAAAACCACCTTTTCACCAAAATGAGTTGGAAACGTCGATACACGAAAATCAATCTTTCTTTCGCCAATTTTAGTTGAAAAACTACCGTCTTGAGGTTTACGTTTTTCGTCTAATCGCAATTTAGCCAAAATTTTAATACGCGCAACCACTCCGGGGAAAACCTGCAGTGGCAATATCAAAGACGTGTGAAGTGTTCCGTCAACACGAAAACGTACAACAACTTTTTCACCAGTATTTTCAATGTGTATATCAGATGCATCGCCTTCAACACCATGACGAAGTATTACGGCTACGATTTTTATAATTGGAGCCTCTTCGATTATCTTCTCTTCTTCTTCTTTTGAAACGCTGTTTTGAACATTAGGATCAATAACCTCCATTTGTTCTTGGGCCTCAACAAGTTCTGGGTCAATATCATTTAGTGCGTCATGAACTTGAGAACCCATACCTTTATAGCGCCCCATTAAACCTTCAAGATTTTTGTCACTAATAAGTGATACAGTAAAAGGTATGTTTTTTTTAGAAGCAATAAATTGCAATGCATCTATGGCCTGTACATTGTCAGGATCGGTTATACCAACTTTTAATATTCCATCGTCTAACCCTATCGGTGACATTCGATAGTGTCTGGCTGCGTCTTCGGGTATATAGTTAAAAATTTCAAGAGGTAGCGTTGCCGGATCAACCTTAACAGCAGGTATATTGTAGTATCTAGATTTGGTCTCTAATAAATACTCTTCACTAGCACCCTCTTTTGACAAGGCCTCTGAAATAGATATATTCTCGGCACGAGACACACCAATAGCACGCTCCATTGTTGCGGAGTCAATTTTTTTTTCTTTTTTTAGTAAGTCTAAAAAGCTCATACTTAATTAGTTTTTTTTAATGCTTGGGTCAACTACATCATTTTGAATATTAGGGCTACTAGACATAGAATCATTTCCAATTGGAGCAAAAGGGTTTGGTCGACCAATAATACGAGGGTCTTCAATAATCGGAGTCAGTGAAAAATCTACAAGTTTTTGATATGATTTATTTTTAAAAAAAGTAGTATCCAAACTAACAGCCTTTACCTGCGAAAGTGATTGTAAGAATTTACCAGACTCATCACCTGTAGTTTGGGTTGTTGTGGTTGACAGGTTTGTTGTTTCAAGTATTTGAGTTGTTGAGCCTTTGTTTTTACCTAAAACCAAAATGGCTACAACAGTAACAACAACAACGATCACTACGAATAAAATTATTTTTTTAAATGCTGGTTTCATATAAATTAATTCTTTAGCCAATAAGACTGCGCCTTAACTGAAAAATCGTACATTTCGACCTTGCCCTCTGTTTGACCAGCCGATGTAAATGTTACATCAGTAATATCAACCAACCGCAAGCTATTTTCTAATGAACCCAAAAATTCTACGAATTGTTTATATGTTCCCGAAACAGAAAAATTAACAGTATATGAACCATAAAGAGAATTAGGACTAGCAGCGATTTTTTCAGAGCTTTTTATGTTTGTACCTTTTAGATCTTGGGCATTATAATCAACTTTTTTCAACTTCATACCTGTTTTCTTTGCAATACCGTTAACGTCATTAATGAATCTGATATTATCAACAGTGTCTGGTACCATCTTTTTTAACCTTTCAACTTGGGCTGGATCAATTGACTGAAAACGCCCGACAACATCTTGCCCCAGTGTCGCATATTGTTTAGCCTGAGCCTCGGTATTACCTAATTCAGATTTTTTAAACTTTAAACTATCAACCTCGGCCTTTATAGGTAAAACCAAAAATATAATAATTAAGGCTCCGGCAACTATTCTAACTATTGAAAAAACAATTCTCATATAAATTTAAAAAAATTATTGGTTTGCATAAGTTTTATATAAAACAAATGACGGGTCGACTGTGAACATTAAATCAAAATTAATATCCCCCTTTTGGTCAGGTATTAGATTTGAAAAAATAGGGTCTTTTAAAAATCTGTTTCGTGAAAAAGTATCTAACTGTAGTGCAACCATATCATAACCCTGAGCAACACCAGTCATTTTAACTGTTGTATCTGGATGATCAGCTGAAGGAGCCTGAAGTGAGAAGTTTGTAAAACGAACACTTTTTAATGTTATGTCTTCTAGTGATTTGAAAAGTGGCGTTATAACAGTATGTCTTTCAAGAAGCATGTCAGCAGCCTGAAGTCTGCGATTAACGTCATTTAATTCAAGTACAAGGTTTGAGTCAAAGGTTTCGCTTTGACGAGTAAGCCCTACTTGGCTATCTGAAATTGTAGTAGCTAATTGCTTTTTGTAAAAAAATAAAATTCCATAGGCCGCAATTGAACCAATAAAAACCAATGTGGCCAAAAATCCAAATAACGATACCCAGCCAGCCGGTTTGGTTTGGGTTGTTATTGGCGCAACTGAGCGCTTGGGTATAAAAGTTGTTTGAAATGTTGGTTCCATATTATATTATGTGCTTATAAAATTCCTCTTAATGCGACCCCTATAGCCTGGGCATATTCGGGACCAATTGTTTTTAAGGCTTCTTCTAGAAATTCAGGGCTTTTTGTTTTTTGAAAAGGATTAGCATAAACAACATCAGCTTGAAAAACATCTGTCGCCAATTCATACAAACCCTTTAGTCTTGATCCACCACCAGCAAGGATCACTTCATGTATGGTTCTATTATACTTCTTTTCGTAACCAAGCACCACACTTTTACACTCAGAAATTATATAATCTGTGGATAGCAGAATTAGGTCTTTTAGGTATGCGTGTTCAGCTACAGGCTCTAGACCATATGTGATCTTTAGCTCCTCAGCACGCGCAAACGGAATATTTCGTGAAATAGAAATTGCACTAGAGATATCAAAACCTCCGCGATTAATAATATGAACTTGTTTTACTATGCCAGCCTCGACAATTGCAATTTTTGTTTTCTGGGCACCAAAATCAATAATCATTGTTGGTGAGAGTTCGTGAGTCATAAGAGATCGAACCAAGCTGAAAAACTCAACCTCGAGGAACTTGATATCTAGATTTGCTCCTGACATGACAGCTTGAATTTTTTTAACTGGCTCTGATAGAACCGCAACAACTAGAATTTCTTGGTTTGTTGTTTTACTTTCTTCGAAGTCGCGTTTTGGTATAACAACCCAGTCTAAACTAACATCGGTAATATTCACTGGAACATGAGACTTGGCTTCATTTTTAACAGCCTCTTCGAGAACTGAGCCCGTTATGCTGTCAGGTATAGATAGTGTGAACAATAATGCGTTTAATGCTGGCACTGTAATACCAGCGTCTTTTGAATCAACCTTGGCTTCATCAAGCAAGGCAACGAGTGCTTTTGAAAGCTCTTCAGTTTCAAGATTGGTAACAATACCGTCTTCTTTGCCACTAAATTGACCCAAGCTAAGAGTGCCGTACGTTTCAAGAACGGCGATAGAGCCCGATTTTTTAAGTTGAACGATTTTAATAGAAGAAGAGCCTATGTCGATACCAATAATAGAATCACTACCCTGGCTGTTTAAAAGAGATTTTGCCCAATCTATAATCTTTGTCATATTAAAAGTATAGCATACAATATATACATGTGGATGTTAGTTTCAAGTCTTTTTGGTAAAAAATGTGAATTTTGCAAAAAATCAGGTTTTAGGGTTTGCTCAAACTGCTTGGCAAAGATAGCAAACCCTAGGGTCAGCCAAGACAATGTACCTTATTTTTTAAATTACCAGGATGAAAAAATTAGAAAATTAATTTGGAAGTTCAAATACAAAAATGAATTTACTGTAGCGCAAGACCTGGCCCCTCTATTTGGCGACTTCATATATGAACAGATTGAAAATGATTTAGAACTACAAAACAAGCATGTTTACATAATCCCTGCTCCAATAACTAACGACCCCACCCGTTATAGACTGAAAAATCACATGTTAGTTATGGCCAATGAAGTTAAAAAGTATTTATTAAAGTTAGATATTAAAATAATCGTTTGTGATTGCTTAGAAAAGACCGGCGGCAAGCGTTCAGCCATGATACACGGCAAGAAAAAACGTATTGGCCATATTGAAAAAACATTACAGTTAAAATCTCCCCCTCCACGAGAAGGTCTAATTTTTATTATTGACGATGTTACAACGACTGGTGCAACGTTTACAAGAATTAATAAGTTAATTCAGCAAAATATTAAAGAGAAGGCATTTGTACAAAGCGTGGCTCTGGCTCATTAGGTAAAAATTGGATTGTGGCTTTTACTTTTTGTATAGTTGGCGTATTTATCGCTTTTTCAATCGAAGCATTGCTTTGATCAAGGTCATTTAGACTTATTAGTGCATATACGTAGACAACAAACGAAATGAACAAACCCCAAATAACAACTATAAAATAACGTGGTACATGAAAACGATTGCTTTTGTGAGCATAGTTTGATTTATCTACGTAAATTTCTTTGTATATTTTTTTATTATCATCAAAATGCATGTGTTTATATTATACACTAAATTTTTAGCAAATAAATAAAATGTTGTATACTTAGATTATGCCTTTTACAGACATAACACTATTTGAAATAATCTTGGGGTCAATTTCATTTATTATAATAATGGCTTTTGGCTTGGCTGTTTATTTGAAAAACCCTAAAAGCCATACAAACATATTGTTTTTTGCACTTTCAGTTGTTTTGAGTGCTTATATAGTTTCAACAGCAATTGCACTACACCCTATTGTAAAAACCTTAGAAAGTAATTTGTTTTGGATAAGAGTGGATATGTTTCTAGGATCTTTTATTGCACCTTTATTGTTTTTACTGGCTCACACTTTCCCTCAAAACAAACTTCGTCTTGGTAAAAAATACCTTGTTGCCACAACCCTCTACACAATAATAATGGCAATAATTTCATTTACTTACCTGGTTTTTAAATCAGTTAGTTACCCAGAAGGTAGTTCAACACCCCTACCTAGCCCGGGGCCTGGTATGCTGTTTTATTTTGCACACGTTATTGGTTACTTTACAGCAAGTTTTGCAATATTAATAAAACGTTATAGGCGCAGTGTTGGTCAAGAAAAAATTAAGACAGCTTACTTTTTGTTTGGCATTATAATAACTTTTACCGGCATGGCCATTGTCGACTTTTTACTGGTTCTTTTGGGTAATACTAGTTTGGTTTTTTTGGGGCCAAACTTCCCTGTAATACTAATGAGTTTGGTTGGCGTTGCCATAGTAAAGCATCAATTTTTAGACATAAAGCCCCAAATCGCAAGAGCTGTTTCATATACCCTACTGGTTGCAATAATTGCTGGTATTTATTTTATGATGCTGTTTTTTGGATTTAGTAAGTTTTTAGGATTAGAAATAAGCAGTGCGATGCTTTTAGTTACTACGTCTTTTGGTGTTATTGTGGCTTTAACGTTTCAACCCCTACGTGGAATTATTATGAAAGCGACCGACAAGGTGTTCTTTAAGGGTGCGTATAACCCAGAAAAGATACTTTCTGAATTAAGTCATGAAATTAGTAGCACAATTAATTTTAACGACTTGTCGAACAAATTAATGCAAACAATTAGCAAAGAACTGCGTGTAGATAAAACAGCTATCTTTTTAGTATCAAATACAACCGTAACCGACGCTAGATCTATAGGCTACACTAACTCTAAACTATTAGATGACCCAAAACTTTTTGATTTTTTAAACCAGGCCAAAACAACAGGTAAGCACTATTTTGTACTGGACGAATTAGATGATAAACAAAAAACACTGTTTCGTGAACACGATATGGAGGCCCTGTTCCCCATCAAAGCTGATGGAAATTATGTGGCGGTTTTGGTAATGGGCTTGAAGTCTTCGGGCCTACCATATTCAAATACTGACCTAAACTTGCTAGATGTATTTGCGTCTGAATCAGGTATAGCAATACAAAACTCTAAATTATATACAGAATTAAAAAACGCCCTGGAATCAAAGTCTAAGTTTATTAACACTGTTTCGCATCAACTACGAACACCCGTTTCAGGTATTAGATGGAGCCTAGAGGCATTAAAAGCGGGTGGTAGCGTAGAACATCAGCACGAATTAATTAACACATCACATCAAAAAGTTGTGTTTTTAAACGAGCAAATCGATGACATATTAATTGCGTTGGATATTTATGATAAAAAGCTGTCTTTAAATAAAAAACCTTGTAATATTTTAGATATTTGCAAAAATATAACTGAAGATTTTACCGATCAGATCGTAACTAATAATTTAAAAATTACTTACGAAATAAACCAGGGCGCAGAAATAGTCAGTGCTGATTTTAATAAATTAAAAAAAGTATTAGAGATTTTGATAAAAAATGCAATTTTGTATTCTAACCAAAACGGAGAAATTATTGTTGAATCAAAAATAATTAAAAATAAATCAAAAAGCTTGGTGCAAATTAGTATTACAGATTCAGGCTTGGGTATTTCTAAACAAGAAATGAATCATTTATTTGAAGAATTTTACCGTAGCGACAGGGCTAGACTTAAAATACCCGACGGGTTAGGTTTAGGTATGTTTATTGCTAAAACGTTTACCGAGGCCCATGGTAGCAGTATAGAAATAAAATCGGGTGGTGAAGACATGGGTACTAGCGTGGTGACTATAATGCCATTAAAATAAAAGCACAACCATTTTTGATTGTGCTTTGTAAATAAATTAACAAGACTAAAAAAGTTATTTCATTTCAGCCTTTTGTCTCAACAAACTTTCGATAATATCTTGGCCAGCTTCTTCAAGCCAACCCATACCCTTCTTTTTATCATTAAAAGCTTCAATAATTGCATCGTGATTAGCGGGTATTTTGGTTTTACTAACCAGGCTCATTAAAGCCTCAAGGTTGTCACTAGATGCACTATTAATTGCATCAATAATTGTTTCATGAAAAGGCCTTAGGGCCTTGGTTTCTGTCTGTCCCATTTTTATAAATTTAAGTTGTACAAATTGAATACAATTTAAACATTATAGTATAAAAAAGTCAACGCATCGAAAGTACAATCTTTGTGAGTTAAAGATTGATTGCTATAATGTATGTATATGTTAGAGGTAATGAGCCAAACAAACCAAGATAGCTGGACTGAAAATAAAGAACCTAGGTCAGCAATTTTGCAAAAATATGAGAAGTGGAAAGATGTTCCCCCGCTGCTTATTGATAAAAAACCTCTGTCTCTTGAAGATATTGCCAAGCAAGAAGGTTGCGAACTTTCTTTTTTAGAAAGCGACATCAGAAATAAAGTATCAATTTTTGCAAAAAATATGGAGAAAGAGTGTAGCTTTCCCTCTGAAGAATACATGGACCTAATTGATAGTTTGTATAATTTATTTTTACTATCCCAAAAACCTGAAGTGGTTGCAAATAATCCTTGGGTCTCATCTTTTGCATCGTTTAATAATTTTGCTAAAAACTTTTGCCCAAATGCGTCTCCTCACGGGATTTCATTTATTAAAAAGAATGTTCAATGTTTTATTGAGTCAATTGTCAATGAAGAGGAAATTTTCAAGATTAGCCCGAACTTTTACTATGGCGTAAACGAAGAAGGTATTCGCGAAGTCTATAGCCACATCGATGACTGGGTACTATTACCTGACGAGTACTATGATCGTGGCAGATTTGAATACACCAGCAAGGAAGTTGTGCAAGAGATTATTAATTTAATTAAAGAAGGCTATAAGCCAGCAAGCTTTTCGCATGCGTCTGGATCGGCGGCTTTAGCTGGCATTGAAAAGAGTGGTGCGATTTTAAGCGCCCAAGAAGTTATTAAAGAAGGTGGCACTATTACAACAGGTGAACACGTTTCGTATGTTAGTTCACATACTGGTCACCCAGTAGCTGGAGGCAAGCATGGTTTAGGTTCAATATATGCAAGTAAGCATGGGCCTACGTATGGATATTACCACTTAAACTGGTTTGATGAGTATTTCGTAAGTTTTGGTATTAATGGCAAAAAACAAGAAGACTATCTAGCTAGTGTCGATTTTAAGTATGACTTTTTCTCGTCTGCCGATAGCTCGACTCGAATTGCTGACATGGGTAGCGAAGGTGTGATAATTGGTGAACGAGTACCACTGACAAATGTTGATTTTGTTTACACTTGGAAAAAATATGAAGAAGAGACAAAAGAATGGATCAAAAAAAATTGCCCTGAAGCCAAGTTTGTGTCTATAGAAGCTCAAACACTACTAGTAGAACGTGACTATAAATTCAAAGAAATAGCCGATAAAGAAAACATAAGCCTGCAGGAGGTTTGGGAAAGAATTTTATCTTAAGTTGTAAGCATATACGGTTGGCTTCTTTTATTTTTATACAAACACAACATTTGCTATAATTAACGAATGAATAAAAATATTTTAATTATAGTTATATTAGTTGTTGTTTTAGGTGGTGGCTTTTTATACATTACTCGTAAACCAATGGCGCCTAGCCAAAGCGCCGAGTCAGCACTAAATGAAGTTCAAAGCACTAACGTTGATACAACTAACGCCGAAGAACTTTCTAGAGAGTTGAACCAAGACTTAAGTACCGCAAATACAAATACACAAAAACATTATAAAATCGCTAGCGCCAGTTCAAAAGTAGAATTTAAAATTGATGAGATTTTACGTGACAAGCCTTTTACAGCAATCGGCACAACTAATGATATTGCCGGCGATATTTATGTAAAAGCCGACAACAGTATTGAAATGGGTACAATTAAAATAAATGCTCGCACATTTAAAACTGATAGCTCAAACCGCGACACCGCAATTGCACGTTTTATATTAAAATCTGATGAGCCTAAAAATGAATTTATAACTTTTGTGCCTAAAAAAATTACTGGCAAATTACCCAAGGTTAATGTTTCAGGCGACCTAACTATTTCGGGTAAAACCATGCCAATTTCATTTGACATTATGGCTAGTGTTATAAATGACAATCTTTCAGGCACCACTAGTGCTGACATAAAAAGATCTGACTTTAATTTAACAATACCAAGTGTTAAATTTGTAGCTAGCGTAAACGACAAGTTTACAATCAGCGCAAATATTGTCGCAAACGAAGTAAAGTAAAAACAAAACCCCCAGCCTAGGCTGGGGGTTTTGTTTTGGCGGGC
>CAZQAX010000007.1:0-22578 GCA_964591475.1 uncultured Candidatus Saccharibacteria bacterium
GTCAAGGGGGTCGCCTTTGGCCCTTTTCATGCCTATATTTTAACAATTTAGGGTCTATATAGCAATAAAATACTAGCTCATGTATACCCTAGATAGTTTCGCGCGTGTTTTTTTCTTGGCCACAGCCTCTCTGGCCTCAACAATTTTTATTATAAGTTTTCGTAGTTCAGGATTTTTATCATCAAGACTTAGTATGGTGTCGCGGTATTTTTCAAGAGACTCTGTTAGTGCTGTACATTTACTGACAAATTCATCCAAGCTCTCGGTTCTTTCGTTGACTGAACCATTACTAGGCACAGGATTTTCAAAAGCCTGTTTAATAA
This sequence comes from uncultured Candidatus Saccharibacteria bacterium, assembly GCA_964591475.1. GTDB lineage: Bacteria > Patescibacteriota > Minisyncoccia > Phycocordibacterales > UBA9973 > MFUC01. The sequence goes on from CAZQAX010000007.1 coordinate 324, forward strand.
TCTCTAGGGCTTTTGTGCTATTTTCTATATTGAAATTATCATCTTTCAGTATGCTTTTCGCCTTGTCTAGCATCTCAAATGATTCGTCTGAAAACAACTTATCTAGCTTTGCATTATTGCGTTCGTATACAAAATTTAAAGTTCTTTTGATTTCATCAGAAAACTCTTTTTGAGCCTCGGTCATTTTTGCATTTATAAACTTTTCATCTTCAGGGCTTAGTTTTGATTCGCCATCCTCTAATCCCTCTTCTGTTTCTAGCTGCTCATTTGATTGTTCGGTTTTTTGCTCAATATTTTGCCTAGCCTGTTCCCTTATGTCGTTTTCGACCTTCCTGATTCTTTTATAGGCACCATCAAGTTCGCTATCTATTTCTTGAATCTCTTCGCGAAGTGTGTCAATTTGCGAAGACACGTCTTCTCCGGTTTTTGATCTTTCACGTAGGGCGCGAAGTTCAACCCCTTTATCTTGCTGTCTTTCTTCTAAATCGTCATACTCTTTGTTTAGTCTGACTAATTTAGCATCTAATGATTCTGATTCTAGATTTTCCATAATCTAATTTTACCAAGCCGGGGTTTAGATAGCAATAAAAAAAGCCCTGCGTAGTGCGGGCTTTCTATTTGTTTAGCTAAATTAACCTTCTTTGCGTACAAGTATTTGATTCAGTTCGTCTAATGAAACTGTTTCTAGTTTGCCACCTAAGGCACCGGGGCTTACTCGTCTAAGCTCAATTTCTGTATCTTTGGTGGGTTCTTTGTTTACTTGAACCTCGTACGTCTCACCATCTTGTTCGATGGTGTAGGTATCGCCCTTGTTGATGCTCAAAAATTCCAAATCGGGTTTGTTTTGTGCTATTTCCATGTTTTCCATATTCTAATATTAGCAGTTTGAGGTTTGGATAGCAATAAAAAAACTGCCACGCTATTTTGTTAATATTGAATTTTCAATTAAACTTCTATTTTCAACTGTGTCTATAACTGTCATTTCTAGATACAAACTTTCTTTTACTGTATCAGTATAACTGTCTATTTGAGATATCATCCAGCGTATAAGCCCTTCTTCGTGGGGACCCGCCCTAAATCCTGTCATTGCTACTTTTGGTGAAGTGTCTATCATTTGTCTCAATTGATCAAGAGAAATATTATTAACTTCAACGCGCATAGATTCGCCTTCAGGGAACTTGGTCATTCTCATAACTGTATCTGGAAATAAAAGAAGGAATTTATCCATTACTGAAAGCGCTTTTTCACCTTCGGTGTAACGTGTTTGGCCACCCTCAAACCGAGGCAGTCCTGAATCATTTTCGTATACCTTGTAAGGGTTGGGTACTTGTTCCATAAGTTTATTTAATAGTATTTCCTGTCTTGATAACATGTTCAACCAGTGTATACGTATACCCCATTTCATTATCGTACCAGCCCATGACTTTGACTAGGTTGCCACCAACAACACGTGTCATTTCAAGGTCGGCAATACTTGCATGAGAGTTACCTAGAATATCTGATGAAACTAGTGGTTCTTCGGTTACAGCAAAAATGTTTTTCCAGCGTGGGTCACGTGCGGCGACTTTTAGTATTTCATTAACTTCGTCAGCCGATGTGTGACGTTTGGCAATAAATGTAACGTCAACAATAGACCCGGCTGGCACTGGTACACGAATTGATATACCATCAAATAGGCCTTCTAGTTGCGGGAAGGCTTTGGTTACGGCAATGGCCGCACCAGTTGATGAAGGCACAATGTTCTGCGCGGCAGCGCGACCTTCGCGTAAATCTTTTTTGCTTGGGCCATCAACTAATGATTGCGATGCGGTATAGCCATGCACTGTATTTAAAATCGCTTTTTCAATACCGATTGCGTCGTTTAATATACCAATTAGCGGGCTTGAAGCGTTGGTGGTACATGATGCATTACTTGTTATGTCGCAGGTGCCAAATTTGTCTTCGTTAACACCTAGCAATATTGTTTCACCACTTACTGAGCCGTCACCTTTTGATGGTGCACTGATAACCACCTTTTTAGCGCCTTGGTCAAGGTGAAATTTAGCTTTTTCATATGCGGTAAATAATCCAGTTGATTCGACAACTACATCAATACCTAATTCGCGCCATGGCAACATGGTTGTGTCTTTTTCGCAAACAACGCGCACTTTTTTGCCATCAATTATTAAATACGAGTCTTTGTGATCGTCTGAGTTATGAATTTGTATGTCGTGCTTCCATTGACGGTAAACTGTGTCGTATTTTAACAAATAAGCTAAACTCTCTAGTGTACCTAGGTCATTGATTGCGACAATTTCAAGCTCGGGCCGTTCCCAAGCGATTTTTAAAAACGCGCGACCAATACGCCCAAAGCCATTTATTGCAACTTTTATCTTTTTATTTTCCATATTGGTTGTATTATATCACCTACTTGCCAAGATGTTAAAGTATTATTTAAAAACCCACTCAATTATGGTTTTTTGATTAGTTCGTTAATGTATTTTTTAGTTATTGGGCCAAAGTAACCAACGGCTGGTTTGATATTGTTTGCTTTTTGAAACTTAATTAGTGCGTTTTTTGTCGCTCGGCCAAAAACAAAAGTTTCTTTGCCTTTTGAGCCTGCTCCTAATTTAGACACTGTAAAACCGTTGTTGTTTAGAAACTTTTGCAACTCTTTAACTTCTAAGTCTTTAAACCCAGATTGTAAATTTTTACTAAAGCTAAAAGAAGTAGTACTAGAACCTTGACTACTGCTATTATTTAACGGAGCTTGATTTGCAGTGTTCATGCTTTGCAAAATCCAAACAGGTACTGGTCCACCATTATTTACAATAGGACACGCAGTTGTTGTAAAAGTATTGTCATTGGCTATAGAAGTGTTGCCTGCCAAGTCTTTTGAAATAACTTTATAGTGATAATTGCTCGCACAGCTCAAGCCTGAAATTGTCACACTGTGTGATGTCACGCGAGTAGACGTGTCTATCTCAGTAGTAGTTGATCCGTACGATGCGGTTGGTCCATAAGAAACACTACTAGACGAAGCTTCATCGCTATTCCATGTAATGGTAACATTGGTGGTAGAAGGGCTACTTGATATGGATGATAGTACTGGAGCAGTTGCATCAACCGTAAATAAAGTTGCTGAAAGTGCGCTTGATGCATTGCCTGCAACATCAGTAACAGTAATTGTACAGTTAGAATACGTACCATCAGATAGTGATGTAAATGTAATTGTATTAGAGCCTAATGTTGCAGAAGTGGTTCCTGAACTACATGAACCTCCGTATGAAATAGTACCAGCTTCATCTGTGGTGAATATATAGTCAGGAGTTGCATCAGTTGTTGGAGTTGATACGGGTGTAACTTCAGATACAATAGGGTTTGTTGTATCAACGACCAAAGCCTTGTTAGTTGCCAAATTTGTAGCTGGGGCAAAGTCAGTCATAGTATTGCTTGCCTGATCAGCAATAGTGCCTGACACTGTATTAACGGTTAAATCTGAAGAAGTATCACCTGCTTGAACTGTATAATTACATGTTCCAGTTGAACTATTAGATACAGTAAATGTGCAGGTACGATCAGTTGCACCGGTTTCAAGGGTTACGGTTACATTACCTGTTGAAGTTACAGACTCAGAAAATGTTACATCAATATCTATAGTGTCACCTGCTTTATACGAACCATTTGCTTTATCTGATGAAATATTTGTTATTGTTGGTGGTGTTGAGTCACAAGATCCTGTTGTAAAAGTTGCGTCAGAGCTATAATCTGTACCTTCGGTATTTGTTGCATATGTACGGTAGTGATATGTTGTACCACAAGTTAGGCCTGTTATATTAGCAGTATATGCACCAGTTGAAAAAGAGCCATTCTCGGTTGTTGTAGTTCCATAGCTTGTTGTTGTTCCATAATTAAAACCACGAACTGTTGGTGTTTGACCGCCGGTATGTGTAATTGTTCCGTTTAGTGTTGCAGTTGTTGCTGTAACCGACGAAGCTGATTGCGCAGTACTAACCGGTGGAATACTATAAATATTCACACTACTCAAAGCAGTACTACCGCTATTACCTCCACCGATCATAAATGAACCATCGGCTAAAACAGCACTTCTGTGGAAATATCGTACTGTAGTAAAAGTACCGGCGCTGCTCCATGTGCCAGCTGTAGGATCGTATATTTCAGAAGTATTTGTTTGATTAGTTGAAGAGCCTAATGTTGTACCACCAGCCATGATAACTTTACCGTTTGGTAACACCTTCATTTCAAAGTCGGCCTTTTTTGCAGTCATTGAGCCTGTGGCTGTCCATGTGCCAGTATTTACATCATATAGTTCAGCAATGGGTGTTGTGTCTAGGTTGTTTTGACCTCCACCAACAACCATCGGTGTACCATTTAATAGTGTTACTATTCTTTGCTTTTGTCTTTCAACAACTGTTTGACCAGTACTTGACCAAGTACCGGTTGCAACATTATATAATTCAGTTGTTTTAGAAATAGTTACACCAGCTGTACAGTCAAAAATTCTACCATTAACCGTTATGACGTTTCCATTAGTAAGAAGTGCCCCTACATTATACCGGCGTCCATTAACCATCGAACCTGTTAGTGTCCATGTGCCTGTTGCTGGGTTGTAAATTTCAGCAGTAGCTGAACAAGCCGAGTTACCAGCGACTAAAACTCGCCCATCATTTAATACGTTTATACTAAATTGTCTTCGGGTAACATTTAAAGATCCTGTGACAGACCATGTTCCAGTTGCTGGATCATAAATTTCAACATTAACTCCACCACCTGCCCCACTACCGCCAACTAGTAAAACTCGGCCGTCTTGTAGTAGAACGGCTTCTGATTCACCACCACGAATACCATTCATTGACCCTGTTGCTGTCCATAGTCCTGTTGCTGGGTCATACAGCTCAGCTGTTGATGTGTATGCACTACCATTCCAACCACCTGCAGCCAATGTCTTGCCATTACCTAATGTTATCATTGTAAATTCTTGACGAGCTGCACTCATAGCTGTACCTGTACGCCAAGCTGCAAATGCGTCATAAGTACCGACAAAAAACATTGTAATTGTTAGAGAAAATAAAAACAGATATTTGGGTATTTTTTGCATATTAGAAGTTAAGTATAGCATTTAATTGCTTAAATGTTCAAATGACTGGGGTGTTGTATTTATTGCGTTCGATCTGTTCAATTAAAATGAAATTTATTTTTTATTTTTGAATAAATATTTATGTATAAAGTATTCAGCGACTATAATAAAAAAACCGACAATAATAACCAATATTGTTACATATTTTTTATCGGTACCATCTATCAATTTAGAATCGTCATTTAGCAGGGCTTGAATTTCTACCGAGTCGATGTCCCATTTTTCAAGAACAGATTTATGAAAACCTTGGGGTATGGCTTCGATTGCATCATCTAAAATATTGCGAAGCTCAGGCATGTCTTTGGGTACGGCAAATGAAAAGTTAGAGACAAATCCAGTATCGCCAACTTTTTTAATACCTGAAAAGTCATTTTCTTTTATCAAGTATATTAGGCTCATAGCATTAATTGCTCCAATTTCTGCCCTTTCTTCTACAACAGCACTTACCACTTGATAATCATTATCAACTGGCACAATATTCATTTTAGGGTAACGATCTCGTAAATATTCGTGAACGCCAAAACTGTTACCGACAACAACCTTGTAGCCTCTTTGTTCTATCTGGCTACCTGTAAGTTTTTTGCCATTAGTACTAATAAAAATTGAAGGTGATGAAAAATAAGGTCTGGTAAATATCAAGTACTCTAACCTGTCAGGCGTTGGGGCTCTGGATGATATTATGCTTTTTTCTTTATTGTTTTTTACTGAGTTTAATATTTCGTCTAACTTTCTAGGTTCATGAACTGGAAATCTTGTATCAATTAATTGCTGAATAACATCAAAGTAGTCATTTGAAAGACCAAATAATTCGCCATATTGACTCCATATTAGTGGTGGAAAGTCTTTTTCGGGTGCAAAATATATTTCAGACGCATTGCTTTTTAGCCACTCAGCTTTTTCATCGGTTAAAACTGTATCTTTTGCATAAGACACGTGTGTATAAGTAAAACTAAATACTATTAGGGCTAAAAAGGTAAATAGTCTAAGGCCCTTGTTCTTGGTTTTCATAACCCGTATATTATACCACCTATTCGCCAAGATGTTCAAACCTAGGGCAACTAAAATTAAAGAAAAATAAAAAAGCTTGATTTAATAAACCAAGCTTTTCAATGAAGTAAATTTAAAAAAATAAAAACTACTTTGTTTTAGGGTTACGAGTCTAGACTCCTACTTTTGGTAGTTCGTCATGATTCTCGCGAATTCGCATTTTTGGTGCTACTCAGGATACTTCACAGTTAATATTGCAAGTTTTTAAAATTTGTAGAATTACAACAAAAACCTAAAAGAAGTCCTTTAACCTTGTCAGACACTGCCTAACAACTTGCCCTGTTCCCGCTTACTGCGCAGTCACGGAAATCATATTTATTTTATTACAAAGTACGCTACTATTTAAGTTTAGCAAAACGATAAACCTTGTCAAGTTTTATTTAATTAGCTCTTTGATAATCTCTAAAGCCATTTGAGGATTAGCAGAGCCGTTAGTTTTTTTCATGATTTGGCCAACTAGTGACATTAGTACGCTTTCTTTACCACCTTTAAAGGCTTCAATAACTGCAGGGTTTGCGTCAATAACTTCTTGGGCAATTTTTTTCAAGGCTTCGGGGTCATTTTTTTGTAGCAAATCATTAGCCTCGGCATAAGCTTTGGGTGATTGGTCGTTGGTTGCCATAACTAATAGTATGTCTTTGGCGGTACGCGAATTAATATCGCCTTTAGCAAGCAATTCTATAAGTTCGGCAAAGTTCTGCACGCTTGGTAGTACAGCACTAGGGTTGGATTTTTTAATACCCAAATAGTCAGATGTTATATAGTTTGAGGTAGTTTTGATTTTTTCTTTGTCATTTAAAATTTGCGCAACCTGTTCAAACCAAATAGATAGCTCGCGATCGTACACGAAGCTTTCAATATCTTCGTCTTTAATACCGTATTCGTTTTTGTAACGGTCACGTTTTTGACTTGGCAATTCAGGCAACGCCCCCTTTAATTCATCCAAATTAAACATTTCATGTAAATAGAATTTTGGAATGTCAGGTTCAGGGAAATAGCGATAATCGTTGGCATTTTCTTTGGCGCGTTGCGAGAATGTTTGTTGTTTGGCTTCGTCCCAACCGCGGGTCTCCTGCACTATTTCACCTTCTCTACCCGCTTCGTATAGCATTTTCATACGTTCGATTTCAAACTTGGCGGCACGTTCGACAGCTGAAAAAGAGTTGATGTTTTTAACTTCAACTTTTGTACCAAACTTGTCTTTGTCGGGCGAGATTGAAAGGTTTAGCTCAACGCGCATTTCGCCTTTTTCCATATTGGCATCACTAACACCCAGGTATTGCAATAATAATTGTAATTCGCGGCCAAATTTGGCTGCGTCTTCTGGGGTGTGGATGCATGGTTCGGTAACCAGCTCCATTAGTGGCACACCGGCACGGTTGTAATCGATCAGTGTTTTGTCGGCCGAATGTTTTGATGTTGCGGTGTCTTCTTCTAAGTGAATACGTGTTATATCAACACCAGTCAAATGCCCACCTGAAACTATTGGGTATTTGTACTGTGATATCTGGTAGCCTTTTGGTATATCGGGGTAAAAGTAGTTTTTGCGATCAAATTCTGAAAAATTGGCAATGTCGGCGCCAATGGCAAGACCGACACGAATGACGTTTTCAATGGCTTGCTTATTGGGTACCGGTAATGTACCGGGGTGAGCCATACACACAGGGCAAATATTTTGGTTTGGGCCACTATGAAATGGGTCGTTTATACAATCGCAAAACATCTTGCGATTTGTGTTCATTTCGGCATGAATTTCAAGCCCGATTGTTGTGTAATAGGTTTTGTCCATATCTGTAGATTATATCAAAAAAACCAAAATATTTCTACTTTGGCTTTATTTTTACTTACTTTTTTTAACGATTTTAATTAGTTCGTCGGCGAATTCTTTGACTGCCTGGTCGTCAAACATGGTTACGGCAAAAGTTTTTTTGTTTAATTTTTTGAATTCTTTGATTGCGGCCTTTACTGTTTTTGCATCAACTGCATCAGTTTTAGTTAACAAGACCACCTCGTCTTTTTCAAGCAGATCTTTGTCAAACTTACCTAATTCATTTCTAATTTTTGTGTAAATGTTTTGCATGCGTTCAATGTCGAAACTTGTATTATCGGTAATGTCAGCAAAGCCGTTTTCAAACGAGACTAGGTGCACTAATATTTTTGTACGTTTAACATGGCGTAGGAATTTATGACCTAGTCCGCGACCCTCACTGGCGCCCTCAATAAGACCTGGAATATCGGCAATGATATAACCATGAAAGTCGCCCAAATTAGGGTCCAGTGTGGTAAAGGCGTAGTCACCCACTTTGGCATTGGCATTAGTCAATAAATTAATTAATGAACTTTTGCCCGCATTAGGCATACCGATTAAGCCAACATCACCGAATAGTTGTAATGTTACTGTAAAAACTGACTCATCTCCTGGTCTGCCACCAGTTGCTTCGGTCGGAGTTGTATTGGTTGAGCTTTTAAAATGTTCGTTACCCAAACCGCCTTGGCCACCGCGCAAAATCATGACTTCGTCACCTTCGTTTTCAAGTTCAAATTCAAAACCGGTTGTTTCGTTTTTAACGATGCAACCTATTGGTAGATCAATATATAAATCAGTGCCGGCTGAGCCATGCTTACTGTTGCCTTCGCCCGCATTGCCGTTGCCAGCACGCATCATCTTTTTTTCAGTATAGCGTTTTAGTATTAGTGTGTCGCGAACGGCGCGTACATATACGTCGCCACCTTTGCCGCCGTCGCCACCATTTGGGCCACCTTTGTCGATGAATTTTTCCCTGCGCCAACGCACAACACCATTGCCACCGTGACCGGCGCAAGCGTTTATTTTGACTTCATCAACTAGATACATAGTGATATATTTATAACATAAAAAACCCTTTTTTACAAGGGTTTTTTATTTAAAAATTAATCTTCGTTTGAGCCAAACATTTTTTCGCCCAGCCAGTGAATAACTGAGATTAGTAGCGAACCATACAGTGCCGCTTGCCAGTTATCAATAGTAAAACCTTTAATAAATGCACCTGTACCGATAAACCAAAATATTGCCGCATTTATAACGATTGAAAATAGACCCAATGTAATAATATTTATAGGTAGTGTTAAAATTTTAATTATTGGTTTAACTGTAAAATTTATAACTGCTAAAACTGCACCAACTATTAAAGCTGTCCATATTGGGTTAATGTGTACACCTTGTATAAAATAAGATGCTGCAAAAACCGCAATTGATAACAATATAACTTGTTTAATGATTCTCATAAATTTATTATATCAAATTTTATAACAAAGAATCAAAAATTTGTTTAACTAAATTGCCGTCGGCTTTGCCTTTCAACTCCTTCATAATACCGCCTAATGCTTGGCCTTTTTTGTCAGGGTCTATGGTGTTGTTTGCAATATAATTTTTTAAGAATTCAGTAATTTCAGATTCAGTCATTTGGGTTGGTAAAAATTCGTTTATTATGGCTAGTTCGGCCATTTCGTTTTCGGCTAAATCTGCCCTGCCTCCGTTTGTAAATTGCTCGATTGAATCACGGCGTTGTTTGGCTAGGCGTGCAATAACGGTTAGGCATTCTTCGTCGGTTAAAACATCGGTTGGCTTTTTGCCTTTGCTGACTAATTCGTTAGTAAAAGATGACATAATATTGCGCAATGTTAAAACAGCTACTTCGTTTTTAGCCATCATCGCTTCCTTTAATTTGTCTTTAATGGTGTTTTGCATATGAACTATTATAACATATAATGAATTTATGAAACTAATATTTTTAGACACTGAAACAACTGGTAATACCAAAGACGATTTTTTGTGCCAAATCGCTTACCATGAACGTGGTACAAGCGGATTTTTTAATGAACTTTATAAACCTTTAAAACCTATCCCACCCGAGGCTAGTGCAGTAACACATATTACAAATAAACATGTGGCTGACAAACCTGAATTTAAAACCAGTAGTGATTACGAAAACGTTAAAAAGTTACTTGAAAGCGACGATGTTGTGCTAGTTGCACATAACGCCATGTTTGATATTGGAATGTTGCAAAACGAAGACATAAACCCTAAAAACTTTATTTGTACATTACGTGTTGCGCGCGACATGGATGAATCAGGTGTTATACCAAAATACAATTTGCAATTTTTGCGATATTATTTAGAGCTTGATGTCGAGGCGCAGGCTCATGATGCATTGGGTGACATTATGGTATTAGAGGCACTATTTGATCGCCTACTTAAAAAGCAAATTGAAATAAGTGGTAGCGAAGAATTGGCAATACAAAAAATGATTGAAGTTTCATCGCACCCATCAATATTGCGTAATTTTAGTTTTGGTAAATATTCAGGCCGTACAATTGAAGAGGTCGCCAAAATGGATCGTGGCTATTTAGAATGGCTGTATGAGCAAAAGAAGTCGAGCGATCAAAATGAAGAAGATTGGCTATATACCCTGCATCACTTTTTAGGTAAATAAAATATATGAATCAATTTAACCCAGAACTAAATATAAATAAAAGAGATAACGGCCTAGAGTTTTCGCAAGAACTTGAAAGAGATTTTAAAAGCTATGTTAAATTGTTTGACTTGCAAGAGTCAGACTTTAGTAAGTCTACACTTGATGTAGGCACTGGTAGTGCCTCGTACCCTATTATGTTGCGTACCAAGTTTAATAACCAAAATGCTTTTGGTGTTGATTTATGTAATAGACTAAGTGACAAGGCTCCAGATGATATAAAAAAACTACATAGCGAAATAGTTAAAATTTCAAACATAGAGAAAACACCCTTTGAGAATGAAGTTTTTGAATTGGTTTTATCTAAAAATGCTATACCGATGTTTATTAGTGATAGTCACGAATTCCCTAACGGATTTTTTTACAGAGAAAATAGAAACATAACAGAGAGTATTGAAGAAATGCTTCGCGTTTGTAAGAAAGGTGGCAGAGTTATGTTTGATTTACTCAATGAAGAAGACCTAAATAAAACATACGAAGAGTATAAAGATGTTGGTGTGACCAAAGAGCAAATAGATGCAAAAATTGTTTACTTACAAAAATTTAGGGAGTATTTAGAGGGTTTGCAAGATATCGAATTAGAATATAAGAAGAATAAAGAAATTGTCATTTTAAATAAAAAATAAAAAAAAGCCGTTTCGCGATTTGGTAATCTTGAAACGGCTTCTGCGTAGGTTTAAAGGCTAAAGCGTTTTTTTATTGTCACGCGTAAAGTTAGCATGATCAAAGAAATTATGAGCCAAAGCATGCGGCCTTTGAATTGGAATATTTCATAATTTTCAGGACTGGCCATTCTTTGTGCAGATGCTAGTTGGTAATCAGGCAGCCAGCTGCAAATAATAGCAGACAACAGTAGACCACCGAAAACCATACCAACGAAAGCAAGAAGGTTTGTAGCCCACTGCTTTTCAGTTTTTGAAAAAGCCAGGGATATACAAACAATACTAAACCCTCCAAAGATAATTGAAGTGGCAATTTGTCCAATAATAGGGTTTTCAAACCCAGGTACAAATAAGTTTAACGCAACAGCTACAAGAGCCGAAGCGATAATGATACAGGCGAATATGGCGATATTTTTCATTTTTAAATAGCTTGTTTTATGCTGTGTATATTATAGCACATTATATACCATAAAGTCAATATTAAATAAGGCTTATAAAACAGACACTGTTTGGAAATAAAAAAACCACCTCTTATGAAGTGGCTTTTGGCCATAAAATATTATGATTAATACAGTGGTAGTAGGTCTTCAATTTGGTCAAACTCTATCAAGTCTACCTTACCTATCTTTTTGTTGTTATTCTCTATTCTATTAACTCTTTCAAGTCTTTTAGGATAACCTTCTGAGCTACAGGTAACAATAAAATCTTCTTTTGGTGTATTTATAATCTTATTGTAAAGTTTTTTAGCCTCATCGTATCTTTCCTTTGCGACTTTTTGATTAGCTGCGGGATTATCTCCTCCGTAGTATGATACGTCTTTGGCATAACCAGCGCTAACATAAAATTTGAATTCCTGACCCGTTGAGTCAAAAGTAAATACGTCAAATTCTAAAAGCGTTCCTTTTACCTCTGCTCCCTCGCCAAGAGCAATCATCCCGTCGTTGATTTCCTTTTTTGGGGATACTCCAACCCTGGATGGGGTGAATACGTAATCGACAGGGTCAGGTTTTTTTACTTCAACTTCAGGTTCTGGTGTTTTGGCCGTATCCGTAACAACCTCTTTCGTTGTTTTACGGTTACCGCTGCCACCTCCGCAAGATGACATAGAAATTACAAACATTGTGGCCAGTGCCACTAAAATAGGGTTTCTGAATATTTTTTTCATTATTTATGAGCTGTTTTACTCTGTAAGTATTATAGCACAATATATACCATAAAGTCAAGGATGATTTAGCCTTATTTTTAAATAAAAAAAGCCACCTATTGCTGGGTGGCTCACTCGGTTTTTATACCAAGATTTTAAGTTAGCGGAGCAAATTCTTTTGCTATACTAAATGGTCTTTTTAGAATATGGGACATTGCCCAAACATAAATAAAACCACAAACAAATATCGGGATTAAGCTCCATATCCCAATTTGAGGTACATCAAGAATATTTGATATGTTGCCCCAAATAATCCCACCGGCAAAAATACCAAGAAATAATGACATGCCTCGCATTAATGCAATGCTTGAACCATTTTGTTTGTAATCACTCCCTCTTGTTATAAATAGCATGTACGGAGAAAAGAGAAATACCACAAGTGCCCCGTGAATAAGGACTGGATAGAAAAAATACACACCAAACTGGTTCATCCAGCTTGCGTTGTAAGTTTCAGGATTCATCCAAAATACGGGCACTGTTACGACCAAACCAATAATGGTTGAGGTTATAATTGTAATTGCCATGCCAAGTATAATACCCTGGCCTTTTTTTGTGTTTGCAAGAAAATTAAATATCTTTTTCATGTTTTTAAACAGCTTGTTTACGCTGTGTATATTATAGCACACTATACACTATAAAGTCAAGGGTAAATAAGGCTTATAAATTAAGCTATTTTGATGCTATAATTTACCAATGACGACAACTATTTTATTTATAATTATTGGGGCCCTTGTGGTGGCACTGGTTTTTATTTTAGCCAAAAGGGGCTCTGGCTCAAACGGTAATACGAATAACGACACAAGCTTTCAATTACTATTGCAACAAATGAACGAACTATCGCGCACGGTTGATGCCAAGCTTTCAGAATCGCAAAAAATTACGACTGAGACTATTCGCCACCAAACAAACCAATCGCACAATATTATTCGCGAAGTTACCGAACACCTTACCGAGTTGAAGGAAAGCAACAAACAAGTCATGTCTTTTACCGACCAACTGCAAAGCTTGCAAGATATTTTAAAAAATCCAAAACAGCGTGGCATATTGGGTGAATATTATTTAGAAACATTATTGAAAAATATTTTACCGCCCGGTTCGTATCAAATGCAGTACCCTTTTACCGATGGCGACATTGTTGACGCGGTGGTTTTTGTTAAAGACAAAATTATACCAATAGATTCAAAATTCTCATTGGAAAATTATAACCGCATTAGTGAAACCTCTGACCCGGCCGAGAAAGAAAGATTAGAAAAAGTATTTTTAAACGATCTTAAGAACCGCATTGTTGAAACATCAAAATATATTAAACCAGGTGTGGGTACCATGGAGTTTGCATTTATGTTTATACCCCACGAAGCCATTTACTATGATCTATTAGTTAATAAAATTGGCGCAGGTAAAGTCACTGGCCAAGACGACGAAACCGATAATTTAATACAACGTGCGGCAAGCAAATACAAAGTCATCATTGTGTCGCCTACTTCTTTTTTGGCATACCTACAGACAGTGTTGCAGGGCTTAAAGGCTATGCAAATTGAAGAATCAGCCAAAGACATTATTAAACGCGTTGGTGAACTATCAAAACATTTAAAAACTTATGAAGAATACCAAAACAAATTAGGGTCTTCAATAAATACCGTTGTTAACCACTACAACAATTCAAGTAAAGAATTTAAAAAGGTAGACAAAGACGTTATGCGCATAACCGGCGAATCGATTGATATACAATATATTGAAGCTAGTAAAATTGATGAAGAATAAAAACTAACTCTGCATTATTGACAACACTTATTTATACTGCTATAATTCAAACATAAATAGTCCATTAAAATGAAATATAGAATTAAAGAGGTCCCAAACAGAAACATTTTATGTTTTCAAGTAACTAAAAAAGTATCCAGTAATCTTCTTATTTTAATTAATTCATATAAAATACCTGAAGTATTCAAGGGGCAAATACCTAAAGATGAAAGTGATTTTTTAAAACGTCTTTCAGTTGCACTACTTGCTATTCCTGGCGTGATTGAGCTATCTTTTGATCGGTACGAAATATCTGTAGAAAAATCAGACGCATTTGAATGGGAAGATATTAACTTCGAGGTTATTGCTGTGATTAAACGTATTGTCGCCAAAGGTGCTGAAATGCGAGAATTGCCACGCATTATTTGTACAGAGGCAGACAGACACCACCTTGAGCTTGATGAGGATTTTTAATTTTTCGATTAACGAGGCCGATAACTAAAATGTTACCGGCCTTTTTATTTTACTTAATTTACAGTACTCTGTATTTTTGTTTTAATGCCTGAATTCTATTATACGAATTCATGACCTGGTCCCACGAAATAGTGCCATTTTGTAGAGCTTGGTCTATGGTATTGCGGGCTTTTATAACGATGTCTTTGTCGTAGGTTTTAATATTGTTTGAAAGTATTAATATGTCGTTACCAGCATTTATGGCACGTACGATTTTGTCGTCAAATGAGTAGTTATTAGTGATGGCGCCCATGTCTAGGTCGTCGGTTATAACTACCCCACTATAACCTAATTCGCCACGTAATTTGGTATTTATAAATATTGGTGAAAGTGATGCTGGGTACGTCGGGTCGATATTGGTGTTAACAACATGGGCAACCATAACCATGTCGGCATTGTTTGATTTGATTAATTCCTTGAATGGTAATAATTCAATATCTTTGTATGCATTGGTAATGTCTACAAAACCCAAATGGCTATCGGCGGTTGACGAGCCATGGCCTGGGTAATGTTTTATTGCGGTAATTATGTTTTGTGTTTTATGGCCGGCAATAAATGCGCTGGCTGAATTAATAACCACATTTGGGTCGGCTGAAAATGAACGACCATATTTACCAATTGCGGGGCTTGTAGGGTTAACATCAACATCAACCGATGGGGCAAAGTTTACGTTTATACCAATTTGTTTTAGGTCTTTGGCTAAACGTGTCGATTCGCTAGTTATAAAACTAGTTTTTTTAGTGCCCAAAACTTTAGCTGATGGTAATGGTTTAAAACCATAAGATTTTTTTAACCGATTAACCGCCCCACCCTCTTCGTCAATTGCAATGAAAAGTTTTGTTTTTGCATTTTTTTGTAAATCTTTGGTTAATTGTGTAATTTGTTTTTTAGATTTTATGTTGCGGTTATATTTTTTAGTAACACTGTCGTAGTCAAACAGTATAATACCACCTACGTTTGTGGTTTTTAACAAATTACCAAAATCGTTTTTAGTTGTGTAGGTTGTACCGCGCATGCCAACCACAAAAAGTTGGTCAATATATTGCGCCCGAACACTGGCATTAGTTGGCATTGTGGTTTGTGCATGAGCATTTGCAAATACGCCAATGCATAAAAATACAAAGATAAGTTTAGTGAAGTTTTTGAAATTATTCATGAATGCTTATTATAGCATTTCATGCTGAAATAGGGTGTATCCTTTTATTTCTTGCGGAAACGGAGGGATTTGAACCCTCGATCGGGTTACCCCGATGCCGCTTTTCGAGAGCGGTGCCTTCAACCACTCAGCCACGTTTCCATTGCGATGTGACCCTACGGGGAATCGAACCCCGATTACCGCCTTGAGAAGGCGATGTCCTAACCGTTAGACGATAGGGCCAAATATTACCGCCTTCTGAAGGCAATGTCCGCCCTATAATCTTGGTTAGACGATAGGGCCATTTGTAATGTTAAAATACCATAAAAACAATTAAATTTCAAATAAAAAAACCCCTGACTAGCAAGGGCCTTTGTGTAAAGATCTTTAATTTAAGTTGAAATGACAATTTTGTCATCGGGGTCATACACAGTGTGTATCACTCCCTGCCCCCAAACTATTTCGAATTTATATTTCATAAATTTATATGTTTGAGTTCTAAACATCGGCTCTGCTAAGGGCTTAGATTTTTTACCGAATTTTTCGGCATAATCGAATAATGCACTAAGTAGTTCGTTAGGTGCTGGCTCGACATTTTTTAAACGTGCCAGGTCTTTGTGACTTTCTCCGTGTTGTTCGGCTAAGAAGGTTATAAAGTCAGTTAGGCTTTCTTGGCGACCGCTTTTTAGCCGGTACTCAATTTCTGCAAAAAGCTTTTTTTGCTTTTTGTTCTTTTTACCGCGAACTTTCTTCATATACTTATTAAAGTTTTTGGGTTTTAGGGCCTCGTCTAGCGTTGCCTCAATTTTTCTCCATTTGTTACTTTCAATATTTTGCGCCATGATTTTCAAATTTACTATAAAAATAATAGCATAAAATATACATGTTTGTCAAATAAAAAAGTCAGGTCTCAGAATTGTTCTGGCCTGGCTTTCTATAAATAAATTTTTTAGCAAAAATGTTTTAACGCTCTATTTCAAGATCGATTATCTTTTTATGAAAGTTGTTAAACACATCTTCAAGGTCATCGCCTTGCTTGATTAAATTGTTTTCAATTAAGGCATCTTCAAACATTTTACTTATGTTTGTGTGATTTTCATTATCAAAAATAAATGCTCCAGTTGGAAACGCCATAACATGAATAAGTTTTTCTTCATAAGCAAGTTGCTCTTCTTCTGTTTTAGGGTTTGTTTCAATTAGTTCTTTGAAGCCGGCTACCATTTTTGGAATCTTGGCTTCAAGTTCAGTTTTCTTTTTTTCAATTTTTTCTAGCTCTTCGGGGGTTTTTATTTGGGGTGTGTTTTCTACTCTCATAATATTCAATTTATTTATAGACTACCAGTATAGTTGAAATTTTATTTTTTTTCAATATAATGAAAATCACGGACGATTAGCTCAGTTTCCGCCCGTGTTTGGGCAATTAGCTCAGTTGGTAGAGCGTCCCCTTGACGTGGGGAAGGTCAGAGGTTCGACTCCTCTATTGCCCACAAATTTTTTACCCAAACAAAGAGGTGGATAAAGTCCGAGCGCCCCTTGGCTGAAGGTCAGAGGTTCGACTCCTCTATCGTCCACCAAACAAAAACCGCCTTGTTGGGCGGTTTTTGAAATAAGATTTATTTAATCGCTGAGATTTTAACTTCAAAGTATGGTTGGCGGTGGCCGTTTTTCTTGAAGTAGCGAGACTTTGATTTGTATTTGATGATGTTTACTTTTGGTAGACGGTCAGCTTTAACAAATATAGCTTCTACTGATTTGCCGGCAACGTGTGGCATACCAATTGTTGTAGTTTCGCCGTTCTCGTAAAGTAGTACTTCAGAGAAAGTCATTTTGTCGCCCTCTGCGAATTCGCCTTTCATCTTTTCAATTTTTAGAACGTCACCAACGTGAACTTTGTATTGTTTACCGCCTGTAGCGATAACTGCAAATTCGTTAGGTTTTGAAACTGCTTTTTTAACCGCCTTTTTAACTGCGGTTGGTTTTTTTGTTGTTTTTGGTGCAGCTTTTTTAGTTACTGCCTTTTTAGCTGTTGTTGTTGCCATAGTCATACCAATATAGCATATTTATAAATTATTGCAAATGCCCCTAAACCAAACCTTTGGGTTTGGTCGGGCGAACCGACCATGTCGGTTTTAGCCCTTTTTACATAGCCAATAAGGCATGCTTTTGTTATAATATTTATATGTTAAATCGCTACAACTATAAAAACCTAAAGTGGGTTGACTTAGAGTCACCTACCAGAGAAGAAATTGATCATTTAAGAGACGAATTTGGTGTCCCTGGCCCAGTTTCAGACGAGCTATTAACCGCAACGGTTCGGTCAAAAGTCGACCTGCATGACGGTATGATTTACTTAGTACTTCACTTCCCTAAAATGGTTAGTGTTGATAGCGAGCAAAGCGATCAAGAAATCGACTTTATTTTGGGTAAAGATTTTTTAATTACGACCCACTACGAGGGCTCAAAACCAATGAAGGATTTTGCTAAAATGCTTGAGCTGGATACTTTGCTAAATAAAAAGAAGATGAATGATGACCACGCTGTATTTTTGTTTTTTGAACTAATGAAATTACTGTATCGAAATAGCCAAGAAGAACTAGAAAGCATCAATGACCTATTGCGCGACCTAGAAAGTCGAATTTATAGTGGCAAAGAAGAGCAAACCGTTTATTTGATTTCAAAAGTTAACCGTATATTGCTAGATTTTAGACAAGCCATTCGTTATCACCTAGAAACTTTGAAATCTTTTGAAGACGCAGCCAAAGCTTTTTATGGAGACAGATTTGAATACTATTTGAATTCAATGATAAGTGAATATAATAAATTACAAAACAAACTTGATGGCCACAAAGAAATTTTAAATGACCTACGAGAAACAAACGACTCTTTGATAACAACAAAAACAAACTCTACTGTTAAAACTTTAACGGCAATGAGTTTTATATTGTTGCCACTGTCATTAATTGCAAGTATTTTTGGTATGAATGTCGAGTTTTCACTAATTAAAGATATGGCAGATCTGTGGTTTGTTGTTGGAGGCATGGTTGTTTTGGGGATTATTATGTACATATTCTTTAAATTAAAAAAATGGGTTTAAAATAGTATAGATTTGAACAAATGGAATTAAAACTACACAACACATTATCTAAAAAAAACGAAATATTCAAACCGATAAAAGACGGTCATGTTTCAATGTATGCGTGTGGGCCAACAGTGTATGACAATACGCATATTGGGCACATGCGCAAATACACAATGGACGACATTTTAAAGCGCACATTGACCTATTTAGGTTACGAGGTCAAGCACGTTATGAACATTACCGATGTTGGGCATTTGGCTAGTGATAGTGATGAAGGCGAAGACAAGCTAGAAAAAGGTGCAACGAGAAGTGGTAAAAGCGTTTGGGATGTAGCGGCCGAATACACAGACTATTTTTTCAATAGCATGGATGCAATTAATATTATAAAGCCTGACGTAGCACCCAAAGCAACCGAGCATGTAAGTTTAATGGCTGATATGGTTAACGAGCTATTAAAAAATGGTAATGCATATGTAACTAAACAAGCTATATATTTTGATACAACCACTTACCCCGATTATGGCATGCTATCGGGCCAAAAAATAGACGACAAACAAACAGGTGTACGTGACGAAGTTGTTACCGATCCTGACAAACGCCACCCAGCTGACTTTTCAGTATGGTTTTTTTGCGTTGGGCGGTTTGCTGACCACACAATGCGCTGGCCTTCGCCTGTTGGCGAAATTGAAGGATTCCCTGGTTGGCACATTGAATGTTCGGCAATGTCGACACATTACTTGGGTGACCAAATTGATATTCATACCGGTGGTATTGACCACATACCCGTGCACCACGAAAATGAAATCGCGCAAAGTATGTGCGCGCACCACTACCATGCAAATGAACAGTTTGTAAACTATTGGTTACATTATGATTTTTTGACAGTTGATGGCGAAAAAATGTCAAAAAGCAAAAATAACTTTTACACCATTGATGACATTCGCGAACACCAAATAAATCCTTTGGCTATGAGGTTGTATTTTATGGGTACTAGTTATAGAAAGCCTTTAAACTTTACTTGGGCTGGCGCTGTATCGGCCAATAATATTTATACAAAAATAATGTCGCAGGCTATGGGTTTATATAGTGATGATATAAAAGGCAGTGTTAATGAAAAATATGTAAATGACTTTAAACAAGCATTGTGCGATGACTTAAACACTGCGCGTGCATTGGCTGTTGTGTTTGAGCTATTGGGTGACAAAAATATTACCGATGCTGACAAATACGTAACGCTGATTGATTTAGATAAAGTACTAGGTTTAGATATTGAAAAAAATATTATTGCCCTATCGTCAGTTCCAACTGAAATTACAGAACTAGCTGAAAAACGCAAAACAGCCAAAGAGGTTAAAAATTACAAACTAGCCGACGAATTACGCAATGAAATTGAAAACGCTGGTTATGAAATGATTGATAGTAGTGATGGTTATAAAATAATTAAAAAGCTATAAGAATAAAAAAATACCAAGCAAACTTGGTATTTTTTTTATAAATCAGTATGTATTATTTGCTTGACAAATAGTAATTAAAATGCTATAAAATAGACTGACATTAAAGTTCAGTATAAATTATGATAAAAGACAAATTTAAACAAGAAGTTCAAGGCGCTATTAATGCCGCCACTCTATGGTTGATAGAGCAGGTCTTGAAAAAGGCCGATATTACACCTGACTCACCTGCCACTACATGGCAAAAATACCTAAAAGAAAGTAGAAAGAATATAGTTTATTCGCAAAACGAAAATTTTTACGATAACCTACTTACCTTTGCGCGACATGTGAATGAAAGTTTATATGGAGAAATGACCACAGACACATTGGGCGTAAGCTTTTCTGTGAACGGACATTTGCCAAGTAAAAACCTGCAAGATATTTGCAGTGAAAGCGATTTCAATATCGAATACTTGCCAAAATTATTTTTCATGACTGTAGATTTTAAAATCTCAACCGTTATTGTTATCATCAACGGTAATCAGACGCAAATTTATGGCAGTGCCAAATCTGGCGAAGGCTATATAGAGTTCGACTTTGGTCTGAACCATAATTAGAGATTAAAACTGTCTAAGTTAGTAAAAAACCACAAAAAAGCCCTGTAGGCAATAAACTTACAGGGCTTTTCTTTTTATATTTTTTCAAATATTCTATAGTCCGGTTTTTTGGAGTTCTTCGATTAGTTTGCGTTGGTCGCGATTTAGTTTGTTTGTTTTTGTTTCAATAATTATATGTATGTCGCCACGGGGTGTTGTGTGCAGGCCTTTGCCTTTCATGCGCAGTACTTCGCCGTTTTTTATACCCTCTGGTATTGTAAGGTTTACTTTACCATCAAACGTTTCGACATCGATATTGCCACCTAGTAATGACATAGTTAGCGGTATTTCAAGTTTGCGATATATAATGTTGCCTTCGCGTTTGTAAACTTTGTCGGCCGATACGCTAATTGAAATGTATAAATCACCCGGTTGGCCACCCTTCATCGCCTCGCCCATTTTGGCTACGCGTAGGTTCTCGCCACTTTGAATGCCGGCTGGTATGTGCACATTGATTTTGTCAGTTTTGTTTACAGTGCCCGCACCGTGACATTTAGCACACTTCTTTTTAGGGATTTTACCGGCGCCTTCGCAAGTACCGCAAATGCTTTGGGTTTGTATTTGACCCAATATGGTGCGTTTGATTTCGTTTATACGGCCTGCGCCTTTACAGGTACTGCAAGTCTCCATGTCAGTACCACGTTCTGCCCCACTGCCATCGCATGAATCACACGGTGCTTCGCGACGTATTTCAATGTCTTTGTCGGCGCCTTTTACCATTTCGGCAAAAGTTAGGTTTACACGCACGGCCAAATCGCTACCCTTGTTGCGACGTTGTTGTCGCCCGCCTCCACCACCAAAGAAGCTACCAAAAATGTCGTTCAAATCGCCCATGTCAAAATCAGCCTGGCCGTTTTGAAAACCACCAAAGTCAAAACCTCCAAAGCCGCCACCTTGCTGGCCACCGAATCCGCCTCCACCCATGTTTTGGTAATTCGAACCAAATTGGTCGTATTGGGCGCGCTTGGTATCGTCTGACAGTGTTTGGTAAGCCTCGTTAATTTCCTTGAATTTAGTATCATCACCGCCGTTTTTATCGGGGTGGTGCTTCATGGCTAATTTATGAAAAGCCTTCTTGATTTCATCTTTAGAAGCGCCTTTCGATATTCCTAATTTTTCGTAATAGTCTTTTGACATT
>CAZQAX010000008.1:0-21719 GCA_964591475.1 uncultured Candidatus Saccharibacteria bacterium
GACTATCAAAGCGATGGAAGTTGTATTAAAAAAAACTTAAAACATTTGGTTTCGCTAGAACAACAGAAACCAGGCGCGGCAAAAAATTTATATGAAAAAAACGGTGTTACTCGTTTTGATAGAATGTCTCCAGAGTTTTGGCTAAAGCAGGTTGAGATTGGTGACCCACAAGGAGATTTTGGAATGTTTATAGTTTCACGGCATGATCACAATAATGCTTTTGAATCATCAGGTGTTGGGCCCAACCTTGAAAAGGTGTATGGTGACCTAGAAGATAATGGCTACACAACACGATACATAGAAGTCGCTAACAAAGTAGATTTAGCAAAAAAACTTCTAAAACAAGAAATAATTTTAGAAAATGGAAATAAAATAAAATACGCAATTGTTTTTGCTCATGGTTCCCCCGATGGAATAGCTTTGACACAGAATTTTGATGAAGAAAGCCTTAATCAAGTTTCGGCTTCTAGTTTTAAAACATCAAACGATATTAAATATATTGATAAGTCTGATTTTGAGGGTGAGGGGTTTAAAAAGGCGAAAAGGTTTTTTGTTGACGATCCGACCGTCGACTTTATTTCTTGTTCTGTTGGGGCGCCAGACGGTTTTGCGCAATCTTTTTCTAAAACATATAATTCTAATTCAGTCGCAGCTGATAAACCTATAAGTTTAAAAAATATATCAGTTGTTTTTAAGAATAATAAGCCAGAGTTTAATATAGAATATCTTGGGCCAGAAGGTACTTCTAAAAACACATTTTCTGATGGTAGGATTGTTAATCAGGCTGAGGTGGTCTCTGATACAGAATAAATTTTTTAATCCTAAAATCCTACACGCTTTTAATACAAAATTAATATAAAAAACAACTTAAAACCCCCTAATTTTTAGGGGGTTTAATTTTTGCATATTGAGATTGGCCAGAGTAATTAATGCCGCCAGATGTGTCGTCAATTAAATACAGGTCAAAAATTTGCTCCATGTGGCTTTTGATAATTCGGGTGCCGTGTCCAAAATTATTTTCACTTTTCTTGGTCCAATTTTTCTTGCACTCGGCAAGGTTTATTACCTCACTGTTGCCGTCTATAAAATTGAAGTGAAAGATGTTTTCTGCCCACCAAACTTCTAAAACAGATTTTTTGTTGCCATGGTCGTAAATATTTTTAACCATTTCAAGCAACATTTGAGTTAGGTGTTTTATTTGGGGTATATCAAGACCCAAGTCTTCTAAAACACATTTTGCATGCATGTGTCTTGGTTTAGGCCAAAAAGCATCAACAAATTCGTCCCTAAATTCCTCGCGACTAAGGCCTGTGCCATCAAATATAAAAACTGTCTTATCGTCTATAACTTTCTTTTGTACGCTCATAATTAACTTTTTTAAAATACTAGCACTGAGGCCTATTTATTACAAGACGTGCAAATAGCTAAAAAATCATAAAGCTGTAAAGTGCGCTCTTTGGTCTACATATTGACTTAGTGCTAATAATATGATACTATATTATTACGTACAATAAAAAAGAATAAAATGACAAAAAGAGAAAAAGCCATACTAAAATGGTGCCAAGAGCATCGCCCCGACCTTGTAGATACAATGAAAAAGGTAATCGAGAAAAATGACAACGCTATCATTTTAATCACAAGCACCGCATTCGAAGCCGGTCGTCAGTTTCAGTTCGAGAACCCCAAGCTTCAACCCAATCAACCAGGTCAATACCTAGAATAAGAAATCATTTTATCGTGTAGATATATAACAAATAAACAGTTTCAGAAATGAGCTGTTTTTATTTTTCTAAAATACGTGCGCCAGATGGCGAGACCTCCTAATACACGGCCAACTATTGACTCATCTGTAAATAAATGATATTATTTATTTGGTAAATTTAAAAAATCGTACACAATGAAAGGATTTAAAAATGATTTTATTTGGGGCTTGGTAATAGTTACTCTTTCTGGCGTAGCTCGTGCCGCATCTTATATTCAAGTTTTTGAACATAAGAAAAATTTTTTTCACACTCTAGACACCGTCTTGTACTTACTGGGCATCATTATTTTTTTTAGATCAGAAAAATCAGACGAATATAGTAAAATAACACAATTTATAATTGTTTTTCTGACATACTTTTGCTCAAAATTTTTAGCCTCTCTTGTTTTTGATAGGGTTTTTCACCTAATGTAAACATTAGTAAAACCATAAGACAGGTTAGAATCTATAAAAATTAAAACCACACCAAAGTGTGGTTTTTTGTTTACTCTTCAAAATTTAGATCAACCGCACCCAACACTTCTTCATACGAAGTTATGCCTTTTAGTAATTTTAAGATACCATCTTCGCGCATGTTTACCACATAGCTTTTCTGTATTGACAAGATACATAAAATAGTGTATATTTTGTAAGGAAAATTAAGAAAAATAAATGGAAAACAAAGACATAAAAACTCTCGCCGAATTTGGCGTAACTAAGTATGAAAAAGTCCTTGATAATGGACTGCGTGTTATTTTTATCAAAAAACCTTTCTCGCCAATTTACGCAAAACTTATAATTGGTGCGGGTTCGGTTTTTAACCCGTCAGATAATGGGTTGGCCCATATGACTGAACACTTGTTTATGAATGGAAGCAAACATACATCAAGAGAGGATTTTTGGGGAATGATAGAGAATATTGGCGGATTTGTTAATGCCTACACTAACAAGTCTGAAATTTCTGTTGAGGCTGAGATTGCCGACACTAAACATCTACCTATTATGAGCAGGTTTTTTTCTGAAGCCCTTACCACTATTTGTGTAGACGAAGACTCTTTGAACAAAGAAAAAGAAATTGTATTTTCTGAAATTCAAAGAAGAATTGCCTCTACGCCAATGTATTCATACAGTATAGAGCTTTCAAAAAAACTTACAAATAATAGTGTTTGGAGCTACTCAAATCTGGGCACCATTGAAGCAATGAGGGCTCTGAGCGTTGAAGACGTTGAGGGTTTTTTTCGTAAACATTTTGTTGTTGAAAACATGGTTCTAGTAATTTCTGGTGGCTGTTCATTGGTGGATATTGAGAACAGTTTTGGTAAAATTAATTTTTTGCACGGTAATAAATTTGCGCTACCTTCAGAGCCAAAGTTATTACCACCTGGGCAAAGGTTTTTTTATGAAACAGATTATCCTCAGGCAAGTCTAATTGTTGGTTTTAATGGCGCACCCGTTGGGTCAAGAGATAGTTGTATCCTTAATTTTGTTTTGGACTTATCACATAACGGTAGCGGATCTATATTCTATAAAAATATTAGATCTAATAAGGGTCTTGTTTATGCCGTTAATTATGCAACACTATCTTTTAATAAGACCCGTTATTTTGGAACTGATCTGGGTGTCCCGATTGAAAAGGTTGATGACGCAATAGAGGCAACCCTCGAATGCTACAACAGTCTTTTGTTTGATGGTGTTACTCAAAAAGACGTAATCAATAGGGCTAATATAAGGTGGTCAGCATCAAAACGTCATGGTCAACGTTCGGTTGATTGGGTTGAGAGGTTTGACGATTGTTTGCATGAAGATGACAATCCTGTTGTGGGTGATTTTCCTGACTATTACAATTTTTTGTACAGCCTTACCGCAGATGAAATAAATACTGTTATTAAAAAATATATAAAACCAGACACATTTCACCTGTACTTAGCTGGTAAGCAGAAAAGTAAAAAATATTTCTAACAAAAATCAAATCGGAAGGTTGCAATACACAGCCTTCCGATTTTTTAATTTCAGTTTTTGTTTTATAAGAAGTTTTTTATTCCTCAAAATTTAGATCAACTGCACCCAACACTTCTTCATACGAAGTTATGCCTTTTAATAATTTTAAAATACCATCTTCGCGCATATTTAATATACCTTGTTTATTGGCGACTTTTTCAATTTCATGTTCAGATGGTGATGTCGGTATAAGGTTTGCCATTTCATTATCGGTAAGTATTGCTTCAAATACACCAATACGGCCTTTATAACCAGTAAAGTTACATTTGTCACAACCAACAGCTTCGTATGCTTCAAATGGGGCAACTGTGTTTATGCCATAACTGGCCATGTCTTTACCCATTTGTTTTGCGTAGTCTAGTATTTTTACAATTTGTTTTTCAGCATCTGGTGCGACAGTTATTTTTTGTTTACAAAATGGGCATAGTCGTCGTACTAAACGTTGGGCCATTGAAACGCTCAATGCTGAAACTAAAATTTTTGGGTTCGCGCCTAGGTCGATTAAACGAGGTATAACACCAGCGGCTGAGTTGGTGTGAAGGGTCGAGAAAACCATGTGACCAGTCAAGGCAAAGTTTATCGCCACACCGGCAGTTTCTTTGTCTCGAATTTCACCCACCATACAAACTTCGGGGTCTTGTCGCACAGCTGCACGCACAGCATCGGCAAAAACATATTTTTCATCAGCCTGGGTTTGAGTAATGCCAGGTAGGTGAAATTCAATAGGGTCTTCAACTGTTATAATTTTTATTTCACTTGAATAGATGCGGCGCAAAAACGAATATAGTGTTGCAGTTTTACCACTACCTGTTGGGCCCGTAATTAAAATTAGTCCATGCGGTTTTTTAATTTGTTCATCTAATATTGCAAAAAGCTTGGGTTCAATACCGAGGTCTTCGAACTTGACCTGAGTAATTTTTGGGTCTAGTAATCGCATAACAATACCTTCGCCATAAGCCCCAGGGACTGTTGATGTACGAATACCGATTTCTTCATTTTTATAAAAAATACTAAAACGGCCGTCTTGTGCCGAATTGGTTTGGGTTAATTTTAGGCCTGACAATAATTTTAAGCGTGAATTAATTAAATGATATTTTTCGCTTTTTAGTTCGGCGATTTCTTCTAGCACGCCATCTAGTCGGTAACGTAGGCGAATAAAACCTTCTTCGGGTTCAATGTGAATGTCTGATGCGCCAACCACAATTGCACCGGCTAAAATAATTTCAAGTAATCGTGATGTTGAGTGTAGGTCATTCAATTTGGCAACATCATTAACCGCTTTTGAAACGTCTTGCATGGTTTTAATTTGCAAGCCCAAACGAGTTAATGTCTCGCTTGAAATATCAATACCACCCTCGCGCGAAATAGTTGCGTGCGAAATTTCAGTGTAGCGTTCATACACTCGATTTAAACTTGCAAGACTTGCTAGGTAAAAATGGGGCATCATACCCATGTCTTTTAATTTGTGCCTAACTTCATCAAGCTTTTTATTTTCAGGCGAACGCAATGCAATGTGTATGTGTCTACCACCAGCTTTGAATGGGGCAATGCCAGCTTCGCGGGCCAATGTTTCAGGTATGTATTTTAATGCGTCGGCTTCAAGTGGCATACCGGCCAAATTAATATAAGGCAGGCCAAAATTATTGGCGGCCATGGCTTCAACTAACTGCTCTTCTTCTTTCAAAACTGCATCGTTAATTTTACCTTTTGATTTATCGTCAGTAAAAGAAATAGTCATGCGTAAATTATAACATATAAAGTTTTTAAATTGTTTATTTTCACCTTTAAAACCAAGCCTAAAACCAAAAGGGTAGGGTATTGACTTTTTTATACAAATTTGCTATAATGTAGGCTGAAATATACAGACACACGGATCATGAAAATAACGACAAGTTCTTCGAAAAAAGCCCTGTTATTGATTCTGGCTATGGCCACAATCTCAATAGGCAAAGTTTTTGCACAAACACAAACAGCTCACAGCTCGATACTTCGTAGCGATGTTCACTATAGTAGTTCGAGTGTGCTAGCCAAAGACATCAAGGCTGGTAAACTGAAATTAAGTGGCAATGTCACAGAATTATTTTGGATTAATCGTCAACTGGATCGATGGAATGCGGCCCTGGTAGAGAATCAGGTTCTAAAAATTGGCGATACTGAATATTTTCAGTTAAGGTCAAGGTTTACAAACCTGCAAGATGCTCGCGATTACATTGCGGATATCTTAAGCAATCACTGTAAAGATTTTGACGCAACCTTTAAAAAAGGTGAGTGTAAAATCGGCCGAGCTGAGCTTGGTCGAACAAATGCTATCACTGTAGATTTTGAGCGAGATGCTCGAGATGGTGAGCGCTTAACAATGTTGGTGCCAAGTAGTTTTACAGAAGTTTCAAAATCAGACGGGGATTTACCCTTAATTGATTCATTTAGTCTTTATTGTTTAAACGATGTTGAAATGGTAAAAGCTAAAAAACCTGCACCAAAACAACCTGTTGAGGAAAAAAAGGTAACCAGTAGTCTTGTTTCAATAGGTTATGAGGTAACTTATAACCCAATTGTTGATAAAGGCACATTTGCTACAACTACTGCTGGAAACAACACGTATAATACCTACAATACGGTAAACACCCCACCCCCACCACCGGTTGATAAACACCCGAATCGTGGAATATTTATCAGTGCGGGTGTTGGGCTTGTAACAACAGTTGTTGCCTTTCTTCTCAATAGAAGAATGCAACAAAGCTACCCACAGCCGGTAGGGTATTCACCTCAGGTGTATACTTACCAGGCACCCAACAATCCGGTTATAACGAACCCAGCACCAATTCAGGGGAATACTGGGAATGTCTACAACCCCCCTCCAATCCAGGGAAACACTGGTAGTAATGTTTGGTACGATCCAATTCAGGGCTCTAGTAATGGGGTTGTTGGGTACAACCCTATACAGGGAGGTACCACTTTACAACAATACTATGACCCTGTTCAGGGTTTGATATGGAAGTAAAAAGCCATATTGCAAAAACTTTAAAAATTCGAGCCCTGTACCACGTTTGGTGCAGGGTTTTTTGTTTGTAAAATTTATAAAATATAGCCAATATCTCTATTGCGTAGCTATTGACATTTCCAAACCATTTTGTTATAATCAGGGGGTTAATAGTAAGTAAGAAAAAAATTCAGAATATGAAAATTATAAAAAATCTAATAAAATATGTAACGGTTTTTGCCTTTATATTTGGCTTGGCTTTTAATGCCTCGGCTCAAGTATGGACAAATGACATTCAAGTTTTAAAAGTCGCTAAAAGTGGCGAATTTGCTAGTACTAATTCGGTAAACGAATATGTTAGCAATGGCGACACTGTTTCAGTGCAAATATATTACCGCCCAAGTACTAGCATGAGCGACGCAACCGTTAAACTAAACGGCGGCACTGGTGGCTCATCAAGCACACAAACAATTACTGGTGGTGTGTATTCATCAGCTGGTAATTCAACTGGTCAGGTTAACATTAGTTCATCTACGCCTTTTACATTAAATCCGATCGGAGCAATGTGGTTTAGAAACGATGGTACTGGCAACCGAACTCAAACTGATATTTCAGGCTACGCGAATCAAATCGCTAGTGGATCTGGTATGTCACTGGGCTCTCTTAATTCAAATCTAAATACCCAAGGTGCGATTGTGGTTAAGTACCAAGTTATTGGTCAAGCTGTAAATCCTGCACCTTACTACCCACCGTCAAATACATATCAATGTAATGATGGGCTAGATAACGATGGTGATGGTGTACGTGATGCACAAGACCCAGACTGTCACTCATCTAAAAACATATGTAACTATTCTTACATACAAACATATTCAGAAAATACTTATAACCCTACACCTATGTGTAATCCTACTCCTACAACTAGTGCTCCATCAGTTGTTACAAACCCTGCGACAAATGTTTATGAAACATCAGCTCGCTTAAATTCAATCGCATCATCAAATGGTATTGATTCAGCAACATGGTACGAATGGGGTTCAACTGTTAGTATGCAAAACCGTACAAACAGTCAATCAATTGGGTTGGGTAATAGTGTAACTGTTTCAGATGGTATATCAGGCCTTAATCTAGGTACTGTATATTTCTATCGTGCAGTTGTACGTAACAACCAAGGCGTAGTTCGCTATGGTGGTGTCGAGTCTTTCAAAACACTAGGTACACCAGTTGTTGTACAACCAACAGTGCGTACAGTTGTACGAACTGTTTACCGAACAGTTGCTCCTGCGCCAACAGCTCCACAAATAAATTTGGTAGCTAATAATTTGGTGCCTGGGCTGGTTGCATTACGTGTAACTGATACAGCTTCAAATAATCTAAATAATGTTAACGCTTGTGTTGGTGACCAGTTTAATTATGAAATTGTTTACCAAAACGTTTCAGGTAAAACTTTAACCAACTCAGTATTGGAAGTTAAAATACCAACCGAACTTGATTATGTAAGATCAACAAATGGTGGCACATATTCAAACAACAATCGTAGCTTGGTTTATAACCTAGGTACATTAAACCCTAACCAAGGTGGTACATTAAATGTTACCGTTACAGCTTCAAGCTTGGCGCGTGGTAAAGGTTCAGTTGTTACATCACTATCGTTGTCATACACAAACCCTGATACGTTAGCTCAAGAAGAAGCGATTGCATATGTGATTCACAATTTTGGTGATTGTACAAATAGTAACGGTGCGTTAGCCTTTTTTGGTGCAACATTTTTACCAACAACTTTGGCTGGATGGTTGCTACTAATAATCCTAATTTTGGCACTATTGTTACTTGCTCGTACTGTTTACGACAGAACTCGCAAAACAGGTACAAGAACTACATACCAAACAACACAAGAAACTCGAGTATAAAAACTCAAGAAATAAAAACAAAACCCCTGCAATAACAGGGGTTTTGTTTTTTTATATTTAATAGTAAACTATCAGCATGAATGAAAAGGCGGTTTGGGAGACGGGGAGTATTAATGAATTTGAAAACGCAGTTTGCGAGCTTTTTGAAATTATCAAACAATTAAATGGTTCGACCGTAGTGGTTGGATTGGTGGGCGATTTGGGTGCCGGTAAAACAACGCTGTCTAAAATTGTTGCGAAGCTTTTGGGTATACAAAATGATGTTGTCAGCCCAACTTTTAATATTATGAAAATTTATAAAACAGATAGCGGTGTTGACGATATGCGATTTGAAAACTTTATTCATATTGATGCATATAGAATCGACCCTAATAATTTTGAAGAGGTAGAGAGTGTAAAAAATAATCTAAAACTAAACGATTCACCAGGTGGGTATTTTAATATGCCGAACACGCTGGTTTTTATCGAATGGCCTCAAAATATAAAATCTATTTTGCCAATAAGTACACACTATGTTGAAATAGGGCACGACAGTCAAAATTCTGAAAAAAGGCGAATCTCGCTATATTAAGCTATAGGTTACCTCATTTTTGGCGTCCTTGATAATCTATTTTTTTATAAACTTTGAAATAAAAAAGCCCGATTGTTAAAATCGGACTCTCAGCTCTTAGTTTGTTTTATATAAATTTATACTTTTTGGTTGCAAAATAATATAATTTATTTTCTTTGCCTCTAAAAGATCCTCTATAAAGCAGTCGCCACGTTTTGTAGAAAAAATACTCACGTTTTTAAAATGATTGGCCCCCAAGATTAAAACACCCTTACAGTCAACAGGTATCAAATCTACGATATGTTTGTTTCTTTCGCATATTTGAATGTTTTCTTTATAACGTAAAGACATTTCCACAACTTCATTAAATGCAAGTATTGGCCCATAAGGTTTATCCATAAGTGAATCGCAGATACGGGAGATCTCTTTGGTAAAAAACATTTTTTTTCTCAAGTCATCTTCTCCTGCATCCCAAGTCACTTTATCAATAAAGGATTCTTCGAAATTCGAAAGATTATATCTAAAGAGTTTAAGCTGTATATCGCTTGATTGCTTTTCTGAAACATCCCCTAGGCTTTCTAACCAATCTTGAAGTAGACTAGTAACATTAGACAATTCTTGAATTGAAGAATTCTCGACCCCTCTAACATTTATAAATGTGTCAGAACTAGCAATCCAATTAAAGAACAAACCCCTGTACGCTATTTCTAAGCTATCCGCAGTTACTTGGGGTCGCCCAAGAGAGCTAGAGATATAAGTATCAGGTAAGCCTTCGAGGTAAAAAATATAGTCCTTAACTTTGCGAGTTGATTTAAATATTTCTTGTTGGACGAGGGCAACATTTCTTACTAGGTAGTGTGTGTCGGGTAGTTGCAAGTAGCTATTAATAAAGTGCCTATCTGTATAAGCAATTATATAGTTATCTCCTGGGTACCTATGACACGTATCTAATATATTAACGTTTGGGTCTAGCTTAAATGCCTTAACCATCTCTTCAAAGGTGATTTTTTTTATCGACAAAGTGTCTTGCCCATATAAGGGCTGTGCAGTAAAACCTAGAATTACTAGGGTCAAAGCTACCAAGGGGCTCGCTTTAATATGTTTTCGTTTCATTTTTATCAAATTTTTAATATATTAACATATTATGTAGTTTTTGTCAAAGATTTCGTAACTGCTCACCGGTTTGGATGAGGTTAGTATTATGAGGCAGTTTAAAATTAAAAATATTCACAAGGTGCTATAATGGGGACATGGAAAAAGCCCCTCACGAAGCAAAAACAGCAAAAGCCAAAAGCACAAACGCCAAGGAGCGTCTTGTGGTGCTAGATACTCATGCTATTATTCACCGGGCCTATCATGCAATACCTGACTTTACAACACACGATGGCAAGCCTACAGGGGCGTTATATGGCCTATCTACGATGATCATGCGTATAATTGCCGACCTTAAACCCGATTACATTGTTTCGGCCTACGATTTGCCACAAAAGACATTTCGCCACGAAGCTTATGAAGCGTATAAGGGTACACGTCAAAAAACCGATGACGTGCTGGTTACGCAATTGATCGAATCGCGCGAAGTTGTCGAGGCTTTCGGCATACCTATAATTGATGCTCCAGGTTTTGAAGCCGATGATGTTATTGGCACGATTGCTCACAAGTTAAAAAATAGCAAAACGGTCGAGGTAATCATTGCTTCGGGCGATATGGACACAATGCAATTGGTAAACAATAGCCATATTTTTGTTTACACTTTAAAAAAATCTTTAAGCGATACAATTTTATACAACGAAGACATGGTGGTTGAAAGGTACGGTTTCAAGCCTGAATTTATCGTTGACTACAAAGGCTTGCGAGGCGATACGTCTGACAACATTATCGGTATTGCCGGTATTGGTGAAAAAACGGCTACAACATTAATTCAAACATATGGCAGTATCGAAAATATTTATAAGGCTTTAAAAAAAGATTTTGCAGACTTTCGTGCTAAAACTGGCCTGTCTGAAAGATTGGCAAATTTAATCAAGGATAACAAAGACGAGGCGATTTTTTCAAAAACATTAGCCACGATTCGTCACGATGCGCCAATTGAATTTAATATTGATGAATGTGATTTTCGTAAAAATATTGATACTACAAAATTACGCGAAGTTTTCACACGACTTGAATTTAGGTCTTTGGTTAGTAAAATTGATGATTTAAAGAACGGTACAAATACAGTTACCCGTGCTGAAAATTTAAAAAACGACACTGGCGCATCTCAAAAAAATAAAAATGATGAACCCGTACCCAAAGACATAGCCCTAATGACAACATTGGTTTATTCAGACTATATTGACCCTTCGTGGGATGATGTAATGCAGGTCGCAAAAATTAAAACAGCCGATGAAGAGATGGCTCGCGAAGCTTTGGTAAAACGCATGACCGAAGAGGGTGTGTTGAATGTTTACAAACACATTGAAGAGCCCCTAATTGAGGTGGTTGAAAAAATGGAGAAAAACGGCATAAAAGTAAATGTAAAATTTTTAAATGATTTAGCTAAAAAATACCATACCGAATTAAATAGTATTGAAAAAAGTATTTTTAAAATGGTTGGCGCAGAGTTTAATATCAATTCACCTAAACAATTAGGTGAGGTTTTGTTTGATAAATTAGAATTGAATAAAAACTTAAAAATTAAAAAAAGCGCAGGGGGCAAAATATCAACTCGCGAATCAGAGCTTGAAAAAATGAAAGACCTGCACCCAGCAATTGCGCAAATATTAGAGTATAGAGAGTTGCAAAAATTGCTCTCTACTTATTTAGATGTGTTGCCTACATTGGTTGATGACAATGATCGAATACATGCAACTTTTAATCAAATTGGTGCGGTGACTGGGCGATTTTCATCTAAAAATCCCAACTTACAAAACATCCCAATCAAAACCGAAAGGGGCCGAGTCATTCGCGATGCTTTTATTGCTGAATCGGGGCACTCGTTGGTTGTGCTAGATTATGCGCAGGTTGAATTGCGATTAGCGGCACTATTTTCGCAAGACATGTCGATGCTTGATGCATTTAATAATGGCAAAGACATTCACACCGTTGTTGCGGCCAAGATTTTTAACGTACCCGAAACTGAAGTTAGCAAAGAAATGCGTCGCAGCGCTAAAACAATTAACTTTGGTATTTTGTACGGTATGGGTGTTAATGCATTACGCGAAGGTTTGGGGGGTAGTCGGGCCGAAGCCCAAGAGTTTTATGATGCCTATTACAAAGAATTTGCGACCCTTGCTGGTTACCTAGAGTCTGTCAAAGCTTTTGCGCGCGAAAACGGATTTACGCAAACACTGTTTGGCCGAAAAAGAATTTTTAATAGTATTAAATCACCCCTTCCTTTTTTGCGAGCCCAAGCTGAACGCATGGCTATAAATGCGCCAATTCAGGGCACTCAGGCTGACATGACAAAATTAGCCATGATCGCACTAAATAGCTTAATTGTTAAAAAGTATAATGACACTGATGTTAAAATAGTTTTACAGGTACATGATGAATTGGTTTACGAGGTAAAAGATGAAATCGCAAGTAAATTTTTGGCCGATGCAGTTCTTGTAATGTCTTCTGTTGTGCCCGATGCATTTTATGCGGGTCGCACACCGGTAAAATTCGAGGTCTCGGGGGGTATTGCCAAAGACTGGGGTAGTGTGAAATAATTTGATTATGAAAAAAACAACCTTTAAAAATACAGTACATGGAATTTTGGGCGAATCATACATGGTTTATGTTGTATGTTTAGTTGCAGGAGTCTTTATGCACTCGTTGATTAATATAGACTTGATTCATCAAAATCTACAATATTTTGGTGTTTTTTGTATGGTTTTTTCGCCACTTTTAATTTCATCTGCACAGCGCGCATCTCGCAAATTCAAACGAATTCATGCTGAACGCGAGGTGGGCCCACGTGATTTTATGTATGGACCATATAAATATTTGCAATCACCAACTCATATGGGTATATTTTTGCTTTCAATCGGTTTTTCAATTGTTATGAATTCAGTCATGTTGGTTGTTGCGACTTTTGTAGCTTATTTAATAACTCACTTGTTCTTTCTACCCAAAGAGCAAAATGTTTTAAAGAAAAAATATGGTGCAACATATGAAGCTTATTTAAAAAAAGTTAAGCTTTCGATATAAATTGTTAATATGATTTCAGTTTTTATAAACCATACTCGCGACGAAATACGAAGTTTTTTAAACAAAAAAAAGCTTGTCTATATAAATATTGAAAATATTAACAGCAATATTTTAGAAGACCTGGCTCGCCAGCACGATATTTTTGGCGAAAGTTTGAATTACTTTGTTTTTGAATACCCTAAAACCAAAGAAGACGCGGCGATTTTAAGCAGTGATTTTTTAATCAATTCGCCACATAGTTTTTATTTTGAATGTTTATGTGCCAAAAGTTACCTGCCTAAAAAGGTGCAAGATTTTGTTGTTGCCAAAGATGTAAAAACCATAGTTCCCAAAAAGGGTTCTGACGTTTTTGCGCTATCTGACGCAATGTTTTCAGGCAACACGCAAAAAGCCTGGCTTACTTTTAATAAATTAAAAAACGATAAAAGTATTGAAAGTTTTGAAGAATTGCATGGTACATTCTTATGGGCAATCAAGACAATTATAATGTCTTATGACGCAGAAGCTAAAAAAACGATTTCACCATATGTTGTCAGTAAAATCTATAAATTTAAAAGTGAAAAATCTGTTTTAATTGATTATTACCAAAAAGCCTTAATGCTAGGCATCAAGGCTCATTTGGGTGAAGTTGATTTTGATAAATCTTTTGAAAAACTTATTCTGCAGATGCCGAAATAGGTGTTTTAGTGCTTAAAATAAAGACCACTGAAATAAACAACATCAGCGCCATTAAAGGGATAGACATAAAACCATACTCATGAACATATTTTGCCGTACATGAAGCTGATGCGTCGCAAGGTAGTGGTGAATATTCGGTATAGTAAATTAGGTTATGGTATAAAGATATTATCAAACCTATAATTGTTAGTACCCAAACATAAACAGGGGCAAGCGTTTTTTTACTGATTGCTGAAGTTAGAGTAATTATTGCTATACTGTAAATAAAAATTCTTTGGTACCAGCATAGTTCGCAGGGCGGGTAACCAATACCAATTGAGTAAACTAAAGAGCCAATAGTTGCAACTATTGATATTAATCCAATAAATAACATTTTATTAAGCGCAACACGACTACACAGTCTTTTTAATGATGACACGTAGTTGCCTAAAAATGCCAAAAAACTAACTATTAAAACTAGTATTGATCCAATTGAAAGTAGTTGATTTATAAATTCAGTCATAAATTATTTATTATTCTACTGGGGCTACACAGCCTGTTTTTTCGGCTAATTGGGCAAAAGTTAATTCGCCAGTTTGTACTGACCCGTCAGTGAACTTCCATGTTGGGTAGCCTTTTATGCCGGCATCTTTACATTCTTGGTTTTGGCTTTTACCATCAGGGGTTGAACATTCGACGTAAGGCAATTTTTTAATAGCCTGTGTGCCAAATAACTTCTTTTGGGCTTGGCAGTGTGGGCACCAAAACGCACCATAGAATTTAACACCCTTGTCGGCTAAACATTGAGCAAAGGCAGCTTTGGGTGAAAGAGTCTCTAATCCACCTTCGCCAATATTACCACTTTTTTTACTACTAAATATAGCGGCACCTATGCCAATTAGCACAATAGCGCCTATAACGATAAAAAATATACGTGTTTTCATGTGTATAGTATATCAAATTTGAAATTCAAGTAAAAGCAGTTTGTCTTTGACAATAATCCAATAAAAATGTATCATTGCCACAAATATGGAAACTATTATGGACGCAATACTAAAAATACTTTTTATCGTAGCGCCACTGTGTTCTTTGCCAATGACATACGCGTTCTTCTCAAAAGACAGTCATGACAGGGAACATTTTTTTCATGTGTTTTCAGTGTCATACTTGGCGATTCTTGCCTTTCATGGAATAAGCGAAATCGAAACTATTAAAAACAACCCGTATTTATGGGTAATCATTTTACTTTTTTTTGGCTTAATGATGTTGTTTGTCAAAAAATGGGCCAAGAATAAATCTAATTGGAACATCTTTTCGCACCATCACCACAAAGAATTTTCATACATCTTGGGTGGCTTATTTATATTTCACTCATTTGTTGATGGTATTTTGTTTGGTAGCGGTGACGCAATCAAGGGCGGTTTAATAATACATCGCTTTATTGATGGGTTTATAATTTTTGATTTGATTGGTGGCACTGATGGGGGCATTAGGTCTTATCGTTTTTTCAAAAAGAAGAATCTATTAAAAACCTTGATTATGGTGGTGTTTATTTGTGCACCTCTTGTTAACTTGTCAAACATGCCATACATTGGGTTAATGAGAAATGCCGGTCTGTTTTTGCTTGCAACACTTGCGGTGTTAGATATTCAAACTGAATTTCTACACAGACATGGCGTGCCGGCTAATCGATTCTTTGCCGCAATTTTCGCTGCTCTTGTTTTGGGTGTATCAGTTATGCTGATTGCACACTAAAGCTTAACTAAAAAATCCCATTAAAGAACTTAATGGGATTTTCTTTTGTCCGCTTGGAAGGCCCGGTCACGCATAAATTTGTTGACTCAAATTTTGCGCGACCCCGCCTCGCGCTCGGCTATCGCTTTGCGATATAGCCGGCTTCGCGCGCTCCGGCTTTCTCGTCCTTCCTGCACGGCAAAAATAAAAGGCCCAATGCTTACACATTGAACCTTTTATTTTTTGTCCGCTTGGAAGGACTCGAACCTTCGACCCTCTGCTTAAAAGGCAGGTGCTCTACCACCTGAGCTACAAGCGGATTGGTGGCAACCATAGCTAAAAAATTAGGTTACGGTATGCTATGATTTGTAACATATATGACTGAAAAAATCAACCAAAAAACTGAAAATAAGCCTGAAATTATATTAGTGCTACACAATATTCGTTCTACTCATAATGTGGGCTCACTATTTCGTTCGGCTGATGGGGCAGGGGTTGCCCAAATTATTTTGTCGGGCTATACACCCACCCCGATCGATAAATATGGTCGCAATCGTAACGATATTGCCAAAACAGCTTTAGGGGCAGAGCTTTCTTTGCCATGGCAACAGGTTGACGATTTGCCAAATTATTTAAACCTTAAAAAAGGTGAAGGTTTTTTAATCTCGGCCATCGAGCAAGTGTCAAATTCAGTGCATTATAAAAATTCTAATCATTCGACTCAAAAACAAATTTTAATATTGGGCAATGAGGTGCTAGGCGTCGATAATGAAATTTTAAATTTGTGCGATCAGGTTATTGAAATACCAATGGCGGGTGACAAAGAGTCACTAAATGTTGGGGTTGCAGGGGCAATTGTTTTGTTTGAATTGTTGGCTTAATTAGTAAGGTAAAAAGCCCGGACCCTCAATTGGTACCACTTCGCCTGGTTCGGATGGTCTTTCGACATATGGTTTTGTTGCATCATAACGCGCAACACCACCGGTTAAAAACCAGGCTATCCATAACAATATACCTATGCCAATAAAAATTCTAAATTCTGACCAAGGATTATCCATATACTTTAATTATATAACGTTTGGTGAATATTACAAAAGTGGGCACTGCGTCCATTTATGACTTCGCGCAAAATTGTACCACTGCAGTTTTTTTGTAAACAATTTTGACCTTTGTTTTTATAAGCCATATGATTTTCGTGAAATTTACCAGGCTGTCCATAGATATTGCGATAATCACTGGTGCTATCACCGCCAAAGTCTATACCTTTTTTCAAAACACTAATCATTGCTGTATAAATTTTCTTGCGAATGTCTTTTGGGATTTTTGCCCAAATACTTTTAGGGTGCACACCCGCGCGAAATAGTAATTCGTCACTATAAATATTACCAATACCTGCAATTGTTTTCGTATCCATCAAAAAAGTTTTAATTGGAATTTTTGAATTTTTTGGATATTTTTCATCTAATACTTTTTCAAATTCACTAAAACCAATGTCACGCAAAACGTTTTTATTTGTATTTGAATGAATTGGTTCAGGCCCGTTGCCCGCCAAATGTTTTGAAGTCTCTAGTTCAGAAGTTTTAATCAGCGTAATTTTACCAAACTTGCGTGCGTCACAAAAAACTAAGTGCCTTACATTTTTACCCTTATTTAATTCAAAAACAAAATGAATATATT
Organism: uncultured Candidatus Saccharibacteria bacterium; assembly: GCA_964591475.1. GTDB lineage: Bacteria > Patescibacteriota > Minisyncoccia > Phycocordibacterales > UBA9973 > MFUC01. The sequence continues at coordinate 17,421 of CAZQAX010000008.1, forward strand.
TATTGTAGCTATCGCGTAATGCATGATTTTTTTCATCATCGTGTACGTGCCACTTGTTTTGTTTTTTATTGTATTCGTACCCGCCTATCATTAGGTGGCCAGTCATTTTTAAATGAATTAATATTGTATAGCCATTTTGCAAATGTATTAAAATATTTTTGGCTCTGCGTTCAGCGTCAATAATTTTTTGCCCGCTAATTATTTTGGCAAAGTTTTTATAAAAGGGGAGATATTTGATAGTGTCATAAAAATCTGACCGGCTAGGTTTATCAACCGCCAAATCAGTCCAAGTATTTGAAATAGTCCAGCCAACGGCCTCTTTTTGCAGTCCTAAAACAGTTGTCGTAACTTCGGGTAATTCGGGCATATTGATTTTAATTCTTTACTAATTATTACTCAAAATCTTTAGGGCTTCGCGTACTTTGGCACGAGTGTCTAATGTTTGGTCAATCATGCGTAGTGTGTCGCGCGCAATTGATAAGCTATAACCTAGAGCCTCAAGGACTAATAGGGCATCGTCAGCTTCGGGCACGTGTTCGTCACCGTCAGTCATTGGCAGGGTTTTGCCTTTTAATTCATACACAACTTTTTCGGCCATTTTTTTACCAAGCCCACCCATTTTAACCAAATACTCGGGGTCTTCGGTTTTTATACCATGCACCAACGTTTCAACATCAGATGAGTTTAAAATACCTAGTGCCGACTTGGGCCCAATACCCGAAACATCTAGCAAGGTAGTAAACATGTCTTTTTCACTAAGACTTAAAAAGCCGTATAAATCTATGGCATTTTCGCGCACGCTAGTGTAAATGTATACAAAATAAGACTCGCCAGCCATTAGTCGGTCTAGGTTTTTACTGGTTGTTATTACTTCATAACCAACACCGGTCGTTTCAATAATAAAACGATTTAGGTCTTTGTTTATAATACTGCCACGAATACTACCAATCATGCCCTTATTTTAGCATAATTTTAGGCAAAGTCTTTAAGGGCTCGAATATGTACTACGGCTTGCAAAAAACTGATTTTATAGTATATTGGTTGGTATATGCCAGTAACAAAAACAGCCAAAAGAGCCCTACGAACATCTATGCTAAACAAAGCTATAAATGATCGTACAAAAAAGGTTCTAAAAGAAGAGACCAAAAAAGTTGTAAAACTTGTTAAAACTGATATCAAAGAAGCCAAGAAAGAACTTTCAAAAGCTTACAGCGTTATCGACAAGGCGGCTAAAAACGGAGTTATTAAAAAGAACACCGCTTCTCGCCGAAAAGCTCAACTTTCACGAATGACAAAATAACAAAAATGCGCAAGTACAAAACTTGCGCTTTTTTGTTATAATGTATTCATGGAACCCTATTTAGAAGAATACTACGGCCTAGAATGCCCAATATGCGAAGTCATGCGCGAAAGGCTTGATAAGGTTGAGCACGATTTGGGTATACCAGTAAAACGCTTCGAGGTGTGGCATAACAAAGACAACATGGATCGTGTTGAGGCGCTCGAGCATAATGGTCATGTAAAAGTTTTGGGTATACCATTTTTTTACAATACACAAACGGGTGGGTATTTATGTGGCGAAGTTAGCTATGCCAAACTAAAAGCCTGGGCGCTTGGAAAAACAGAGTGAGTTTATAAATAAAATTACGAATTTAAATTAATTAAAAATTATAAAAGTATGAATACTGAAAATAAAAACAATACAAATAGTGATCAAAAAAAGCAAAATATTTTTATTAGCCTAGTTATCGTTGTTTTGTTTGTGGTTGGTTTAGTGGCGTACACAACTTACTACAAAGGCAATGTTTTACAAGAACCTGAGAGTCAAGAAGTCGAAGATTTGTCTAGTAATTTGATAAAAAACTGTGGTATGACAATCGATGGTCCGCTTGAAAACGGTTTGGTTGGGCAAGCTTTTACAATAGATACGACTCTTGATAACAGTGAACGCGAAATGTTGGGTTGCTCGTGGACCGCATTTGAGGCTCAGGCTGGTGTTGTTTATGTAAAAGACGGCCATGGTACAGACTTAGCCAAACCGACTCCTCTTGTAACAAAACAAGAATGGATGACCGATGCACCTGTGAACTATTTTGCTGACATAAGTATTTTAAACAATTACACTGGCCCAGCCTTGGTTATAATAAACGAAGAGGATCCAAGTGGCGAGAAAGTTTCTAAAACAATCTCGTTCCCTGTAACTATTCAATAAATAATTAATTTACACAATAACAAAACCACTCAAACTTGAGTGGTTTTGTTATTGTGTGCTCTCGGTAGGAATCGAACCTACATCGCAACTTCCGCAAAGTTGTGTCCTATCCATTGAACGACGAGAGCATTATTAAAATATTTTAAAACCTGACTTTTTCAGCAATAGCTTTTACGACACTTTCTTTAAGTTCTTTTTCGACGGTATGCGCCAATAAAAAACTTTTTAGTGTTTCAGGGTTTACGTTTGAACGATCTATAGGTAGCGATATTTTTGGGGCAATTGGGCGAGTTGTTTCAAAAATCACCTTTTTGTTATACGCATCCTCGGGGTTATCAATTATTGCAAACCCGGTTACATCTTTCCATAAAAACTTGTTTTCGTCAATCATTAGCCCGTCGCTGTTAACAAGTACTGAGTGTTCAGGGTGTTGTACCTTGCCAAAAACAATTAATACAAAGCCTGATAATAGTATCAAAATACCAAACGAAACTGAACCTCTCCAAATAGCCAAAATTGCACCAACTAGGGCAATCAGGCCAATAGCCCAAAACCAGTCATTGGTTTTTTCAAAGTTTTGAAATTCTCGAGCCTTCCATGCAAACATTTCAATCATGTTTAAATTATACTACATATAAAAAATAAACAAATATAAAAACCTCGTAATTACGAGGTTTTTATATTTTGCGGAAGTGGTGAGATTCGAACTCACGGACCGCGTAAACGATCGCTTGTTTTCAAGACAAGTGCCTTAAACCACTCAGCCACACTTCCTATTAATTTAATGGCTTAACTTTCATTAAATTTAGTAAAATTTAACATATTTCGGTTCAATGTGCAAATTATGCTACAATCGCAATATGCGATATTTAGGTATTGATTATGGTACTAAAAGGGTGGGTTTGGCGCTGTCTGATGAGGGCGGGGTTATGGCTTTTCCATACAAGGTGCTAAAAAACGAAAAAACTCTTGTTGATGACATTCATAATATTTGTGGTACTGAAAATGTTAATGCGATTGTTGTTGGTGAATCACTAGACTTGTCAGGTCAGCCTAATTCATTGATGGTCAAAATAGCTGATTTAGTTAAAGGTCTTGAAAAAACATTAGGCTTGCCTGTATATTTACAAAAAGAATTTATGACAACCGTTGAAGCCAGGGGTAGGGCTGGTAAAGAGGTAAATGATGCAAGAAAAATTACAAAAGGCGATCAGGCGGCGGCCGACGCGTCGGCCGCCGCACTAATACTGCAACGCTATCTTGATAAAATTAATCAAAAATAATATTTAAATAAAAATAACTAAAATATGAACGAAGAAGAAACCAAAAAAGAAGACCAGGTGGGCGATGAAGTTATCGAAACTGTAAAATATGCCACAATTGATGACCTGTCTAAAATCAAAGTCGCCATTGGTACAATATTGTCGGCCGATGAAATCGAAGGCTCAGATAAATTACTAAAGCTAAGTGTTGATTTTGGCGAGGGTTCACCCCGTCAAATTCTATCGGGTATTAAAAAATATTTTACTGACCCTCAGGTTTTGGTAAACACACAAACAACTTTTGTTGTTAATCTTGCGCCACGCAAAATGATGGGTATGGATTCAAACGGTATGCTTTACGCTGGTGGGGCCAATGGCGAATTGGTTCTGCTTCGACCCGAGCACGCAGTTTTACCAGGTACACCTATGCACTAATCGTGAATTAGTCTGAATAATATTTTTTTCATTCATTTGTTTAGTTATATTTGCTATAATTTAAATAATGAATCTGTCAAAAATCTTTCCAATTCCAAAATACTTAACACTCTCGGCTGTAGGCTTAGATATTTCAGACAGGTCAATACGTATTTTGGGGTTCAAAGACACTCGATCAGGGCTTGAGGTTACAGTGTATGGTCAAGAGTATTTAGACGAAGGTGTACTGCTTCAAGGTAAAATCATTAATCCAGATGTTTTAAAAAAACAATTGATTAAAATGAAAAGCCAGTACAACTTTAAACACGTTTGTGTTTCGCTGTCTGAAGAACAGGTTTATTTGTTCAACCTTGAAATACCTAAAATGGAAGTATCTGAAATTCGAACATC
>CAZQAX010000009.1:0-21506 GCA_964591475.1 uncultured Candidatus Saccharibacteria bacterium
AATTAAAAGAAAAGGGTATGAACAAAGCGGTCAAAGAACTAGACTTCGAAACCGCGGCAATTTTGCGCGACGAAATTATGGTGTTAAAAGAGAGAATGGAGAAATAAAAAAACAGACGTCCGACGTCTGTTTAAAAAGCACACCCAGTTTTTCATCATTTAATTATAAGAGAAATCCCTGGGGTCAAACATAACAAAAATAAATTACCTTTCGATTTTTTTTACACAAAGCCCTCATGTCAGCAACTAACCTGCTTTGTAACAAACTTTTTCTTTAACCTTTATAAGTTTTGTAATTTAAGGCATCCCGAATGATTAACTTTGATTAGAGAGCTACAAATAAATTTTTTATGTGCTTTAAGGGTATAATATACATAATTATAATCTTTGTCCACAAGGGTACAGACGTCTGGATAAATAAAAAATGCCTTTCAGTATGTTACATGAAAGGCATAATGGTTTAATTTTCTGGCATAGACTCTGACCACGGGCCAACTTTACGATTGGCTCTTAGTGCTGGTCCACCAGCACCATAATCTGGGATTTTAGTTATAAGCGTGTATTGATAAATAACCCCGTTTAATGAATCTATCTTTTTTTCCAGTTCTTCTCCTTGAATTTCGTTGGCAGTAACATTGATAGAGCACTCACTGATAACTAAGTTAATACTTTCTACAGTACATTCTTTATACTGAAGCTTGTCATTTTCTATTAAAGTTACTAGTATTGTTACCCAGTTTTTAAATTCTGGCATATCAATAATGTGCGATTTGTACTTTTCAAATAACATAAAAAAGTTTTGAAAAGGGCGTTTTGTTATCTTCTTTGTGTCGAACATTTCGTGCACAAAATCATCAACCATTCTTTTAATTTCTTCTGTACTTTCCATTTTGTATTTTTTTAAACAATACACCATATCTATTGTTATGTCAAATAACTAAAAATACTAAGTGTTGGTTAATATTTTATATATATGCCATAATATATAAATGGAACAACAAGTTGAGGCAGTAGGTCATCATAAGGCTAGTATTATAAAAGCTGTAATTGTGGCGGTTTTGTTTGCCGCCTGTTTGTTTTTACTTTGGCGCGATAGGGTAAATAGCCCAGTTGTCGATGACACTCAAAATATTGAAGAATCAACAGTTGTAACAAAAACTATTAATGAGTCGACTGACTATACCGATATAGACGTTCAAATACCGCAATTTGTAAATGCTAGTAGTGCATTTAATAAAAAGATTGAACAAAACATTCGTGAACGTATAACTGAACACAAAACCGAAACCGCTGAAAACTGGCAAGCTCGAATTGACACTCAAGGCCCCGAAGGTGATTTGCCAAAAATCCCAACAGGTGATGGTGACAAAATGTTTTTTTATGCCAAATTTGATGCGCCTGAACAAAACAATAATCAATACATCAGTGTTTTAACTAGAATCGGTGGCTACACTGGCGGAGCGCACCCGTATGAAGAGGTGGTTACATATAACTATGATGTCAAAAATAAAAAAGAAATGACTTTGGCTGACTTGTTTGTAAATAATCCAAAATATTTAAATCAAGTTTCTGAAATATCAAGAAATATTTTGATCGAGCGTTTTACTGAAAACTTAGGCGAAGGCTTTGACTCAGAAAAAGAAAAACAAACTTATATAAAAGAAGTTATTGCACCAATGGTTAACGAGGGCACTGACCCAAAAAATCCTGAAAATTTTGCTAATTTTACTTTTACCAAAGACAAATTAATCATTCATTTTGGTCAATATCAGGTTGGGCCTTATGTAGCAGGTCAGCAAGACGTTGAAATGCCTCTAACACTGCTTGAGCAATCAATGTAGTTGGTATAGTAAAATCGTCAATTTGTGCTAAAATGGCTTTAACTAAATAAAGACATACCCCCATATACTCAAACCCTGGGGCTATGTTTGTGTTTATTTATCAAATATAAAATATTAAAATGGCCGACAAAAAAAACAACAATAAAATACAAACAGGCAAAGTGATAGGCACTGATAAGATTGTAGTCAAGGGTGCACGCACGCACAATTTGAAAAACATCAGTCTTGAAATGCCTCGCAATGCCATGATTGCGGTTACTGGCATGTCAGGCAGTGGTAAATCATCATTGGCGTTTGATACGATTTTTGCCGAGGGACAACGTCGTTATGTCGAATCACTATCGGCCTATGCGCGTCAATTTTTAAACCAAATGCCTAAACCTGATGTTGATGAAATCACTGGGTTGTCACCGGCTATTTCAATTGACCAAAAGTCTCGTTCAAATAATCCACGTTCAACTGTTGCAACCATTACTGAAATATACGACTATTTGCGTGTTATGTTTGCGCGTGTTGGCCACCCACATTGCCCAGTTTGTGGCGAAGAGATCAAAAAACTTTCAAACGAAGAAATCCTAAATTTTGTCATTGATAAAATTAAAATTCATAACAAGGGTGCCAAAGGTAAAAAATCGGTCATGGGTGTAGATTTTAACCAAACTGAAGTTCAAATCTTTGCTCCAGTTGTACGTGGTCGCAAAGGTGAATACTATCAAATGCTGTATGACTTTTTGGGTAAAGGTTTTGGTTCGGTTCGATTAGATGGTGTCTTGCGTAGTTTGCGCGAACAATTAGTATTATCTAAAACTAAAAAACACGACATTGATTTATTAATCGATGCATTTGGTGTGCATGAATTCGTTGATGACCCAGCCAGTTCGCGCACCCGTTTGGCCGAGGCGCTTGAACGTGCACTGCTTGAAGCCGATGGATTGGTAACTATTTCATTTAATACAAAAAATGACAAAAAAACATCTGGCAAAGACGACGTTGTTGACGAATTTACTATGTCGGCTAAATTCGCTTGTAAGAATGACGGGTTTTCGTTCCCTGAAATTGAGCCACGCTTGTTTTCATTCAACTCGCCATACGGTGCCTGCCCTGATTGTAACGGATTGGGTACAAAATATTTTGGCGCATTGGATGAATGTGACACTTGTCATGGTGCGCGTTTGCGCCCCGAGGCCTTGAATGTTTTTATAAAAAGTGATTTTTTGAAAAATCTTGCCGGTTCAGGTAAAGAAGCTAAGAAATTAAATTCGCACGGTATAAATATTGTTGATATTGCTAATCTGTCGATTGAGCAGGCTGTCGAATTTTTCATGGGGCTAAAATTAACCGACCAAGAGAAAGACATTTCAGTACCAGTGGTGCGCGAAATCGAGGCGCGACTGGGTTTCATGTTAGACGTGGGCTTGGATTATTTACAATTAAACCGCACAGCCAACACGTTATCAGGTGGTGAGGCTCAGCGTATACGTTTAGCATCACAACTAGGTTCGCGACTAGTTGGCGCATTGTATGTTTTAGACGAACCAACCATAGGGCTCCATCAACGCGACAACGATCGCCTAATTAAAACGTTACAAAATTTGCGTGACTTGGGTAATACAATTTTAGTTGTTGAGCATGATGAGGACACAATTTTTGCGTCAGATTACATTGTTGATATTGGGCCTAAAGCCGGCAAACACGGTGGCGAGGTTATTGTGTCAGGGTATTTAAATGAATTTTTAGAGGCGCCAAAAAATTCTAAAATGTTAAACAATTCTCGAACTTTGGGTTATCTGCGTAATGAATTACGTATCGAAGTACCCGAAAAAAGACGCGAACGCGACAAGGGGACTATGCGTATTGTCGGCGGGAATGTATTTAATATTAAAAACATGAATGCTGAAATTCCATTAGGTAAAATGGTTTGTATTACGGGCGTATCGGGTAGCGGTAAATCATCGTTTATGTATGAAATTTTGTATAAAAATTTACAGGCCCGTTTTGAACGTAAATATCGCAGTGCAAAAATTTATAATTGTGCGAGCTTTACCGGCACTGAATATTTGTCGCGTGCAATTTTAATTGACCAATCGCCAATTGGGCGAACGCCTCGTTCAAACATTGCTACATACACCGGAGCCTTTACATTTATTCGCGATATTTTTGCCGCAACCGAAGACGCTCGTTTTCGTGGGTGGAAGGCAAATCGATTTTCATTCAATGTAAAAGGTGGCCGATGTGAAGCTTGCGAAGGTAACGGTCAAATTGCAGTTGAAATGCACTTTTTACCAACTGTATATGTAACCTGTGATGTTTGTAATGGTAAACGCTTCGACAAAGAAACTTTGACGGTTAAATACAAAGGCAAAAACATTTATGATGTTTTGCAAATGACGATCGAAGAAGCTATCGAATTTTTTGCCGATATTCCAGCGATCTATGACCGAGTTAAAACACTTTCTGATGTAGGTTTAGATTACGTACAATTGGGCCAAAGCGCTACAACGCTGTCGGGTGGTGAAGCTCAGCGTGTTAAAATTTCATCTGAGCTGTACCGACCTATGGTTGAAAAGGCGATATACTTACTAGATGAACCGACCGTAGGACTTCATTTTGATGACGTTTCAAAACTATTAGATATTTTAAATTTATTGGTAGACAAAGGCAACAGTGTTGTGTTAATTGAACACAATCTAGACATTATAAAATGCGCCGACTACATACTAGACATTGGGCCCGAGGGTGGGGTAAATGGTGGTATCGTTGTAGCCAAGGGTACACCCGAAGAAGTGGCAAATAATGTAAAATCACACACTGGCAAATATCTAAAAAAGATTTTACGTAAAAAATAAAATATATAAATAAAAAAAACGGATCTATAAAATAGCTCCGTTTTTTAATTTACTAAGATAGTGTTAGTTTTAATTGCCTGAAGTGAAAGTTAATAAGTGCCTGAAATGCGGCCAGTTGATTTTTACGACATTCCTCAAGTTGTTCGACTACAAAATTTTTGTTTATTTTTTTGTACTCGATACCAATTTCGGTTAATAGTTTTGGGTCGGTTGCCATTTCGGTGCCGATTACCGCTATTGCTGTGTAAAAAACATCTGGTCTTTCAACATACTTTATTAATAGCTTAACTTTGCCCTCAGCGTTTAGTCTTTTTACTAAACTAACAATATCTTTGGGTGGTTTTTTTATTTTTTGCTGCATAAGGTACGTATCTTTTAAGCATACTCTTGTTGCAAGAAAAGTCAAAAAAAAGCCACATAATGTAATAATTTATGCGACTTTTTTGGGTCTAATTTTTTGGTACTCTTTGCTTGGAAGAATCGACTTCATATAGAAGCTATACAGTACCGGCTTCATCTCTGAATCTTCCGACTCTTTCATCCATAGCTCTAAAAGTTCTCTTTTTGATGCCTTGCTAATTTTTTCAATTGTTATACTAGAAACGACTATGGTTTCAGGTACCGGTATTTCTTCTTGTAATATTACCAATTGATCTAGTAGTGACTGTATATATTTCCAGTTCACCTCCTTTCTAGGTAAAAGCATCTCTGTTTCAATTTGTTCTTTAATACGAATTATTTCAACCCGTATTTTTTGCTCGGGTGTTTTTTCCATAAGTATTTATATCTGGTTTTAGAATATATTTAATTAGACAAAAAGTCAAATAAAAAAGCTGATGAAATTTATGTTCAAATTTCATCAGCTTTAAGTTTGCTAACTTTTCAAATACCCAGGCTCAAGACCTTTGTTTGGGTCTTGCATAAGAAACCTTGGTACGACACCTCTTTCTTTTAGCTCTGCTTCGCGGGCAAGTATTCGCTCGCGTTTTTTTCCTTCGGCGCCAAAAAAACCTGTTTCTTTTACGCCATGTCTTGCGATTTCCAGTAGGCCGGTGTGTAGTTGCTGGTTAGTGTTGGATGGATGGCTTTTGTGTAAGATTAACAAAGTGTTTACTTCACCTTCTGAGTAATCATCGTCACTTTTCTCGATCTCCTTAACAGCTTCATCGGCTATACAAGTAGCTTCTTCTAGTGTTTTCGCCTTACGCATTTTAGCGTGGTAGCTTTCTAAGTATTTTTCTGCTTCCATGATATGTGCTTATTTTTGGTTAAATTTATAATACGCTAATTATATAAAAAGTCAATATATGTAAATAAAAAGCGGAGTTTTGTGTATATAAAACTCCGCTTAAAATCTTTTCATGCACTCAAGGCCTCTTGAAGGAATTTATCACGATAGAAAACTCCTAGGGCATTTTTCATTTCTTTACTTGAATCATTAAGTCTTAGCATGTTGTAAATGTCATCACTGGACATTGATTTAACATCCTTTATCCTCATTTCTTCAATACTTTCAGGAAAATCTTCTGGGACTAAGGTTTTTAAGAAAACAATTTTTGAAAGAACGAAGTATATTTTCGTCCAGTTTTTAAATTCTTTGGACATAAAAATTCTTAGTTCAACCATGGCCCTTTCTATTTCTAACAGTGTTAAAACAGGGCTTGTTTCGTCGAATTCTGCATATCTACTCATAGCTTTATTTCCTCCTTTTAAATATGGTACTATGTATGAATTAAAAGTCAAGTCTTAAAATTTATAAATAAAAAAACCGCAATGAATAACAATGCGGTTTATGTGTTCACGGGGGTCTAACGCCTCGTGAATTAAAGTTTAAAAGTCCTTTATTGCTTGATAAAAATTGGTAATTTTCATCAAGCTTAACTTTTTCAAAATTTAAGGGGCGATTTACCCAAAGCCTTTCACCGCTAATGGTTAAATCTAGCTCGGCAAGTTTTAATTCAAAATCAATCTCTTTGTGATGGTTTTTGAATGCAAACTCCTCGAGCATTTGCGTTGTTGTCTTATCTTCTTTTTTCGGACTTGCTCCAAAAACAATAAGATCACAATTGTGCATATGTTCTAGCCTATAAAATAATAGGTCTAGCATGTCATGACCAATTCCTGCATGGCCTATAAGTAAAACCTTTATTTCTTTCATAAGCTTTATTTTATCCTAAATATATGATATCATAGATGTATGAAAAGTCAAGACTTGGCCAAGTTAAAACTACCCAGCGAACCTGGGGTTTATAAGTTCATCTCACAGGGTGGAGAGATTTTGTATATTGGCAAGGCTACGTCTTTGCGTTCACGGGTACAAAGCTATTTTGGCAAAGACCTTATCAATACTCGTGGGCCGTTGTTGGTTGATATGGTTTTTAATGCCAATACTATTGAATATGTACAAACCGACAGCGTGTTAGAGGCCCTTATATTAGAAGCTGAATTAATCAAAAAGCATCAGCCAAAATATAATACGAAAGAGAAAGACAACAAAAGCTTTAACTATGTTTGCATAACAAAAGACATATTACCCAAGGTGCTCGTTATTCGCGGGCGCAATTTAAATAAAAAAGATTATAAAAATGTGTTCGGTCCATTTACTAATGGTAGCCAATTGCGCGTCGCGTTAAAAATCATCCGCCCTATCTTTCCATTTTATGATGACCAATCAGCTAAAAAACAAAATTATCAATTTTATAAACAACTGGCATTAATACCAAGGGATGATTATAAAAATAATTTAAAAAATCTAGTCTTGTTCTTTCAAGGTAAAAAGAAAAGGATTTTACAGAATTTGAAAAAAGAGATGCTGGCCCTAGCTAAACAAAAAGAATTTGAAAAGGCGGGCGAAGTTAAAAAACAAATTTTTGCCCTGCAACACATTAATGATATTGCACTTATTAAAGAAGACATAAACATCACTTCGCAAAATGCTGCATCTGCTTCGTTTCGTATCGAGGCTTATGACGTGGCGCACATGTCAGGCAAAAATATGGTGGGTGTAATGGTTGTAGTTTGTGATGGCGAACCGGTAAAAAGCGAATACAAAAAATTTAATATTAAAACCGTCACTGGTGCTAATGACCCAAAAGCCTTGGGTGAAATACTAGAAAGGCGATTTAAGCATACCGAATGGCAAATGCCTGACCTAATCGTGGTTGACGGTAATGATGTGCAAATCAATGTAGCCGAAAGGGTATTGGCCGAGTTTAAATTAAAAATCCCCATAGTCTCAGTTGTTAAAGACGACAGGCACCAGGCACGCGAAATTTTAAATGCGAAGAACTTAAAACCTCAAACTAAAAAGGCTATATTGTTAGCCAATAGCGAAGCCCACCGTTTTGCTATAACTTTTCACAAACTTAAACGAGCTAAGACCTTTTTGCCCACAACCGCAGTTAAATTAAAAAAGTAAACTTTTTACAAAAAATAAATTTTTAGTGCTATAATTGTAGTATGAATATTAGTGGTGAAGCTTTGCGTATAGGTATAATTCGCGGCGGTACAAATCGTATTGACGAGTCTTTGGCTTATGGGCAATACTTGATCACCACACTAGATAGACTAGGTCACCGAACCGTTGATATTTTAATTGATAAGTCTGGTGTTTGGCATGCTTTTGGCCGACCAATGTTGCCAGCTGACATAAATAAATTTGTTGATGTTGTATGGAACGCTTTGTATGACACTCCCAAAGACCGCGATTTTTCTATGCCTGCATTAATGGCTCAATTAGGTATTCCACTAATATCTGAAACTGACATGACGTATGGTATTATTTCGCGCCCCGAAATGATGCGTGAATTTTTAAAACGTAACGATATTAAAACAACGTCGCATTTACTTTACACTCATACAATACCTGCCGATGACGAAGACGGTCGCATTAATGATTTTATTAAAACAATTAATCGCAAAGTTTCGCCGGTTTGGTCTATAGAGGCGCTGGCAACACATCGCTACCCTGAAATTGTAGCCAAAAATCAAATGGATTTGTTTACAGCTGGGCATATATTTTTAGACTTTGAAGGCGAGGTTATGATTACTAATTTACCGGTTGGGCGCCGGGCGCATGTAGGTATAATCAAAGGTTTTCGTGGGCAAGACCAGTACGCGCTGGTCCCGCTTGAAAATCGCCACGTTGAAGGATTTCATAATACATTTACTCATGCCGAAAAAGAATCTCTAACTAAATTAGCTAAAAACATTCACGCACTGTTTGACTACCCGCATCATATGGCAATTGATATTGTGCATGCGCCACACCGCGGTTTAGTAGTTGAACGTATAAACACCCGTCCATTTGAATACGACCAAAGCCCATTTTGCCAAAGCCTAGCACTACTCGGCGTCGGCCACGACGAAGTCATTGCGCATGCCATAAATCAGGCTATGAAGAAATAAAAAAAGCTCCACTGAATGTGGGGCATTTTTATGTTTTAATTATTTTTAACGAAGTAGAAATCGTAAGGTTGAAACAACACGAATCTTTTTGAATTCGGGTGAGCCTGGGTCTTTGTCGGTTATATCGAATACGCCTTGGTTACCACGTGAAATTCCGTTAACTGATGAGCCTGAATTGTCGGCAAATTGCTTGGCTGTTTCGCGAGCATTTTTTATAGCCTCGGCTAGCATTTCAGGTTTAATACTGTTTAGGTCTGAAAATTCAAATGCAATTGAGTTTTGGTTTAATACCACACCGCGTTTAACTAGTGTTAGTGTTTCGTTCGATGCGCTTTTAGCAAGGTCAACTTTTTTAGTATAAACCGATAGTTGGTTAGTTGAATTGTATCTAAATAGGGCGTCTTTGTATGTGTCTTGGTAAATGTTTACCGGAGCCACGTTTATTTCAGAATCTTCAAAGCCTTTTTCTTTCAAAAAAGTTTTAATTGTTTTAATATTTTTTTCAATATCGGCATATAGGCCATCAACGTTGTTTGATTTAACTTCAAAGTTCATTGACCAAATCGCTGTATCGGCTTTGACGATTTTCTCAGACAAGCCTTTGACTTCAACATACGAACCTTGTTTATAAAATCCGCGCGCCGAAGCCCAAAAGATAATTGCGAATGCTAGTATTGCTAAGCTAATAATAAAAAGCGGGTTATTTTTGATTTTTTCCATATACTCATTATAGCACAATAAAAGATATTAAAATCAAGTAAAAAAAGTTGCATTTTTTATAAATTTCGGTAAAATGGTTTTTGTTAGTTAAATATACAAAAAGGGCCGTTAGCTCATCTGGTAGAGCACCGCTTTTGCAAAGCGGGGGTGGCAGGTTCGAGTCCTGTACGGTCCACAAAATAAAATCCTCTGAAAAGGGGATTTTGTTTTTGCCACCGTTCATCTAATGAAAGAGTCGCGTACGGTCCACAAAAAACACCCCGAAAGGGGTGTGTTCTTTAAATTTGTTTTAAGGCAATCATCAGACCTTCAATTAGTGTTTCTTGTCTTGTGATTACTCCGTTGCTTAAAATTGAGTGAGGGTCGGTTTTGTCGCCCCCAAGATTTTCGGCGATAACTTGGCCAACTGTGTTTTTTTCAAAACCAAGTTCTTTTGCTGTGTTAACATAAATTTCAGGGAATACGAAACCGGGTGTGTTTGCCACTATTTGCTTGCCTGATTTTGTAATCACGACAATAATTGCAATATCTAATGTTGTCGTTTCGGCGCTTGAATTTATTGAAAATATTCCACTCTCAATACCAATCGCAATGTCATAATCAGTTGGTGATAATTCTATTGCAAGTTTTGCGCGATTTAGTGCACCCGCAAAAGTTTCATCAAACCCAACTGGTTGTTCATTTTGACCTGATGGGGCGTTGACTTTTTCAATCGTAAAATCCAAAGATAGATATTTACAACCGATTTCAACAGCTTTGAATTTTTGAGCACTAGTGCTACCTAGTTTTATTTTTAGTCTTTCCATTTGTATACGATTTTTCCTTTATTAAAATACCATATATTTATATAAAATCAAGCATTTGATTTATTACGAAAATATGGTATTAATTAGCTAGGAGACTTATAAAAATGAAAAAAGACCAAATTAGAAAAGAAACAGTTTTTCAAAAAGATTTAAAAGAAAGAATTAAGGGTTACATGGATTTTCCAAAACCTGGTGTAGATTTTAAGGATATGCAAAGCATTATATCTGACCCCTTTTTAGCAAAGGGTACCGCTAAGGCTCTGAATTCTTTATTGCCAAAAGAGGGTTTACTTTTTGCCTTTAATAAAGTTTTATGCCTTGACGCACGGGGTTTTATTTTTGGAACAAGTATTTCTCTTTTTGCTGGAAAGCCAATGATTATGGCGAGAAAGCCCGGTAAACTGCCTGGAGATCTTATCGTCCAATCTTTTAAAAAAGAATATGGGGCTATTGAAGAACTCACTGTACAAAAAGGTTTAATTATTCCGGGCGACAAGGTGTTGATTCACGACGACTTGTTGGCAACTGGTGGTACTACAGAGGCTGCAGCTAAAATTGTTTTAGGTTGCAGAGCTGAAATAGCTGGGTTTAATTTTGTAATGGAAGTTGATTCTTTAAAAGGTAGGGAGTTATTATTAAACTATGTCCCTGACGAAAAAATTAATTCACTTGTTATTTTTGATTAATTAAAAGGTATTTTTATAAAGCATGGGGCCACTAGGCCACATGCTTTTTTTATTTATCCACACATATTTGATTGACAGTGAACGGCCGTTCACTTATACTTAATTTAATAGACGACGGGGGTTATAAGTAAAGGTTCAAAAATTATTCAGTTAAATTATAAGTAAAAACAAATAAATATATGTCAGAACAACAATACTACATAAAAGTTCGCAAAGAATTACAAAGACTTAACGAAATCATCGATTCAAAAATCGTACAAGGCAAGGGTTATACGTTCGAAGCTCGCAAGCACATGATGCTACGCGAAATGATCCGTAAAGCCAAACAACAAAATAAAAAGCAAAAAAGTTTCGGTTTGTTTTCATTTTTGACCTCATCAAGAGTATAATATAAATATGGACAATAATTACAAATCCAAACTAACTGATTTCTACACGCGTGAAAAGCGCATGCCAACCTATGCTGAAATGATGCATATTTTTGGCTTTCACTCTAAAAATGCTGTTTCAAAAGTTGTCGATAAATTAATCGATGCGGGTATTGTTTGCAAAGACCACTTGGGTCGCATTGTACCAACTAAAATTTTTGATGAATTACCAATGCTGGGAACAGTCAAAGCTGGCTTTCCAGCCGATGCAACTGAAATACTAGACACTGTTAATATAAACGACTTATTTGTTAAAAAAGCTGGTCAAACATATATGCTGACAGTCGATGGTGACTCGATGATTGACGAACACATTGCCGACGGCGACATGATATTGGTTGAACGCTCAAATACTGCGAAAGACGGTCAAATTGTTGTGGCCGAAGTTGACGGCGAATTTACTTTAAAATATTTTCGTAAAACAAATAGCGGGGGAGCCGATAAAATTTGGCTTGAACCTGCAAATAAAAACTTTAAACCTATCTACCCACAAAACAGCCTAACCATATGCGCCGTTCTAAAGGCTGTTATTAGAAAGTATTAAATAGACTTGTCAAGCTTGATTTATTTATAATCTGTGATATAGTCAAGCTATTAATATAATACAAGTAATGATTTATGAATAAATTCACAAAAAACTTTCTAATGGTCTCGATGTCTTTCTTGCTTGTTTTTACTTTTGCAGGAATCGCTAGTGCACAGAATTTTGGCATTATAAATTCTAATGGTTACGGTTCAGGCTATAATGGATACAACCAAGGTGGTTATGGAAACAACTATGGCAGCAGCTATGGAAACTTTGGTCTGGGCTTTGGTTCTGGTTATAACAACCAAGGTGGTAATTTTGGAATAATGAATGCCGGATTAGGTTTTGGTTATGGGAATGGTTACGGCAACATTTATGGAAACTCAGGCTATATGGGTAACGAAGTTGTGTACTCTCCAATATATTCTGGCTACGGTGGTTACCAACCTAACAACTACTATGGTGGTTATGGCGTTCTTAGTCCTGGCTACCAACCTTATAATAATTATTTTGGTGCAAATATGAGCTATGGTTATAACTCTGCGCCCACTAATAATTCTTATCAAAACAGCAATACAGGTTACGGCAGTGGATTTTACTGGTAGTGTTTAGTATAATATAGTTAATGAATCCTTCATTAACTGAAATACAAAAAAAATCTAGACTTGAAAAAATCGGTGTATTTTTATTTTTCTTTTTTATAATTGTTGGCATACTTACTGGATTTTTATTTGCCAGGTTAACAACAGCAAGACTAAAAGCCGCCTTGCAAGTCAAGGCGATGACATTGGCTTCATTTATCAATCCAAATGATTTGCTTTCTCTAAATGGTGACTTGTCTGATATAAATAATCCAAAATATAAAGAGCTTAAAAGTCGCTTAATCGAAGCTAATTCTTATGACGGTGAAATTCGCTCTATGTATGTTTTAGGCAAAAAGCCCGACGGGCAATTGTTTTACTATGCAGATTCTAAAACATCTGTTTTAGGTAATTATTCAATACCTGGGCAAATTTACATAACATCCAGCCCCGAAGAAGGTATTTTTTTTGAACAAGGCCTAAACTATGTTCAGGGTCCACACAAAGACGCATTTGGCGAATGGGTTACGGCACACGCTCCAGTTTATAATCCTAAAAATGGTCTAGCTTTTGCTCGCGTTAGTATCGATATACCTGCCGAAGAATATGAAGGCGCTTGGACTTCGATATTTTTCTCGACATTTGCTGTTGGGTTTTTTGTGGCATTAATTGTTTTACTTTTTACGTTGTATTTAAAAAATGTTGTACGTATGTTGCGCAAGGGGGCATCTGATCTTGTTATTGCTGAAAATCAAAAAAAATTAATTGAACAATCAACTATAAAAGCCGGTCTTGGGTATTTCAAATGGAATCGCCTAACTGGCGACTTTGTACTACCCGGATTTTTAGCTAGCACTTTAGAGTTACCTATAAATGCAAATTTTGACCTTTTCAAGTCTCATATTGAACAGCATGAGATTGATCGCTTTGAAACCTCGATACTAGACACTTGTTTAACAGGAGGAGACTCTTTGGTTTACGAATTAAACTATAATCTATCTGACGGTACAAAAAAACGCCTTCGAATGACTTGTGGTTTTGTGCAAATTTATCAAAATAACCCAAAGTTTGTCGAGGGTACTATTTTGCAGATTTAATTTTTTAAATAATTAAATAAATACTTTAAGACCTGTTTTTTAGTGCGCCTGAAAAAGTTTCAGGGTCAATGTATTCAATTTCAGTCCCGGTTGATATACCGCGCCCCAAGCTTTTTATTTGGATATTGTTTTGGCTAATTATGTTTTTTAAATAAGTACGAATTATTTCGTCTGTATGTTCTCCTGCCGGAGTTATTGATGTGCCAATAATTATTTCTTCTAATTTTGGTGAACTTTCAACTAACTCATTAATTCTATTAAAAAGTTCTTTTAGTCTAATTATTTTTGAAGGGTCTTTTTCGAGTATCGGTACACTACCACCTAAAACAAAATACAAGCCTTTGTATACATTTGTGCGAACTATGGCAGTTAAATCAGTGTCTCGTTCAACAATTAAAATAGTTTTTTTGTCAGTCTTTTGATTACTACAAATTTCACAAACTAGTATGTTGTCGTTTACATAGCGTCTAAAACATTTTGGACACAAAGCCGTACGTTCGCGAATGTTTTTTAATTGTTCAATTAGGCTTTCGGCAAAACCAGCATCTTTTGATAATATGTCATAAGTTATGCGAAATGCCTGCCTTTCACCAATACCGGGCAGTTTTTTAAACAGTTGCGCCAAGTTGTAAATTGGATCTATCATAAATTAAAATTCATCTAAATTAAACTTGTCTTTTTTAGCATTTACATTTGCGCCACCTGTGTAATTTTCATTACCAGCATAAGTTTTGTCTAGGTTTTGAAATGTTGTTTTTGCTTCATCAAAGTATAGGTCAACCTTGCCAACGGGGCCGTTACGGTGCTTTTCAACTAGTATTTCAATTATGTTTGTACGCTCTTCTTTGTTTTTGTACTTGTCTTCGTTGTGAATGAACATAACAATGTCGGCGTCTTGCTCGATTGAACCCGAGTCACGCAGGTCAGACAGGCGAGGTCTGCCACCACGTGATTCAACAGCACGCGATAGCTGTGATAGGGCTAGTACGGGCACGTTAAATTCTTTTGCTATACCTTTCAAGCCTCGCGAAATTTCGGTAACTTGGTTAACCATTGAGTCATGATTTTTCATCGGGCTCATTAGTTGCAAGTAGTCAATAACAATTAAACCCAAACCATGTTCGGCTTTGATACGACGAATGATTGAACGCATACGCACAATGTTTGTACCAGCCTGGTCGTCGATAAATACTGGCGCCGATGAAAGTTTACCTAACGCATCTTGTAATTGGTCAAAGTCGCTTTCTTTTGAAATGTTACCAGTACGTAGTGACCATGAATTGACCTGGGCTTCGGCTGATAGCATACGATTGGCTAATTGTTGCGCGCTCATTTCAAGTGAAAAAATCACAGTTGGTTCATTGTGTCGAAGCGCCGCACTGCGGGCAATATCTAGTGCAAATGTTGTTTTACCAACTGAAGGTCGCGCGGCCAAAATTATAAGGTCTGATTTTTGTAGGCCCGATAATAAATCATCAAGGTCTTTAAACCCTGTTGGTATACCACGCATTTGGCCTTTTTGTTCGTGAAGTTTTTCAATATGCTCCCAAGCTTCGATCATGGCATTTTTAATTGGCACATATTGTTTGCTTTGTGGGCGCGACTTCATTTCTAGCAATTCTTTTTCAGCGTATTCAAGTATTTCTTCAATTTGTTTATCGCTTTCGTTAAAGCCAAGCTCGGCAATATTGTCGGCTGCTTTGATTAGTTCACGTAAAACATATTTTTTTTGTACAATATCGGCATAGTAGCGAATGTTGGTTGATGCTGGTACGGCTTGAGCCAAATCAACCACCTCTGATTGACCACCGACTTGTTCAAGTCTTTTCTTCTCGCGCAGTCTATTCGTAACTGACAAAATATCAATTGGCTCGCTACGCAATGATAATTCAATCATTGTGTCGTAAATTATGCCAAATTTGTCATAGTAAAAAGATTTTGAATTTATCACATCTGAGATTTCATGTATCGCACCTGGACGTACCAATAGCGAACCCAGTACTGCACGTTCGGCATCGACGTCTTGCGGTGGTATTCGAATTTGGATTGGGTTATTTGCCATGTGAAATGATTTTAACATATTGGCGGGCCGGCCCGAAATATTGGGGTAGTGTGGAAAGTGTGGCAAAGAAATGGTATATTTATATGTATGAATATTCAATCAGATTCAAATGCTAAAAAAACCCTTATTTCAGGCGTAAAGCCAACTGGTACACCCCACATAGGTAACTATTTTGGGGCCATGAAACAATTTGTCGATTTGCAAAATACAGGTGATTATAATGTTTTTGTAATGATTGTTGATTTGCACGCTTTAACTAGTGTCAAAGACCCCAACGAAATGCGCACTAATACTTATAATTTAATGCTTGATTATTTAGCAATTGGTTTGGATCCTGAGAAGGTAACTTTGTTTCGTCAGTCTGACGTACCACCGCATGCCGAATTGTGTTGGGTGTTTAATTGCATAACTACAATGCCTGAACTAATGCGCGCACATGCTTTCAAAGACGCCGAGGCTAAAAATAAAGACATAAATGTGGGTATGTTTGACTATCCATTATTAATGGCTGCTGACATATTACTGTACGATGTTAATGTGGTACCAGTTGGTCGCGATCAGGCCCAGCATTTAGAAATCGCACGCGATACTGCCCGTACATTTAATAATTTGTACAATCAAAATGGGCCAACATTTGTTGAACCCGAGGCTATGATAATGCCCGATGTGGCAGTTGTACCGGGGACTGATGGTCAAAAAATGTCTAAATCATATAAAAACGTTGTACCACTATTTGGCACCGACCTAGAATGGCAAAAAGCCGTCATGAGCATTGTGACCGATTCTAAAATACCAAACGAAGTAAAAAATCCAGATGAATGTAATATTTTTGCATTGCATAAATTAGTAACTCCAGCTGAACAGTTGGCCGAAATTCGTATTCGTTATGAAAATGGTGGTATTGGGTACAAAGAATCAAAAGACCTATTACTTGAAAGTATTAAAAATTACTTTGGTCCAATGCGCGAACGCCGAAACGAATTTGCCAAGAATCCCGAAGCGGTTATGCAAATTCTAAAAAAGGGTGGGGCAGTGGCTCTTGAAATTGCAACTAAAAAAATGAACGAAGTTAAACAAAAAGTAGGATTTTAGTATATGAAAAGTAGTGAACGTATTGGCAATAAAATCTTTCAGTCAATATATAAAACAATTTCTTTGGCATTAAAAGCCGACAAGAAAAGATTCCTACTTTCTGTCTTTTTAAATATTTCTTTGGCTGTAATTTCGGCTGTATCTGCATGGTATTTTTCAGTTTTTCTAAATACTGCAATTTATAATTCGACAAAAATTTTCTTTAATGAAAAGATAATATTTGCAATAATTATTATTGTCTTGCTTAGGTTTTTAAATACAATTATTTTTTTCTGGGATTTTCGCGTCTCGAACATTTTCAGTAGAAAATTTATGACCAAGGCTTATATATTGAGAGCTAAAGCATCTGAAAGGGTTGATATTCAAACATATGAAAGTTCAAGCTTCTCTAGCTTAAAGGTTAATATTGATACGTACTTTAGTAAACTACAGGGTTTTATAGACAACTCAATATTTGAAACAATTTCTGGTCTGGCTCCAATGATCATAAGCCTTGGGATAATTATAGCAACAAAAAATTGGTGGCTTTTGGTTTTCGTCATAGCCCCGTCACTTGTTAATTTTTATGTTCAACTATTAGATGGTCGTTCAATGTGGCAAGTCGAAAACAATGTTGTACAAGAGCGAAAGTATTTCCATTCGATTGATGAGTTTTTTAGTAAAAAATCATTTATCCAAGAGATAAAAGTTTCTGGAATAAAAGACTTTCTTATTAATAAAATGGAAAATGCTAGATCTGTAATAGATAGCGTCTTTAGCCAAAGAGATAATGAGTTTTCAAAAAGAAAAATTTTTGCTGAATTTTTTACACATGTTATGGAAATATTTGTCCCAGTTTTTTTGATTTATCAAGTTTTTACCGGTGGTATGCTTGTGGGTAGTTTCTGGTTTATTAATGGACGATTTAATTCGTTTAATGATAATTTTAGAAAGATTTTGAGAATGATGTCTAGAATGTATAAAGATGCACCGTATGTGTATGATATTTTTAAATATCTTGAATTTCAGCCGGCCATAGAAAACGGCACACAAAAAATTGAAAGTTTTGAAAAATTAGAAATCAAAAACGTCAACTTTGTTTATCCCGAATCTGACCGAAAGATTATAAATAAATTAAATTTTTCTGTAAATCGTGGCGAGAAGGTTGCCATTATTGGCTTAAACGGGGCTGGTAAAACCACTATAACTAAATTATTGTTACGTTTTTATTTACCAACCAAAGGTTCAGTTGAATATAATGGTATTAAAACTGGTGATTTAGAAAAAGAAGCTTTTTATTCAAAAATTGCCTTATTACCGCAGGACTTTGCTAAATTTGAATTAACTTTCGAAGAGGCTGTTGCACTTGGAGATATCGAAAAAGGTATTGATATAGACATGGTAATTGATTCTGCCAAGAAGGCCGGTATTCATGACTTTATTATGTCACACGAAAATGGCTACAAAACTCAAATTGGTCGCAAGTATAAAGACGGTGTTGAACTATCGGGTGGTCAGTGGCAAAAAGTTTCAATTGCTAAAATGTTTTATAGTAAAAAGGACTTATGGATACTTGACGAGCCAACCAGTGCAATTGATGCCGATGCCGAGGCACAAATATTTGAACAACTTGAAAAGTTGCCAGATAATATCACTGTTATTATGATCTCACACCGATTTTCAACTGTGCGAAATGCTGACCGAATTATTGTTATTGACAAGGGCGCAGTTCGAGAACAGGGTACTCACGAAGAACTAATTGCACTAAATGATGAATACGCTCGATTGTTTAACCTGCAAGCCGAAGGGTATAAATAAAAAACAGACGTTTCTGGACGTCTGTTTAGTGCTAAATAACTTTAAATTTGAACCACGATCCCTGAAATTATTCTAATTGGTATATATAATTGAAAATTTCTAACATCACGATATTTGTATACAATTTCACCGGCCTGAATTTCAAGGTAAAAAACTTTTGTAAGCATTTCTATTATTCCAGGAACAGATTTTAAGGGGAAGTTTGCACGAAACTTTAGGTGTTTTTCGTCAAAATATTTTCCCCGAATAGTAACAATCTCTGGCCTGAGTATTTCGGTATGTAAAGTTATTATCTCACAATGTTTTTCCCCGCAACTTTTACATATACCAAGGTCTTTGAGTAGTTTTAAGCGAAGAACATCATCCCACACATAATCTAATATGTTTTCCCAGAAGGCCTCCTTGTCTGGGTCGATAGTTAATGATTCTCCGCGCTCTTCTAATTCAATACGGTTTTCATCTTCGTATGCTACGAAGTAGCCTATATCACTATAGGCCTTTAATAGTATAGGGTCCATAATAAGATCTTTTATTTTTTTGGATTATACAATAAACTGTAAGTTTTGCAAATATATTTTGTTAAATTTTTTAAGTGCAAAAAGGGTAGTTTTTTGATATAGTATAAATACTATGCGAACATATATAGCCGATTTGGCACAAAAAATAGGAGAGGGGGTAACAGTTTCAGGCTGGGTACATATTCGTCGCGACCAGGGTAAAATGGTCTTTTTAGATTTGCGCGACAAAACTGGTTTTATACAATGTGTTGTATTGCCAAACCATACCGAAGCTATCGAGGTTGCCAAAGACTTGCGTACTGAATGGGTTATAACTGTTAAGGCTATTGTTAACAAAAGGCCAGAGCGTAACATTAATGCTAATGTGCAAAATGGCGATATCGAGCTTGAAATAACTGGCATTGAAGTTTTAAACCGTGCCGAGACTCCATATTTTGACGTAACAACTGACGGCTATGAAATAGGTGAAGAACACCGCTTGAAATATCGCTACCTAGACATGCGTCGTACTCGTGTACAAAAAAACTTGCGCAATCGCCACAAGTTAACAAATTTTATTCGTAATTTTCTAGACTCTGAAGGTTTTATCGAGGTAGAAACTCCAATACTAACCAAATCAACTCCCGAAGGTGCGCGTGACTATGTTGTACCTTCACGATTATACCCAGGCAATTTTTATGCATTACCACAGTCGCCACAACAATATAAACAATTGTTAATGGCTGGTGGTGTTGAACGATATTTTCAAATTGCAAAATGTATGCGCGACGAAGACACTCGTGGTGACCGCCAACCTGAATTTACTCAAATCGATATGGAGCTAAGTTTTGTGCAAATGGAAGACGTCATGGCACTAAACGAAAAACTGCTTATTGAACTAGTTCAAAAAATGTACCCGCATAAACGTATTCAACAAATACCTTTTCCTCGTATATCTTATGCCGAAGCTATGTCTAAATACGGCAATGACCGTCCTGATATTCGCGAAAACAAAGACGATGAAAATTTGTTAGCATTTTGTTGGGTGGTAGACTTTCCATTTTTTGAAAGTACTGAAAAATCTGATAACCCTGATACTGTTGGTGCCTGGACATTTACTCATAATCCATTTTCGCGCCCAGTGCCCGAACATATGGACAACCTAATGAATGGCCAAAACATTGGCGACATTCTAACAACTCAATACGACATTATATTAAATGGATACGAAATTGGTGGTGGATCAATTCGTAACCACGAAGCTGATGCCCTTAAACAAGTTTTAAAAATCATCGGTCATAAAGACGAAGATATTGAAAACAATTTTGGTCACATGTTGCACGCATTAAATAGTGGTACACCTCCGCACGGTGGTATTGCTTGGGGTTTTGACCGACTAATAATGTTGCTTGAAAATGAACCAAACATTCGCGAAGTTATAGCTTTCCCTAAAACAGGCGAAGGTAAAGACTTAATGATGAATTCTCCTTCGCAAATCTCTGATAAACAGCTTAATGAACTGCATATCATTACTAAAAAAGTAGACTAATTTAAAAATTAAATTTATGTTCGAAAAATATAAAAAATTACTTGGCGAATATGTCGCCTTTAAAAGCATATCGACCGACGATGCATTTAAACATGAAATGTTAAAAACGGCTTCGTGGTTAACCGAAACACTGCAAAATTATGGATTTAAAACCAAACTTTTAAATGGTAAATTTTGCAACCCAATTGTTTTTGCTGAATATGTTGCAAACCCTAAATACGAAACAGTTTTAATTTATGGTCACTATGATGTACAACCCGCCGAGCAGGGTGACGGTTGGCAATCTGACCCATTCAAATTAACTGAAATTGGTAATGGTAGTAAAAGTAAATTATTAGCCCGTGGTGTTGTTGATAACAAGGGTCAAAATTTAATTCACATAATTGCCATTGGCGAATTGATCAAACAAGGTAAATTAAAATACAATGTTAAATTCATGATCGAGGGTAACGAAGAAACTGCCAATCCCGACATACCGCAAATTGTGGCTAAAAATAAAAAGCTACTTCAAAGCGACTACATTATGATTTCAGATGGCGAGATACAGGGCAACAGCCCAACGATCGAAGCAT
>CAZQAX010000010.1:0-19630 GCA_964591475.1 uncultured Candidatus Saccharibacteria bacterium
ACAAAGACTTCGCGAAAAACTAACACTTGGTAAAACATACGACTTCCAAGTTACATTGTTTGAGCCTAAGGACCAACGTATGACATTGGTATTTATGGACCCTGACAAGAAATTAGAAAAAGCTGAAGCTACTGAGGTTAAAGAAGTAGTAGAAGAAAAATCAGAAGAAATAAAAACTGACGCTGAATAATATAAAAATAAAAAACACCCCTTCTACCGAGGGGCGTTTTTTAAGTCTCCGAATTTTTTAACCTTCTAGTATTCGACTACTAGTTAGTTCGAAATGTTGCAGGCCATGTAATTGTTACATTACCCTTTGCATCAGTTGTGTATATTGAGTAGTAGTAAGTTGTATTTGATTGTAAACCTTGTAGGGCAACATTTTGGCTAGTATGCATCATGTTGTCAGTCATTGCAGTTTGACCAGTAACGGTTGCACTGTAATCACCTTCTGTAAGCATTATCGGGCTAGTGCTGTAGTAAACTACACCAGTTGTATTTTCATTTGTATACCAAGCAACATTTGCAGTGTTTGTAGTAACATTTACTCCAGTACTAGAAATAATTGCAGCATCAACGTCTAATCCATTAGCGTTCCCCATACCGTTTGACATTTGAAAGTTTATTATGGCATTAGTTCGTGCGCCTGAAATACCATCAGCAGTCAGGTTGTTACGGTCTTGAAAATTTGAAACAGCGGCTTTAGTTAAGAAACCAAAGTAACCAGTAACGTGACCCTGTGGGTAAATAGCTCGATCTTGGGCTAGAAAAGTTTGTAAAGCCCTAACATCAGAACCTGATTTGCCAACTTGTAATTGACGAGTTAGTGTTAACGCACTTGAGATTGAAGGCGCAATTAGCATAGCTAAAGCCAAAGTAGTCGCACCGAAAGCAAATACCTTTGAGATTTTTTGAGTATTAGTCATATATTTATTTGTTTTTAAGAATAATAGTTTCGTACTGAATTTGCATTTTCTTTCATCGGGCTTAATAACCATCCAAAGAAAAGCGATTTCTAAAATACACACAACTAGATAACCTCCGCTGAAAATGTTTAATCTTACACTTCAGGCGACCGGGATTTAAGGAGTTTACTATGCACAGCCAACTTAGAGACCCTTGCGATATAATAACTATATAATAATATTTGACAAAAATCAAGTTAAATTGTTTTATGACACAGATTTAGAATTAAAACTAATTAATGGTTTTTGTTTTGCTAAAAATGAATTTAGAATATAAAAACCCCCCACCTTAGTGAGGGATTAAAATTTAGAGAGTTTTTTGAACTATATTTCAAAACTTATAACATCGCGAGCTGAAAATTCAGCTGTTTGAGTACAAGAATCATCAATTTTCGATACTGTGATTAACTTACCCGATTCATCAACTTTTTCAATCAAAGTTGCGCGACCGCGACAACAATCATCCCCAACACTTGTATAACAAGCATAGTATTTAATTAAGTTAAAGTTTTCGATAATTGTTGTTGAGCCAGTTTTGGGATTTTTCAAATTAACTTTTGACACAAAACCTGCTTTCTTCAAGTGAACAAGGAATTCTTGTGAGGCCATCGTACGCTCAGAATTCTCTTTCAGATCATGCATTATGTTTTCAGGTTTCGGCGTAATTGCATCCTGAACATGTTGTGGTAATTTGAGAATTTTCTGATTAGTCAACTGAGCATAGTCAAAGCCCGTTTCATAACTTGAAGAAGTCTCTCCATGGTGAACTAAAAATAAGTGTGGTCGTTCCAGCCAATTGTTTAAAAGATTACAATTTTCGCGTAAGCCATTGACAATTGACCTAATGCCGTACCTACAGTCGTGATGACCGGTCAAGAACTTAACCCCATTAATTTCGCAAGGACTAGAACTATTAAGGCAGTTAAACGAGGCTTTTTCTTTTAAGATAATATTATAGTAAAGACTACCACCATTAACACTGTCTCCATTATAGGTATCGAACGCAAGCAAGATGCCGTCTTTTTTATTGAAGAATATAAAATACTTCTCCTTTATGATCCTAGTTTTACCGTTCCATTCGTCCGATTTTGTAAATGGTATCTCCAAGACTTTTTCAAAGCCCTCTTCCTGTGCAACTCTGATGTAATCAACGAGCTTGCCTGAAAAGGTTGTGTCATCTATTTTTTTAACAGTGTCATCCCTTCTTTTAACAAGGTCAAGATGATAATCCAAGCCAAGCATGGCTGTCTTTTTACCTAATTCTGTCTCTTTTTTATAAGAAACCCCAGAAACCTCTTCGGCAAGTGCAAAGGCGTCAACATCTTGAAGCCTTTTAAGCTCAATGACACTTTTGGCTAAATCAAGGGCGTCATTGTTTTGTTTGCCACGAAAAGAAAGTTTAATAGGTAGATTGTTACTTTTCTGAAATCCAGCCAAAGCAACCACGTATTCTGCTGAGCCCTCTTCATATTGGGCATAATGATCTATTGTAAGTTTTGTCATGATTATTAATATACTAACTGCCTTGATTATAGCATACAATACATATAAAGTCAATACAAAAAAGCCTTTATTTTAAGGGCTTTTTCTTACAAAATACCCATAAAACTGGCGGTTTTTTCGTAACCGTTTATGTATAGCGACTCTAAAATATTTTTGATTTTTGAGCGATTGGCAGTTAGTTTAGTAATTTCATTAGGTGACAAATTACGTAATACGTATTTGTGGGTGGTATTTTGACCAAATATGTTTTTAGGTTTGCGCGCATTACCATCGCTGTCAGTTGGGCAAATACCAATGCGTAGTCGTATAAAATCGCGGGTGCCTAATTCGTTAATGACTGAAACTAAACCATTGTGCCCCCCATCGCCACGGCCAAAGGCCAATTTAAATTCGCCAATTGGCAAATCAATATCGTCATACACTACTATAATGTTTTTATATTCATTAATGTTTACATTATGATAATTTAAAAACTTTTTTATAAACTTACCAGACTCATTCATAAAAGTATCGGGGTAAATTATTTGGGCGCCACTTGGGGCCAAATCACGCAGTACAATTTGGCCCGCATTGTGCGGAGTGTTTTCATATTTTTTACCAGGGTTACCAAGTGCGAAAATATACATAAGTGAATTATAGCACACACCCTACCACACAAAAACCCTATTTGTGTCAATATTTAAAAAAGTGTATACTAACACAGATGAATGAACAAATTAATCCATCAGTTGATGGCAAAAAAGGCAATTACGTTGATGATATCAAGGAACTGTTTAGGTTTTTAATAATTGCAGCAATTATTGTTATACCTATTCGGTATTTTATAATGCAACCTTTTGTTGTATCGGGCACTTCTATGGACCCAACTTTTCATGACAAAGAATATCTAATTGTCGACAAATTAACCTATAATTTAAACAAAATTCATAGGGGCGATGTTGTTGTTTTTCACTTCCCTAATGAAAATCAAAAGTATTTGGTCAAAAGACTTATTGGTTTGCCAGGCGATACAGTTACCCTAACAACTGACGGTAAGATAACAATAAAAAATACTGAACACCCAGAAGGTTTTACAATTGACGAAGCCTATTTACAAAATCATGATGGCGATAGTTTAACTATAACCATACCCGAAGGAAAAGCTTTTGTACTAGGTGACAACCGACCGGTTAGTTATGATTCACGCGCGTGGGGCTTACTTGATGAGAAGAAACTAGTCGGCCGAGTATACCTGCGCCTATGGCCCCTAAACCGAATTAGTTACCTACCCGGTGAAACAGACCTGCTTAATAAATAATATTTTATAAAAATATGCCAGATAAAAAAACAAATCAGAATAAAGAACCTAAGAAGGAAATTGCCCAATCAGTTCGTGGTATGCGTGACATTTTGAATGAAAAATATTACCACTACCAAGGCTTTTTTGAAAAGGCCCAAGAAATAGCCATGTACTATGGTTTCAAACCAATCGAAACACCTGTAATGGAGCAAGAATCTTTGTGGGTCAGTGGTGTAGGTGAAGGTACCGACATTGTCGACAAAGAAATGTACACGCTTAAAACCAAAGGTGGCGATAAATTAGCATTGCGACCCGAATACACAGCATCAATCATGCGTGCGTATTTTGAAAATGGTATGCAATCAATGCCTCAACCAGTTATGCTATATAGTTATGGCCCAGTATATCGCCACGATAACCCACAAAATGGTCGCTACCGCGAAATTCGACAATTCAATTTAGAAATACTTGGCACTGAAAAAAGCATTGCCGACGCACTAATTATTAAAACCGCTGTTTGCATATTAGAAGAAGCCGGTGCCAAAGACATAATCGTTGACATTAATTCAATTGGTGACAAAGAATCTCGCCCGGGTTATATAAAAGAACTAACCAATTACTACAAAAAACACCTATCTGACCTTCCACCTATTGATCGCGAACGCTTGAAGACTAACCCATTACGCATACTTGATTCAAAAGATCCTAAAACTATAAAAATCAACGAAGGTGCACCTGATTCAGTTGCAAGTCTGTCAGCAAGTGGTAAAAAACACTTTAAGCAAGTACTAGAATATTTAGATGAAATGAATATTTCATACCGCATTAACAAAAACTTGGTACGCGGTTTGTCATATTACACCCACACCGTTTTTGAAATTATCGAAATGGGCGATGGCACCGAAGCCCCACTAACACTAGGTGGTGGTGGACGTTACGACTATTTAGCCAAAACACTAGGCGCCAAAAAAGAACTGCCTGCAATGGGTATGGCTTTTGGTGTAGACCGTGTTATTGAATCATCTTGGTACAAAAAACTTGAACCTCGTATAATGAAAAAACCAAAGGTTTACTTTATACAACTTGGACTTGAAGCTAAATTAAAAAGCTTGAACGTTGTTGAACAATTACGTTTGGCCCACATACCTATAATGCAATCAATCTCAAAAGACACGCTGGGTACACAACTAGCTATTGCTGAAAAATCAGGTGTACCCTATGCATTGATATTTGGCCACAAAGAAGCCATCGACAGCACAGTTATCGTGCGCGATATGCACAACCGTAAACAAGAAACTATTAAACTAAGTGCCCTGGCTGAATACCTTAAAAAACTTAAGTAAACATAAGTTTTATGAAAAAAGCTATTGTTAAAAAAATAGTAAAAAAACCAAAAGACCTAATTATTAGCGAGGGCGATATTCGTTTGCGCAAAATTAGCAAGCCTTTAAAAATTGCCGACATTAAAAGCCCTGAAATTAAAAAAATACTTGGCGACATGTCAGTATCTCTAGATTCGCAAAGCGACGGTGTTGCTATTGCCGCACCCCAAATTGGTGTTAACTTACGCATATTTATGGTATCAGGCAAAGTATTTGACGATGAAAATAATCCACCAAAAAATCCAACCCCAAACCAAGTCTACATAAACCCTGAAATTATTAAATCTTCAAAAAAAATGGTTTTGAAAGAAGGCGAAGGTTGCCTATCGGTACGTTGGCTATATGGTAAAGTTAAACGCCACACCAATGTAACTATTAAATACCATGACGAAACAGGTAAATTACATGTGCGTGGTGCGGGTGGATTGTTAGCCCACATCTTTCAACATGAAATTGATCACCTAGAAGGCGTTTTGTTTATAGACAAAGCCATTGACGTCGAAGAAATTTTACCCGAAGAACTAGAGCAAGAAAAAAAGTAATGCAAAATAATAATTTCATATTTTTTGGCACACCTGAATATGCTGTACACACCCTTGATTCGTTAAAAACTTCGGGTTTAATGCCTTGCCTAATTGTTTGTTCACCCGATGCACGTGTTGGTCGCAAACAAATACTGACTGCCCCACCGGCCAAAGAATTTGCATTGGCAAATAATATACCAGTTTTACAACCGGCTAAAATTGACCAAACAGCCATCGATGAAATTTTAAAATACGAACCCCAATATGCAGTTGTGGCGGCCTATGGCAAAATACTACCCAGTGCATTACTAGATGCAGTACCTTATGGATTTTTAAATGTGCACCCTTCACTATTACCCGCCTACCGTGGCCCTGCGCCTGAAATTG
Source organism: uncultured Candidatus Saccharibacteria bacterium (assembly GCA_964591475.1). Classification (GTDB taxonomy): domain Bacteria; phylum Patescibacteriota; class Minisyncoccia; order Phycocordibacterales; family UBA9973; genus MFUC01. The sequence goes on from CAZQAX010000010.1 coordinate 6,041, forward strand.
GCCCCATATTAAACGGCGATGACAAAACTGGTGTAACTATAATACTACTAGACCCAATGGTTGACCACGGCCCAATTTTGGCCCAACACTTGGTGCACCTAGGCGGCAACGAATTTGCCCACGACATGGCCATAAATTTATTTAAAGTCGGTGGTGAAATGTTAGCCGATGTTATACCTAAATGGCTAGCAGGTAGTGTAAACTCAATTGACCAAAACCACGACCTAGCCACATTTACACATAAAACAAAAAAACTAGATGCCAAGATCAGTTTGACTGATAATCAAAAAACACTGTGGGCTAAATGGCGCGCCTATTACCCATGGCCTGGGCTTTATTTTGAAATTGAACATGCAGGCGCACCAATGCATGTAAAAATTAATGAAGCAGAATTCGTTAACGAAACTTTCACCCCAATAACCGTAACCCCCGAAGGCAAAAAACCAATTGCATTCACCGAATTTCAAAAAAACTACAGAAACTACATTGTATTGAAGTCACCTGAGTAGTCTAGCGGATATATAACTTCATAAAACCAGTCATCAGCATTAGTCATAACACGCCTACCAATAAGCACGTTATTGTTTAAATTATTCTGGCTCAGTACCCCTAAAATTACTTGCATTGAAGCATCAATACCTGAAACAGTGTAGAGCATGTTTGCCCCGCCCGGACCTATGTCACCAGCAAACCATTCACCAAGATTTTTACTCCCAAGAGCTCTATCAATTTTAGCCTCTATTTTTTGTCTTTTATTTAAAAGCTGTGTTTCATTTTTAAAACCTTCTGGTTGTATTTGAACAAATAAAACATCTTGCGACTTAAAAGGTGTCCAATTATGTGTTTTTAATAACGCATCTTTCTTTTGATCAAGCTCTTGCTTGTTTAAATGTTGTGCAGAGACAAAACGTTGCTTAGTGCCTTCAGGTACAGATATATCTATTTCGTATACATACAAATCGAAAACGGCTTCATCAAGTGTCACAACCCTTGCAATCTGTACCTGTTTTTCTGTTTTCTTGTAGAGAGTAAAAATATCTGTTGGCGTAGGTATTAAACTTACTAAGACGCTCTCTTTGTTTTTAAAAAATGAAAAAATTGACACAAATATAATTATTAAAACTAAAATTATTACAGATTGTTTCATAAACTTAACTATACCATACGACTACAGGTGTATAAAAGTTTTGCGGTGGATGGGTGTTAGACCGTGGGTTTTTAGGGCTTGCATATGGGCGGCGCTGCCATAGCCCATGTTTGTATCAAGCCCGTACCCCGGGTATTTTTTGGCGTAGTCAGCCATGATTTTATCGCGCGAGACTTTGGCTACAATTGAGGCAAATGAAATTTGCGGGTAGTCTTCGTCACCTTTTATAAAAGTTTCTTGGTTTATGTATTCGTCCGGTGCTTTTAATCCCCCGTCTAATAATACTTTGCAGTCAGCAGGTTGTAGTTTGTTTTTCTCTAACAGTTTTTTTAATGATTCAGATAAAGCTTTTTTAATACATGGCGCAATGCCAAATTTATCAATATTATCATTTGAAACATATGTAATTGCAAAATCACATAGACCATCCTTTTTCCAACCTAAAATAATCTCCATCCATTTTTCACGTTGCTTGGCCGAAAGTTTTTTTGAATCGCGCAGTTTTAAATTTTTGCTTAATTTATCTTCAGTTTTTGCATTTTCAATAAGTGTATTAAAATCCTGCGCTAGGTCTTGCCTAACGCAAAAACCAAAAGCACAAACTGCCACAGGCCCTGCCAACGGCCCCCGCCCTACTTCGTCTATACCAATAGTCATTATCTTCATTTAATAATTTTAACACAAAAAAGCCGAACCTTGCGGTCCAGCTTTAAACTAATTAGTTTGAGAGTTAAGTTCCCGGATACCTTCAGTTGTTCTTCTGCCACCATTAATAAATAAGGGTGTCATACGGGATTCAACCAAGTGTATAGAAAAGTGTTCAGTAAAACTTTGTTTTACCTGTTCAGCATTTCCATGCACATAAAATTCGGTTTCACGAATGGATTCCATCATTTCATCGTAAAAAATGTTTTGAAGATCAGGGACCAAGTCAGTATTATTTATAACAATAGTCACTGTTCCAGATTCGTCAGAAGGGTCTTCGTGAATAATTACATCTGACCCCATTGTGTCGTTGGGTAAATTTAGTCCTTCCCAAATAAGGATTTTTATGTCTTTCATTTATGTTTTAAACTAAGTACCTTCCGTATTATATACTATATACTATGATTTGTCAAACAAGCCACCCTCTTGGTATACTTAATCAACATGGAGGAAAAAGCTACCACAACTAACGAAAAAAACTTCGTGCATTTGCACGTGCATTCGCACTATTCCCTTTTAGACGGATTGTCAAAGGTTAAAGATTTAGTTAAAAAAGCTAAAGAATTTAACATGCCCGCATTAGCATTGACCGACCACGGTGCAATGTACGGGGCAATTGAATTTTACAACGAATGTAACAAAGCTGGCATTAAACCAATTATTGGAGTTGAAGCATATATAGCAAACAGAACCCGGCACGACAAAGAGCCAGGGACTGATACAAAACGGTGGCACCTAACACTTCTTGCTAGAAATTACGCTGGCTACAAAAACTTGATGAAGATGGTTTCAATCTCAAACCTTGAGGGCTTTTACTACAAACCCCGCATGGACAAAGACCTGTTAAAAGAATACGGTAATGGTATTATTTGCCTTTCGGGTTGCCCAGGAAGTGAATTTATAAACTTATTAAAAAATAAACACGTAGATGAAGCCACAGAATTAATTAAATTCTATATTGAGTGTTTTGGGCACGAAAACGTTTTTCTAGAAGTTATGGCTCATAGCGAAACTGATTTCTATCATGAGTGGTATAAAAATGTCATACCAGACATAAAACAAATTTCAAAAGATTTAAATGTTCCAATTGTTGGCACTTGGGATTCGCACTATCTGTGTACCGATGACGCCGAGGCCCACGATACATTGCTTAAAATAAATACACATAGCGACAATTTCAAAATGGCTGGCAACTGGTCATTTATTGATCAACAAACCGCAAATGAGCAATTCAAAGACATACCAGAAGCGGTTGAAAACACCCTGGCGGTCTTTAACATAGTTGAAGACCTAGATATACCTATTCAAAAATGGCAATTCCCGAACTTTCCAATCCCTGAAAATAAAACATACGATGAAGTTTTAAGAGAGGAAGCTTTTAAAGGATTAGAGAAATTTGGCCATGTATATGAAGGAGAGGTAAAAGACCGTTTAGAGTTCGAGTTGAACATCATTTCACAAAAAGGTTTTCCATCTTACTTTTTAATTGTTGCCGATCTTGTTAACAAAGGTAAAGAAATGGGTATTTATACAAATACTAGAGGATCTGCGGCGGGATCGTTTGTTTCGCATCTAATTGGTATATCGGTTATTGACCCCATAAAGTATAAAATCCCTTTTGAGCGTTTTCTAAACCCAGAGCGCCCAGGTATACCCGATATCGACCTAGACATTGCCGACAACCGCAGAGACGACCTTATTAACTATGCTCGTCAAAAATATGGGGAGCAAGCCGTGGCACAAATATGTACATTTGGTACTATGGCAGCGCGCGGTTCAGTCAAAGACGTGGCCCGCGCATTGGGTTACCCGTATTCAACAGGTGACCGTATATCAAAAATGATACCTATTGGCTCACAAGGCTTCCCTATGACGATTAAACGCGCACTTGAACTAACACCCGAACTTGTCGAAGCATATGAAACAGAACGCGATGTCAAAACGATTATCGACATGGCTAAAAAAATAGAAGGTAACGTGCGCCACATATCAGTTCACGCTGCTGGTGTCATTATATCGCCAACTGGGCGTATCGACGACTTCTCGCCGGTTCAATTCGACCCTAAAGGTGAAGGTAAAGTTATAACCCAATACGACATGTTCAGTGGTGGCCGCGACGGCGTTGTTAATTTACCAAAATTCGATATGCTTGGTATTAGAAATTTACAATTCATTACTGGCACACTAGAACGTATTAAAAAAATTAGAGGCGTTGATTTAGATATTGATAGCGTTCCACTTGATGACAAAAAGGTTTATAAAATGCTATCAAACGGATTCACATATGGTGTTTTTCAAATCGCTAGTAGTGGTATGACAAAATACATCAAAGAACTAAAACCCACAAGAGTTGAAGACCTGATGGCAATGTTGGCACTATATCGACCGGGCCCAATCGATTCTATACCAGAATATATCGAAAGAAAAAACAAACCCGCGCTAATTAGCTATTTTGATGATAGAATGCAAGACTTCCTAAAAGCTTCTTATGGTCTATTGGTTTACCAAGACGACGTGCTAATGACGGCAATTATACTAGCTGGTTACAGTTGGCTTGAGGCTGATAAGTTCCGTAAAGCCATGGGTAAAAAGATTCCAGCAGAAATGGCCGAACAAAAATTAAAATTCTATAAAGGTTGCAAAGAGCATGGTGGTTTAGCAGATAGAAAAATAGATGAGATTTGGCAACTCATAGAGCCTTTTGCTGCCTATGGTTTTAACAAAGCCCATGCCGCAAGTTATGGAATGATTACCTATAAAACAGCATATTTAAAAGCGAACTACCCCGCCGAGTATTTGAGCGCTTGTATGACAGCCGAAAGTGGCGATATCGAAACATGCGCTGAATACATCAACGAAGCAAAAAGAATGGGTTTTGAAATCTTGCCCCCAAACGTAAATGAATCGTATAGCGAATTTACTGTTGTTGTCGAGAATGAAATAGTCACAGATAAAATCCGCTTTGGAATGAATAACATTAAAAACTTTGGTTATGAAATTGGCAAAGCCATAATTGCCGAACGCAAAGCAAATGGTAGATTTACCACTATTGATAATTTTATCGAACGCATACAACACAAAAATTTAAACAAAAAATCGATGGAGGCGTTGATACAATCAGGCGCGTTAGATGATTTTGGCGAACGCAATCAATTAATGCAAAGTCTTGAAAAAATACTTGAGCACCGCAAATCAATTGGCGCCAATACCGAGCAAACATCCCTATTTTCATTAGGTCTAGAATCACGCGCTATGCAATTAGAGGTTTGCGAGCCAGCAACCCAAAAACAAAAACTAGATTGGGAGAAAGAATTACTAGGGTTATACATTTCAGGCCACCCACTAGACAAATATGATGGTAAATCAAGTCTAACAATTAAAGAGATCGTTGACAGCGCCAAAAGAAATACTGTTGTAAAACTAGTTGTATTACCAATTGGTTATCGCAAAATTTTCACTAAAAATAACGAACAAATGGCTTTTGTAAAACTTGAAGACAAAACCGGCTCAATCGAAGCTGTTGTATTCCCTAAAAACTTCAAAGAGTTCTTCCCGGCTATCGAAAAAGGCGAACCAATTGGTCTGGCCGGCAAAGTAACATTGCGCAACGATGAAAAAAGTATTATAATCGAAGCAGTAAAAGCGCTTTAGACACTTAATTTAGCCAATGATTTCTATGCCTATGAAAGACTTGACTAATTTAGATAATAAGTGTATAATGCAACTATAAGTCCTTATAAAAATGGATATACAAAAAGTCGCCGAACTTGTACTGAGTCAGTATAATAGCGAAAAAAAATTAGCCCGCAACACTAAGAATCTTTTCAGAAACATAGTGGGTCAACACTTTAGAAGCTTCGGACATATCCTAGGTATGTCAAACTCAGAGTTCTTCAGCAAAGTTTCTGAAGAGTGCAAGAAAATCCAGCCAGCCAAAAAAAGACTCAAGAAAATTTTTGAACCAATTGGTGATAAAGCATTCCTGATTAATGACGCTCGGAAAAGACAGGAGACTGAGTATGCACAGCTCGGAAACGGAGACTCTGAACTGGGACAAGAATTTTACGAACTCTATCTATTTGGTTAAAAACATTACTTAAAAAGTCGGTTACAATGACCGGCTTTTTTTATTTCTATTAAACAAAACTGGAATAATAACAAAACCCCGACGAATGTCGGGGTTTTGTTATTATTTAACTTCAGTATTCTCGATCGCATCCATAACTTTCGTTATTTTCGCTGTGTAATCGGGAATAACCGAGTTATATCTAGCAAGCTTCCCTTTAGTGTCTTTACCTTTATAGTAACGACTTGTATTAGGGTTGTTGCCACCTAGGTGTTCACCTAGAGATTCAATCGCCTGGTCATATGATTTGAAACCAATTTTACATGATCCCCAACCGAAGGCACTAAATGTTACGCTTTTACACGCATATTTACCTCCAGTTGACTCAATAACGGCAAGCGCCGGTATTAGTCTCCAATCGATATCGTTTTTATCGGCGACTTCAACCATTTGTTGACCGTATCCTGCAAGAGGCATGTTATTACTCTTGAAGTATTGGTCGATCTTTTCAGCACGAACATCAGGAGTTACGGCTGAATTTGTAGAGTTCATTTCGCCTGTAGTGATCGTAGCACTTACCGGAACACCCGATAGGATATTCGTTACCATAAGTGGCATTACTATCAACGACTGGAAAAATGTTAATTTTATTTTACTATACATAGTTGCAAGTTGTGCACCTGCGGAACCCGTGACTGAATGTTTCTTGCCTTTAAAAGCAAAATCCCAATACGTTTTGGGATTAGTACAAGTATAGCAAAACGAAACCTAAAAGTCAAGTCATTTTGCTTGACTTTTTACTGTTTTGTATCATAAAAAGCCTTATAAAATAAGGCTTTTTATGAGTTTTACACATATTTTTAGCTAATTTATTGACCCTTCTGAGACTGCATTGTTTTAACCAAATTCAAGCATTCAGCCAAAAAGTTGACCTCCATTGCCCTGAATCGTTCCAAGCCCTCTTTTTTATACTCAACTAGCGGTTCGCGCTGACCGTAGGCACGCAAATTAACTGAATTACGCATGTATTCCATAGTTTCTAGGTGATCTATCCATAGTAAATCGTTAGTGTATAAACAAATTTGTTTAAATGTATTGTAAAAAGCCTCTTCACCAAACTCTTTAATCTTGTCATCAAAAATCGCATCTACATCGGTAAAAGTTGTACGTATTTGATCAATTACTATATCAAGTTGGGCCTTGTCGCTTTCAACCAATTTAGCCCTACGAGCATAAATACTGTTTCGCTGAGTGCTTAGCACGTCATCGTATTCCAAAGTGTGCTTACGGGCATCAAAATGAAAACCTTCAATTTTAGCCTGAGCATTTTCAAGTGTTTTAGTTATCATACCGTTTTCAATTGGCTGATCTTCGGGTATACCAAAGCGACCCATCATAGTTTTAATACGTTCTGAACCGAATATACGCATTAGATCATCTTCAAGAGACACATAGAACACAGTTTCACCTGGGTCACCCTGACGGCCAGCACGGCCACGTAATTGATTATCAATACGTCTTGCCTCATGGCGTTCAGTACCAATAACATATAGGCCACCCATGGCTTTAATAGCCTCTTGGTCTTCTACGTTAACCGGCATACCGCCTAATATAATATCAATACCTCGGCCTGCCATGTTTGTAGCGACCATTACACTACCCCGGCGACCTGCCTGAGCAATTATTTCACCTTCTTTTTCGTGATTTTTAGCATTTAAAATTGTATGCTTCACACCTTCGCTATTTAAATAAGCTGAAAGTAGTTCACTTTTTTCAATTGAAACAGTACCTATCAACACAGGTTGACCTTTTTTTTGTAGTTCTTTAACCTTTTTAGCCACTGCGGCAAATTTACCCTTTTCGGTTTGAAAGATTTGATCATTGTGGTCAACACGTTTAATTTCACGGTGTGTAGGCACGGGTATAACATCAATTTTATAAACTTTATAAAACTCTTCACGAGAAGTCATAGCGGTACCAGTCATACCAGATAGTTTATCGTAGAACCTAAAGTAATTTTGGTATGTAATTGAGCCAACTGTTCTAGTTTCTTGCTCGACCTTAACACCCTCTTTGGCTTCGATGGCTTGGTGTAGCCCATCGCTCCAACGGCGGCCAGGTTGCATACGGCCTGTAAACGGGTCAACAATTATAACCTCGCCGTTTTTAACTACGTAGTCTCGGTCTTTTAAATATAGCGCTTTGGCGCGAACGGCATTTTCAAGGTGGTGAACATAACGAATACCCTTTTCAGTATAGATATTTTCAACACCCATTTCATTTTCAGTTTTTGAAATACCACTATCAGTTAACTGAATAGCCTTCATCTTTTCATCGATTGAGTAGTCTTCGGTTTCGTGTAAATTTCGGGCAATACCAGCAAATTTTGCATATAATTCGTCGCTGTCTTCGGCTGGCTGTGAAATAATCAAAGGTGTTCGGGCTTCATCAATTAAAATAGAGTCTATTTCATCAATAATGGCATAGTTGTGACCTCGTTGATTTTTTTGATCTATTGTATATATTAAATTGTCTCGCAAATAGTCAAAGCCAAATTCGCTATTGGTACCGTACGTAACATCGGCTTGGTAAGCCTCTGGGCGTGTGCAAGGGCGCAATTTTTCATAGACAACACGAAAGACTTCTTCATCATTAGTGTCTTCGGGTGCAACAATACTAGGGTCATACATAAATGATGTTTGCCCGCCAATAACTGAAACACTAACACCTAAATAATTAAAAACTTGGCCCATCCAACCAGCGTCACGTCGCGCAAGGAAATCGTTAACGGTAATTATGTGCACACCCTTACCTGATAATGAATTCAAAAATGCAGGCAATGTTGCCACTAGTGTTTTACCTTCACCGGTGCGCATTTCGGCAATATTGCCTTCGTGAATGATTTTACCACCGATTATTTGTTCATCGTAATGACGTTGGCCAATAGTGCGCTTTGAAGCTTCGCGTATCAATGCAAAAGCCATAGATTCGACGTATTCGTCAAAACCTTTTTCACTAACCAGTACTTTTAAATCAGCAACTATAGCCTTTAATTCGTCAGCATTTTTACTAGCTAATTCAGGTTCGTGTTTATTAACAAGCTCCGCAAAAGGAGTGTATTTTTTCTTTGTCTTTTCGCGTATATCGCCTCCAAAATTGAAAAATCCCATAAGATAGACATTATAGCAAATAAAGGCCTTTTTTGCTATTGACCCTGTTTACCATAAAACGAAAAACACTCCGGCTATCGAACGGAGTGTTTTTCTTAAAAAGCGTATGAAGAAATATTATTTCTTTCTTTTAGCTGTTTTCTTTTTAGCTGCTTTTTTTACAGTCTTTTTAGCAACTTTCTTTTTTGCTACTTTTTTAACTGCTTTTTTAGCTGCCTTTCTTTTCTTTGCTGCCATAAACATTAATGCATATTATTTATAAGCGCAACGTGATGCGACCAGGTAACCATCTCGTTGCTATACATATATTATCGTTTAATAGTTATGTAATAACAATATTTTTAGCATTACTATGTGTGGAAAAGTTAAAAAAGTATATACGTAAATTATTATTTACATAAACTTATAAAAAATAATATATTTTCTATATTTTTCATATATAAAATAGCTTTTTTAATAAAAATAACTACATGTAAAGTATTATTTACAAACGAAATATAAGAAAATTAAATAAAAACATTAAAAAATAAATATATTTTAGCGCTACCTCACCCCCTTTATCCCCCTCTCCTTATTAAGGCGAGGGGGAAGCTACAGAGAATAGTGGTACAAAGAAAAATACAAAACAGTTCTCTAAGCAGGGGCTTCGCAGCGCGTCGGCGCGAGACTGAGTAATTTTGTCTCGACAAAATATACGTACCCTGCATGAGAAGCTGTTTTGTGTTTTTATTTAAAAACTATGTGTATTAAAAAATATTTTTCCAAAAAAAATTACCCTCTTGATGCAGGTAACGAGTCAAACTCCACAAAGTCAATAAGTGAGTGAAATCGAAACCTGCATGAAAGGGGTAATTTATTTATATTTTAAATTATATAGCCGTATAGCAAGGGCTACAACTAAGTTGACGCCCCCGAACCCTTATTATTACAAATATAAATTTAAATGCAAGCAAGTAATTGCCCAATAACAACAAAACCGCCCGAAGGCGGTAATGTTGTGACTTTAACCAGTTACAATAAATCGTTTCTGGTTGGAGTTCTTAACTCACAAATAGAGTATAGCAAGATAAGTTCTATTTGTCAAGTTTTTGTGGGTTTTATGTGGAAAAGTGGCTACTTTGGACCTATTTAGCGTACTGCGTAGCCTCATCGAATTTGACTGATAGTAGTTTAGACGATCCATCGGCCCCAATAGTTACTCCGTACAGTACCCCAGCGCGCGACATTGTCTCGCGGTTGTGGGTTACAACCACTAGTTGCGATAGTTTTGAAAGTCGTTCGATCATGTCACCATAACGACGCGAATTAGCTTCATCAAGCGCCGCGTCAGTTTCGTCTAATACCAAAAACGGTGGTGGTGTAACCTGACTCATTGAAAATAGCAGTGCAATAGATGTTAGCGACCGCTCACCACCAGAAAGCATATGCAAATCTTTAACCTTTTTATGAGGCAATGACACGTTAATGTCTATACCCTGTTCAACCACAAAATCACCCTCTTTATTATCAGCCACATCATCATCGTCTTTGCGTTTGTGTTCAGTTACAACACTTAAAAATGCATTACCACCACCAAACATTGCCGAGAAGAAGTCTTTGAATACGTTGTTAATGTTTAAAATACCTTCATTGAACAACTTGTTCATTTCTTCGCGTAGATCAACCACCAAATTAGACAAATTATTAATACTGCCCTCTATGTCGCGAACCTCTTTCTCTAAAAATTGGTCACGCTCGGCTGTTTCATTAAATTCTTTTATTACTTCGCCTCCGCCAATACCGCCCAACTCTTCGAGTTTAATTTTAAGGCGCTCTAGTATACGGCGAGATTCGGCGTGGGCTTCTTTGCTAGGTACATTAACTACCTCTGCACCACGAGCTTTATGAATTATTGCTGGGCCCAACAGCATTGCCATTTCTTCTTCAAAAGGCACAATAGCGTTTTCGCGTTCAGACAAATTTTGCATGTCGCGTTCAAGTAGGGCGATTTTTGTTTTAATTTCACCCTCCCTCTCTAAGATACTACGCAAAGCAAATTCTTTGTTTTGAATATTTCTATTTATTGACTCAATAGTGCTTTCAATTTCATTAACTTTACCGGTCAGTTCAACAATCTCGGCATCAGAGGCTTGCATTTCAGCCAGTAATTTATTTTTCTCTACCTCAAGCTCAATCAATTTTGACTGATTTTCAGCCTCTTTAATATCAGCTTCGCTAGTAACTAGTTTATGTAAAATACTTTTAATGCGATCGATATGATTTTTAATCTCGTCAGGGCGTGAAGTTTTAACCAGTTCAAGCACTGATTCGACAACGCGAAATTCTTCTTTTAAAACACTTAGCGATATAGTACCGGCTGAATCTTTGCCATAGCTACCTAGCATTGATATCATACCGTCAATACGTGCAATTGATTGGCCAATATTTTGGCGAGCTGATTGTTTGTCATGCAGTGACCTTTTTAAATTATTTAGTTCAGTTGTGTCGATATTGGCTCGCTCAACATTGTCAGTACCAGTGATTTCGGCCTTTATATTTTCAAGTAAATTTTTGTTTTGAATTAGTTCTTGTTCAATATTTTGGCGATCAAGCAATAACAAAGCCTTTTCATTACTGTAATATTCAACAGTTTTGATTTCAAGCTCAGTACGTACACTTTCAGCCTTCTCGATCTTTTCAACCTGGCGTTTTAAAAATGTTAGGTGCGGAGCCAATTCACGGCGCAAACTGCTTACCTCTTTTAAATTAGCGCGTGCTTTGTCCAATTTCTTCTCGGCGTCTTTCATGCGCAATTGGTAAATACGCAAACCTAGTGCGTCTTCGATCATGTTTTTGCGATCCTTTGGGGTTGCCGACAAAATTTTATCAGCCTCACCTTGCGATATTATATGGTGGCCCGATGCGCCTATGTGCACACTTGCTAATAGTTCAGTAACGTCTTTAAGTCTAACCTCGGTACTATTTATTAAATACTTGTTTGCCCCATCGCGAAAAACTTCGCGCGAAATGCGAACTTCGTCATAATCTAACGAAACCTTAATGTCAGATGAATTTTGAAAAGTTAACTTACGATCAGTATTATCAAAAACAATTTCAACCTTGGCGCGATTTAATTGCTCTAGATTTTTAGAGCCCTTGAATATTAAATCAGCGCCAGCTTTTGACCGCATTGATTTGTTTGATTGTTCGCCTAAAACGAAACGAATAGCTTCGACAACGTTTGATTTACCCGAACCATTGGGCCCGACAACAGCCGTAACGGGTGCACGAAAATCCAAAGAATGTTTCTTGGCAAAAGATTTAAACCCGCTTAACTCTAAGCTTTTTAGTTGCATATATATGTATATTGTATCGTTAGAACGAGACTTTATCAAGGTAAAAATTAAAAAACACTAACGATATTTTTATTAGTGTTTTTTAATTTATTAATCCAACCAACCTTTAACCTCCAAGGCTTCCCTGGCAGCAGATTGTTCGGCTTCTTGTTTTGATTTACCTTTACCTTCGGCAATTAGTTCATTGCCAATATAAACGCCAATCACAAATTGTTTGTCGTGGTCGGGGCCAATAGCTGAAATGACTTTGTATGACGGAGTTACTCCGACAATCTCTTGAGCTTTTTCTTGTATCAAACTTTTGCCGTCGCGATATAGCTTTTTCTTAATAATTTTAGTTATTTTTGGTACCAACGTGTCTAGCACAAAATCACGAGCTATTTCATAACCTTGGTCTAAGTATAGCGCACCTAAAAAGGCTTCATAAGTGTTGGCCAGTATATACATGCGGGCTTTGCCCATGTCTTTGGCTTCGCCTTTTGAAAGCAATAAAAAGTCATTCATGTTAATTTCGCTAGCTACCTCTGAGATAATAACGGCATTAACTAATGCACTGCGGTATGCGGTTAATTCACCTTCGTTTTGACTAGGGTAATTTTCGTACAAATAGTCAGTTACAATTAGTTCCAGCACAGCATCGCCTAAAAATTCAAGGCGTTCATTGTGGCCATGAGCTAGTTTTGTATTTTCGTTTACATATGATCGGTGTGTAAACGCTTGAGTTAGCAAGTCTTTGTTTTTAAATTTTACACCTAATTGTTTTTCAAATATAGAGAAATCAGTGGTCATTGTCATAGTATTTTTGTTTAGAGTTATGGAGTATAAGAATTCTGTTTAGAATTTATTGAGATGTAATGATAGATACAGCCTTGGTTATCATAGGTACAATATCGTCGTACATTTTAAGGTTAGGTATTTCGTGTAATTCAAACCATTCGGCACCATCTAGGCCTCCGCTTGATTCAAGTGTTAGTTCGCCATAATTAGCTTCTACCAAAAACAAGATTACATTTTTCTTGATCTTGCCTTTTTCAGGGTGTGAAGCGATATATGAATTTTCGCCTAGTTTTTCGATGACTTTAACATCAATACCTAATTCGTCTTTGATTTCGCGCACGACACCGACGTTTTCGTCTTCGTCATTCGTTATACCACCTTTTGATAATG
>CAZQAX010000011.1:0-3047 GCA_964591475.1 uncultured Candidatus Saccharibacteria bacterium
AAAGTCTTTAACCCAGGCGACAGACGCAAGGCAATTAATTTTGAGTAGTATATAATAAATATATGGCACTATTTGGTCTTTTTGGAAAAAACAAAAAAGAAGAAACCGAGGCAAACCTTGATCTAACCCCTATTAACCCAGAGGAGATTTATAATAAAGCGAAAATGGAACTTCGCGATATTTTAGCGCCTGCTGCATTAGAAATTTCACCAAAATCACTTCACTTGGGCGACAAAATTGCCCGAACTTATTTCATTGTTTCATACCCAAGCTTTTTAACTGACAACTGGTTTTCACAGGTCATCAATCTAGATAAAATTTTTGACGTTTCAATTTATATACACCCAGTCGACACAGCTAGACTTTTAAAAATATTTGAAAAAAAGGTGGCCGAAGTAGAAAGCCAAATCATGACCCGCGAAGAGAAGGGTATGGTGCGCGACCCAGCACTTGATGCAGCATATAAAAACCTTGAACAGTTACGCGACAGCCTAATCCAAGCCGAAGAAAAGGTTTTTGATTTTGCCGTTTACATAACAATTTATGCCGACAACGACACCGAGCTATTCAAAACCGAAAACGAAGTTCGCGCAATTCTAGAAACCCAAATGGTTATTCTAAAACCAGCCCTATTTCAACAAGAAGAAGGCTTTCTATCAGTGGTACCCCTTAACAATGACAGACTACAAATAACCCAGCAAATGAACACCGAACCAGTGGCTAGTATTTTTCCATTCGTTTCGTTTGACCTAACATCTGATTCGGGTATTTTATATGGTGTTAATCGTCACAATGCTAGTCTTGTTATCTTTGATCGTTTTTCACTTGAAAACTACAACTCGGTAACCATTGCAACCTCTGGTTCTGGTAAATCTTTTGCTAACAAGCTTGAAGTCATTAGGTCGCTCATGTTTGGTACTGATGTTATTATTATCGACCCTGAACGCGAATACGAATATTTAGCCGAAGCCGTAGGGGGTAGGTATTTTAATATTTCACTTTCATCAGACCACCACATTAACCCGTTTGAATTACCAGCCGTTCGCGAAGACGAAAACCCAGCCGATGTATTGCGTTCACAAATAATTTCACTCGTTGGATTGTTCAGGTTAATGTTGGGCGGTTTGACCCCCGAAGAGGATTCAATCGTTGACCGCGCGCTATCTGAAACATATGCCCTAAAAGACATTACACCCGATGCTGACTTTACCGAATCTGAACCACCACTACTATCAGACTTTGAAATGGTTTTGGCTGGTATGGATGGTTCTGAGTCAGTTTTACAAAGACTACGCAAATTCACTAGCGGTTCATGGTCTACTTTTATAAACCAACCTAGTAATGTTGATATTACAAAAAAATTAGTTGTGTTTTCAATTCGCGATATGGAAGACGAATTAAAACCTATTGCCATGTATATAGTTACGCACTTTATATGGAATTCAATTCGTCACACACTAAAAAAACGTTTATTTGTGGTTGATGAAGCATGGGTTATGATGCGTTCGCCCGACACTGCTTCGTTTTTGTATGGTATTGCTAAACGTGGCCGTAAATACTATTTGGGCCTATCGGTTATATCGCAGAACATTGATGACTTTATGAAAAACGAATATGGTACAGCCATTGTTACCAACTCGGCTATGTTGTTATTGTTAAAACAAAGCCCAAGCTCGATCGACGTGCTACAGAAAACATTTCACCTAACCGATCAAGAGCGTTTGGTGCTACTAGAGTCAAGCGTGGGTGAGGGTATATTCTTTGCTGGTAAACAACACGTAGCCATCAAAGTTTTGGCCTCATACACCGAACAGCAAATAATTACCTCTGACCCAGCTCAAATATTAGCTATTCGCAAAGCCCGCGAAGTTGTTGACGCACAAGAAATTGAATCTGAGAACGAAATTAATCAAGTTATTGAAGACGTAGCACCCGAAAAAGAACAAGAAAAAGCTCCGACACAAGTAAACACCACGCAAGCAGATATAAAACCAATAGAAACCCAAAACACCCCAGAACCAGTTAGCCCGCCAAGCCCAGAGTACAGCAAAGAAAACGAGCCAGACGAAGACATTGCCCGACTTGAACAAATGTTACGCGAAACATTAAAATAAAGTATAATAAGGTTATGCAAGATGAACAACAAAATCAAGACAAAGTAGTCACCGAACTAGAAGAAGCTTACAAGCAGGCTATTTCATCAGTTGGCGCAACCTCAAGTACACCTAACTCAAATCTGAACGACGAAAAACAAAAAATAAACAACCTGCTTTTAACTATTGAAAGCCTTTTAAGTAACAAAAAATCAACTGTTGAGAAAAAACTTGTCGCATTAAAAACATTAAAATCTGAAATCGAAACCGAACTAGAAGAGCTTAAAAAAACCGAGGGCAAAAAAACAACCCTTCAAGCCGAGCTTGGTAAAATAGAAAAAATCGAACAAGATCAAAAACAAATCGAAACCGAGGTCGCAGACATTTCTTCGCAATTATAATTTAAAATATGAAAAAGCTTTTAACCTTATCAATATCAATACTGTTTACAGCTTTTTTACTATGCCTTGCCCCAAACACTACCAACGCCCAAAGCGCCTCAGATATCGACATTAAAACTAGCCCAAACATACCCGAACCGGGCCAAAAAGTAACAGTAACGCTTGAAAGTTTTAGTGTTAACTTAACTGACTCAAACATTCGCTGGTTTGCCAAAGGTCAAATAATCAAAGAAGGCGAGGGGGTTAATTCAATAACCTTCATTGCACCAAGTGACACACTAACACTAGCTGTTCAAATAATGACACCCGAAAGATCTGAAATTATAAAATCAATTAGTATTTCAGCTAGTAGTGTTGATCTATTATGGGAGGCACCCGATACTTACGCGCCACCATTTTATAAAGGTAAATCTTTACCGGGCCCAGAATCGTTAGTTAAATTTGTTGGCATACCTAGCGCAACCCCAACGTTTGGCCAAAGTGGCGCAAAACAAGTTAGCTTTATTTGGCAAAGAAATAGCCAGGTTTCAGGCTCAAGTAATGGTAAAGGCCG
>CAZQAX010000011.1:3147-15476 GCA_964591475.1 uncultured Candidatus Saccharibacteria bacterium
GCTTTATTTGGCAAAGAAATAGCCAGGTTTCAGGCTCAAGTAATGGTAAAGGCCGAGACTCTTATACAATTTTAATGGATAGCCTTAAAAATTCAGAACTTATAGAAGTGGCAACCAGCTATTCAGGCAAAGTAGCTAGCGCCGAAAGCGAATTCAAACCGTTTGATCTAAACCTATCGATATACCCACTATCATCTGGTGGCGAACCATTTATAACCCGCGCACTTCGTTCGGGTGACAGTATTAACCGCGAATCCTCATTTTTCGCTGCCCCATACGGAGCGCACCCTAAATACCTGGATTCTCAAAATATTAAGTTCCTTTGGGATGTGGCCGGCAACAATATTAGCCCAAGCTCTAGACCTTTTTTAATTACTCTTTCGCCTGGTGGCAATGTTAACCAAAATCTAAAAATATCGTACGAAATCATAAAAAGTCTTTTTGATGGATTTGCACGTACGTATCAAATAAAAATTTGATATACTATATAAATGAACTTCACTAAAAGTATTCTAGAAAAAAGTTTCGCAAAAAAACCATTAACAATATTTTTTGCCTTTTTGCTTTTATTGTCAAACAACACCTTGGCTGGGGCACAAGGTTCGGGCGCAGCAAATCCTAACCAGCAGTTTATTAACTTCAAAGACGGCTCACCTGGCGTAGTAGGCGAGCTTAATATAACAACCGAAAGCATGTCAGAAGACTCGGGTAATATTTTAATTACTGGTAATTTAAAATATGACTTTCCTCCGCAGCCAAAAAGCATAACAATTACTGTAACAAATGTTGACGGCAAAGGCACATTCAAAGGTTTTACCGCATCAGGCACCAGTAGCACACCTGATAATATCAGTATGCTTTTGACCAACATCCCCCTTGATAAGTCTACAAAATCTAAAACATTAGCCACCAAGGACAAATTTTTAATAACCTCAAAAGTTGATAAAGGTGTAGACTTTTTCTTTGCGGGCAATAGTACGTACCTAGGCTTTAACGCTTTTTCAGCACTGCCTCAAAATACAGTGACACCACCTGACCCACTACTTGTTCAAACACCTCTTACTTCGGGCAAATCAGTTACACAGTCAATTATAGTCACAGACTCTAAACTAATCAGTGCGGGCACAGCCAAAACAAAAGCAAGCGCCGCTGTTGATTTTGCAGCCCTAACATTATTACCAAGCAATCACTACACACCAATTTATGTGGGCCTAGCCCGATTTGACGGCGAAAAGGTACTTGATTATACGGTAGGCGAATGGAAAGAAATCCAAGACCCCGACGCACCCCGCAATGACGGCATGGTATTGGGTGCATCAAAACATACATTTACAGTCGAAAAGGGTACATCGTATTTAGTTAAGGCCTGGGGCGACACAAAATCAACAACCAAACCTGACGAAGGCGAATACTTGGGTACTTTTAATATTAATGCCGACTATTTATTTGGTAAAAAAGTTAGCAACACAGCCCCAGGCTTGCGCCCAGTTGACCAATCAAAAATTGATGACATTTGGGGTTCAATTACTGGCACCTTTAGCCCTAGTCAAATTGAGTTTTTCAAAGTTGGTGGTACCGAAGGTTTGGTTGCGGGTAGCGACAAAGCCTACATTTTTCTAGCCAACATCCCCGGCCTTGCTAATACAACAAAACTTGGGGTTGATAAAAAAACCCTTTACCCAGCTTTTGACCCAACCATACCAGGCTCGTTTTCAAAATACATTTCGACTTTTATAAATATGATTTACGGCTTTATTGCACTAGTTGCCGTAATTAATATTATTCACTATGGTCTAAAACTAATGGCAAACGCGGCTGTACCTTCTATTAAAAAAGAAAGTACTGAAATGATTTCAAATTCATTTATCGCACTAGGCATTGCATTGGGTTCATACCTACTACTAAACACAATTAACCCAAACCTAACCAATTGGGGTATAGGGCTAAACAGGGTTGAGGTCTCGGGTGAGAGTTTGGTATTTATTCAAACATCAGAGGGTAATCAGGCCAGACTTAGCGAACAAGACGCCGCCGAAGAAAAAGCCGCCCCAGGTAGTACGAAAAAATTTAAGAGAACAACCTACTATGACAGCATTAAAACATGGGTGGCGGCTTCAAAAACAAATATTCCACACTGCTTAATCCAGGTTTCAATTTTACGTGAATCACGTGGTATACCTGGCCTAATAGGGCACGATGAAAATGTTCGGTCATCAGGTATTAAATCACGTCGAGATTTTTTTGCTGATGGTAAAACATTTTTGGGTAAACCAGTTACAGGTAATTATGCCGATAAGGTTTATAACGATGATAATACTGGTAAAGAGCCTCCAAATAAAAACGCTGCTGACTTAGGTTTAGACTGGAGATACTCACACAGTGTTGGATTGTTTGGTATTACGTTCTTCCCTAAGGGTTCAAAATATGGCGATTACTCAAAGGGTATTTATATGCCAATTGCTAAAAAAACAGTTTTCCCTAAAGACATACTATACAACCAACAAACCGATGTTGATGCATATACCGAAATGATGAAAAAGGTTTACGACACTTGTAATCAAAATGTTTTAGGTACATACAAATACCTAAGCTCTGGTAGCTGTACTGGCAGTAACGCATTTACAAACGTAGAAGCCCCTCTTCGAGCTGATTTATATAATCAGTGCGTAGCACAAGACAAATAATAATTAAGTAGTAAAATAAGATTAAACAATTATGTCAAAAACTCAAAAAATAATTCTCTTTATCGGTCTAGGCTTGGTTGGATTAAGCTTGGTTTTACTATTGGTTAATACTATATTAAAAAAAGACAACTCATCAAACACAGCCGACACACCAAACACAAATCTGTTTTCGCTTTTTGACAGACCTGCAAATGTTAACAACAACAATCAGAATGACCCAGAAGTAAATCCTGATGAAACAAACACTGACACCGGTGGGGTATTGGGCCAAACCGCACCCGCAAAAAATTACTCACTGATTTCAGAACAGCCAGTAATAAACTTTATACCAGTTGAAAAAACCGTTGACCAAATATCATTCAGTCAAGATAAAAAAACACCCGACACAAAAATTAAAAAATTCGGTATTCGCTATATAAAATATGACGGTATTGTGTACGAACAATACCCAGGAGAAGTCGAGCAAAGACTTTCAAACACGGTAACAACAAGACTTGGCGAGGCGTTCATATATAATGATTCAGTCGTATATCGTTATAGTAGGGAAGACATGCAAACAATTGAAACATTCATCGGTACGATTTCTAAAAAAGAAAGTAACTTGGGTACAGTGGTTGGTGATTATTTACCTAAAAATGTTCGGTCTTTTGCAGTAAGTGAAAAAACTGGTAAATTCGCTGGCTTAATCTCAGACGAATCTCGACAATCAGCCCAAATAATCACAGGCACATTAGGTAAAAGTGATCGCACAACACTACTTAAAACATCATTTACTGATTGGCTACTAGACTGGTTTGATGATAATAATTTAGTTTTAACTAGTAGGGCATCGGGTAAAGTTTCGGGCTCGGCATATATTGTTAACACCAAAGACTCCTCAAAAACAAAAATAACTAGTGGTTATGGCTTAACAACAAAAGTACTCCCTTTTGATGCAGGTATATTAATTAGCACCGTTAGTGACAGTAAGTATGAAACTAATTTATATAAAGGTAAAAAATTAGGCTTCTTCCCAATAAAAACTGTGGCTGATAAATGTACAGCCATCAGCGCCAATGTGGTTGTGTGTGCCACTCCAGTGGCCCCACAAGGCGTATTACCAGACGATTGGTACAAAGGCGAGGTAAACTATAATGATTCTATAATTTCTTATGATGTTAACACTGGGACTCAAAAGGTTTTAGTTAGTAGTAATGATTTAGGTGCAAGTTTTGATGTTGATATTATAAAACCCTCAAGTGATGGCAAGTTAATATACTTCAGAGATAAAAAAACCGGCTTGCTATACAAAACAAAAACCGATTAAACTATTTAGAATTTAGTCAGGGTAGACAACAATTTGTCGTTCATCACCAACACCTATCGATTCGTGCCTGACTTTGTAAACATTATCAATATACAAATGCTTTAAACGTCTTTCAAAGGCGTTTTTTGATTTTAAACCAATTGGTTGATTGTAGTACTTTGCTTGGTTAATTGCGCTATGAACTTCGTCTTTTATTGTTTCCAATAGGTTTGAAAAACCGTTATTAAAATCAACCTTTAGAAAGCTATCTTTTGGTAAAACAGCGTGCAAAACCGTTTCAAGCGCCACGCAAAATTCTTGATCAAAACGGTAACCCCCTTGTTTGTCTTGTCCTTTGTTTTGATTGTCAATTTTTATTAAAAAAATATTAAAATCTGTATTAAAAAAAACAACATTAGAATTAATGTTGAAAAAACTAAGTATTTTAATTATTTCTAGTTCGATTTCTTTATTGTCTTTAATTTTTGAATTAAATTCTGCTTGCATAATATCTTCTAACTAAAACTTCTTGCAGTATTGCTAGTAGGGTACTGATTAGTAGGTATAATGATAATGCGCCATTTGTAGCATAAGCCAAAAAGACCATCATAACAGGTAGTACATACTTCATTTGCATTTGCATTGATCTAGCTAGTTGAGCTTGCATGTCATCTCCTGTGGTCGACATTTGATTACCAGTTATGTGAGCCATAAAATATTGAGCAGCACCAACTAAAATAGCTAGCGGGATCGATTTTGCAAGTAAATCTATACCTAAAAATATCGAGCTAATGTTCTCTGGCGCAGTCAAACCAAAAGGTATAGCACCATCGACAAAAGATACGCTTAAAACTTGATATAGTGCGATTAGAATAGGTATTTGAATCAATAACGGTAAACAGCCCGACATTGGGTGAACACCCTCTTTTTTATAAAGCGCCATTAATTCTATAGCTTGAGTGTTTTTATCAGTAAACTTGATCTTTAGAGCATCAATTTTCGGTTGAATACGTCTCATTAAAACAGCATTTTTGCTTGATTTTAACGACAAAGGCAGTAAAACAATCTTAACTAATATTGTAATTAAAATAATAGCCAAACCTAGTGACCCACCAGGGACAATGCCTAAAATTATAATAAATAGGCTTAGAATTGGTTTGTAGATTATATTTTTCCAGAAGGCTTTCATTAGTACCATTCTACTTGTTTTTCAATAAAAAACAAACAGGTCAAAATACACCTTAAAAAACAAGCTATTTTAAAGTATCTATAGTTAACCCCCTAAACGGGTGGCACTTTAAAATGCGCTTAAAACCCAGAAAAAGGCCTTTAAATAAACCGTATTTTACAAGCGCCTGCTTGGTATAGTCTGAACAAGAGGGGGTAAAGTTGCAGTGGTGCCCTTTTGGTGCGGCCTGATAGTAATTTATTAATTTTATAACAAAATTAAAGGTTTTTTGGGCTATTTTACTCTTTTTTGGCTTGGTTTTTTCTAACATAAATAACTATTTTAGCTTTAAAACACTGTTTATTTCATCTAAAATCTGATTTTTATCCTTATTTAATATGTCTTTTTTGACAAAAATAAAGACTTTTTCAAACTTTGTGTTTAAATTAGTGGCTAAATCCTCTAGGGCACCATAAGTCAACCTCTTGGCCTTATTCCTAGAAACCGCTAATTTATAAAGCTTTTTTGGTGCAACAACAGCAAAACGGCCTCTTGAGCCGCTTTGAGTATGCTTTATTATATAGCTAATCGTAAAATTTTCAGTGTGATACCTTTGGGTTTTAGGTAGGCTTTTGAAGTCTTCTGTTTTTAAACGGAGCTCTTTTTTAAGCATATTAAGTTATATTTAAATAGGACTAAACAGCCAGTTTTGCGCGACCTTTTTGTCTGCGGCGGGCAAGAATATTTTGACCACTAGTGCTTTTTGAGCGAACTAGAAAGCCGTGAGTTTTTGCTCTCTTTCTGGTTTTAGGTTGGTATGTTTGTGACATAGACGCAATATATCATTTTTATTGAAAAATGCAACCTTTTTATTAAAAAGAGGTATTTTTACACCATTCTTAAAAGTAGGGTGGGGTTATTAGTTATATACACACTATCCACACATTTCCCACAGTTTTTATTTTTTTAATTTTTTAAACCAAATAGAGTATAATAGTAAAACTATGGTAGAAAACACACAACTTTGGCAAGCTTGTTTAATCGACTTGGAAAATGAAGTTTCTAAACCAAATCTTACAACATGGTTTAAGAACACTGTTTTATTAAATTTAGAACTAGGCACCGCATATATTGGAGTTCCAAATGATTTTGTTAAAGAGTGGCTACAAACCAAATTTCATAAATTAATCTTAAAAACCCTTATGAATCATGATGATTCAATCAGGGCAATCGAGTACGAGATAGTTAAAACAAACCAGGTTGGTACAAATAAAAAAGGTGTTCCCGAAGTAAGCCCTCAATCACTACCACTTCAAGATTTATATGTAAACAAAGAAGACAATCTAAACTCTCGATATATTTTTGAATCTTTTATTGTCGGATCTTTTAATGAATTAGCTTACGCTGCCTCACAGGCAATTGTTAAAAATCCTGGCACAGTATATAACCCATTCTTTATTTTTGGTAACACTGGTTTAGGTAAAACCCACCTTATTCAATCAATAGGTAACGCTATAAAACAAAACTTCCCAAATAAAAAGGTTCACTACACAACGACTGAAAAATTCTATATTGATTATATAAATGCCCTTCAGGGTAATAAAATCAGTGTTTTCAAAGAAAAATACAGACGTTTTGATGTTTTAATTATTGACGATATTCAATTCGTAACCACAAAAACAAAAACCCAAGAAGAATTATTCCATGTTTTTAATACTCTTCATGAGCAAAATAAACAAATTATATTCTCGTCTGATAAGCACCCAAACTTTATCCCTGGACTTGAGGACCGATTAAGGTCAAGGTTTCAACAGGGGATGATTGTAGAGGTTTTAGAGCCTGATTATGAGTCACGTATGGCAATAATCAAACAAAAACTAGAGTCTCAAAAAATCCATATAGCTCAAGATGTATTAGAATTTGTAGCCGAAACAGTAGAGGGTAGTATTAGAGAGCTTGAAGGGATCGCAAATAACATAATCCTTCAACAAACAATGCGTAAAAAGGTTTTTGATTTAAGCGAAGCAAAAATATTACTTAAAAATACAACTAAACCCAAAAAACAAGTTTCAATTGAAGATGTAGTTAAAAAAATAGCCACATTTTACAACTTAAACGAATCAATTATTTACGAAAAGACCAGAAGAAAGGAAATAGTTCGCGCAAGACAAATAATTATGTACATTTTAAGAGAAGAATTTAGTATATCTTTTCCACTTATTGGTCAAAAATTAGGTGGAAAAGATCATACAACTGTCATCCATTCATGTGAAAAAGTACGCAAAGATTTAGAAAACAACCCAAGCCTCCAAAAAGAATTAGACGATATTAAAATTTTATTCAGGTAGTATTAACAAAATCTTTCCCAGAATAGTTATACAAACAAAGGTTAAAAAACACTTATCAACAAATTAACAGAGCTATAATATAAATAATATTATGTATATAGAATGTAATATAAAAGATATACAAAAAACAATTTCATTTGCTGAAAAAGTTTCTAGTAAAAATTCAACTCTCCCTGCACTTGAAACTATTGTGTTTGATGTTAAAAATAATTCTTGTGATATTAGGGCAACAAATCTTTCACTGGGTTTTAATGGTACATTACCTGCAAGTGTTAAAAAAGAAGGTATTGTTTCAGTCAAAGCAAACACAATTGCGTCAGTTATTTTAAATCTAAACGATGAGGGTATTGTTACTATCGAAGAGTTGGACGGTTTTTTAGTAATATCAACTAAAAACACTACAGCAAAATGTTTAGTGTTGCCAAGTGATGATTTCCCGATAATTCCTTTTGGGGGTGATGAAAGTTTTTCAATAAATAAAGATAGTTTTATTAATTTATTGAAATCAACTTTTTGGAGCGCATCACAATCTGAAATAAAACCTGAAATGTCGTGTGTTTATATTTATGGAGACAATAAACAAATGATCGCCGTGGCGACCGATGGTTACCGTTTAGCTGAAAAAAGAATTTCATTTAAAGAACTAAATACACCGTTTTTGAT
Organism: uncultured Candidatus Saccharibacteria bacterium; assembly: GCA_964591475.1. Taxonomy (GTDB): domain Bacteria; phylum Patescibacteriota; class Minisyncoccia; order Phycocordibacterales; family UBA9973; genus MFUC01. Next base: position 11,296 of record CAZQAX010000011.1, read on the forward strand.
ACCAATAAAAAATATACCCGACATAATAAAAATTGTTTCAGACTGGGGTGATGACTTGGTTATAAATTATACAAAAAATCAATTAACTTTTTCAGATATTAAAAATCAGTATTTGTTATCGACCAGATTAGTTGATGGTCAATTCCCTGACTATAAACAAATTATACCCACAAGTAATACAACAAAGGTTATAGTTTTAAAAGATGATGTTTTAAAAAATATAAGACTAACAAATGCTTTTATTGATAAGTTTAATCATATTCGTTTTAATGTTGATAGTGCAAACAAGAACTTGTCTATTTACGCAGGTAGTAATGAATCTGGCGAAATAGATTCTATAATACCAGCAAATATTGAAGGTGATGGTTTGATAATAAACTTTAATTATAAATACTTTTTAGAATGTTTTAATTCTATAAGTGAACAATCAATTGTTTTAAACCTAACAACCCCTAATAAGCCAATGATTATAAATGGGTTAAATAATCAAGACTTTTTATACTTAGTTATGCCTTTAAATAGATAATATACTAATATAAGTACGTTATATAAAAACATAATTAAATAAACTAATGAAGCAAATTAATGATTACTTAAAAAATATTATAAATAAAAAAAGTAAACCTCTTTTATTGAAAAGTAATATTGTAAAAATAATTTCTGATATTACTGGTATTACTTTAAAAAAAGAAGACATTAGTGTTATAGGAGATATTGTAAAAATAAAAACAAAACCGATTTTAAAACACAAAATTGGTTTGAATAAAAACTTAATTTTAGAAGAGTTTGAAAACCAGTTAAGTTTAAAAATAAAAGACATTGTTTAAACAATGTCTTTTATTTTTAAAAACTTTTCTAGTATCTTTTACTATCTAAAATGTAATAGTTTTAGATGTCGAATTATTTAATGAATCTTCGGTTATTAGTGTTATTGAGTTTTGACTTAAAACATCACCATTTAATAATTGTTTTGAAAAGTTGTTTGTTGTTGTTTCGCCAATAAATTTACCATTAAAAAATACATTTGTTTTTTTGATTTGATTTTTTGAAGTTATTGAGAATTCAAAAGAAAGTAAATCATTTTTTAGTATTTCATAAGGATTAGTTATTATTGTTATTTGTGGTTTGTTTGTATTTGTTTCGGTGTTTAGGTTTAAACTCATCGAGTTACCATAACGACCTGAATTTTTTGACCACCAATTTTGTATGCCGTATTCCCAGTTTTTAAACATTGGATTGTTGTATGGGTTGCTTGGTTTGTCCCCTAGTGGGTTGTTTTTATCTACGTAATATAGAATCGAGTGAACGCCCCCACTAATAACCTCTTTTTTAAACTCGATAGGTGTTGAATCATCAGCCAAAAGGCCTGTTCTAGAATCTATTATTTTTGACTCATCACCCATCCAAGAACCACGCAAGCTAGGTTTAATATTTGTATTTACTGGTGGTGGATCCATAAAGACCTCTGCTGGGTATTTAGATAGTGCATAGCGCATAAATTCATTCCATGAAGGACCCGCAATTGCAGCACCACCTTTTTTCATTTGTTTATTATCATTATTTCCTGCCCACACACCAACTGCAATATTTGGTGTGTACCCGATTAACCATGCATCCTTATTATTGTTTGTAGTACCTGTTTTAGCGGCTATTTGGTATCCAGGTATATATAGTGCTGAATTAGCGCCAAACGTTGGTATACGGGCCGTATTATCAGTTAGAACACTAGCTAGGGTTTTGGTTGCATCTTCACTAACAACCTGAGTACCTTCTTTTTCTGTATACTCTTCTAAAACATCACCTTGACCATTAACAATTCTTAAAATACCAGTATCTGGTAAAAACTTTCCATAATTAGCAAGTGTGCTGTAGCCATGTACCATATCTAGTAGTGAAACTTCTCCACCACCTAAAACAAGTGATAGTCCGTATTGGTTTTTATCACCAGCTAATACGATACCTAAATCGCCAGCTGTTTTTATAGCCTCATCAACACCAACCAAGTACAAAACCTTAACAGCGGGTATGTTGATTGATTGTTGTAATGCGTCACGTAATTTTATTGGTCCCCTAAATGCTCCATCAAAGTTATCAGGGCTGTAACATTGTTTATCATTACTACCCCACGGAGCACAGCTGGTGTTAAACTCTGTTGGAACATCAAATAAAACAGTGTCAGGTGTGTAGCCTTTTTCAAAAGCTTTAACATAAACAATTGGTTTAAATGATGAACCTGGTTGTCTTTGGGCTGTCGCTACGTTGTATGCACCATCGATTTTTGTGTCAAAATAATCTCGTGAACCAACCATGGCTAAAATTTGACCTGTTTTAGGATCCATTGTTACAAGTGCTTGGTTGGTGGCTTCAAACGCTTTTTCAGCTTCAAGTGCTTTTCGCTTTAAAATTTCTTCAGCCTTTTTTTGTAAATCATAATCAAGGGTTGTGTAAACAGATAATCCACCGTTTTCAACCGCTTCTTCTCCGTATTTTAGAGCTATGTATTCACGAATATAAAACACAAAGTGTGGTGCTTTGATACCTCGGTTTTCAGCTGGCGCAAAAACAACTTTTTCATCAATGGCTTTTTTGTACTCATCATTTGTAATTGCACCAGTGTCTAACATTCTTTTTAGAACGTAATTTTTACGATCTTCAAGTTTTTGTTTATTTTTACCATAGGGTGAATAAACACTTGGGCCTTTTGGAATTGCTGCCATATAAGCTGACTCGGCTAAGGTTAGGTCTTTTGGGTCTTTGTTGAATAAACCACGTGCTCCTTCATAAGCCCCGTATGTAACACCACCGTAAGGATTTTGGTTTAAGTAGATTTCTAAAATCTGGTCTTTACTCATGGTTGACTCTATACGAATTGCCAAAACCCACTCTTTGATTTTACGCGAAACAGTTCTATCTCGAGTTAAGATGGCGTTTTTAACAACTTGTTGTGTGATTGTTGAGCCACCCTGTTTTTTACCGGTCGTAACTGTTTTAAAAACTGCATAGATTGTTGATTTTGGGCGAACACCACCATGTGAATAGAATGTTGCGTCTTCAACCGCAATGGTTGCCTTTTTTAAATTGTCTCCCATGTTGGCTAATGGTATTTCGGTTCGACGAACCGAACCTTGTAGATCATATAGAACAATGTCGCCAGTTCGGTCATAAATTTTAGTTGAGTTGCTAATTTTATAATCTAGAAAATTATTAAAATCAGGCAATTTCATTTGGCTATAAACTAATACAACTATAGTTATAAAAATAAAACACAAACTCAAAAAGCCTAGTAAAAAGTTTCTAAAAGCTAGGTTTTTGTGGGTGTTTTTTGGTTTTTCAAATTCTTTTTTATCCATAAAAATACTTTAACACAAAAACCAAGCAATCGCTTGGTTTTTGTGTTTATTTTTATTAAATAATAGTTAATTTATTTCTCCGGCGTTTGATTCGGTTTCGTCTCCAACGGCTTGAAAACCTCCAGAAAACTCACTGTCTTCACTGTCTAATGCAAAAGGGTCTTCTGCTTCAACTTCATCACCAGATAGGTCTTCTTCTTCGTTAAATTTAAATTCGCTATCAAAACGATTCACCTTGTTTGTAAGGATGGGGTCGTTAGAAATTATTTTGTCTTCTTCTTCGTCGTTCATGTTTTTAAAATAAATTAGTAATTATGAAGTGTTATATCAAGCTTTAAAAAACTTTGCAAGTTATTTTGGGCGGTGTTGTGCAAAAAAGGTTAAACCAATACAAATTGCATCAATTTCATCGTCTAACATTTTCGTTTCAGGTATTTGAATTAGTTTTTTAGCCATGAAATATATAGCTTTTTTGTCGGCTCGACCCGAACCGGTAATTGCAATTTTAATATCAGCTGGGTGAAGCTCGATAATTTTTAAACCATATTTTTTTGCAATGTATAATATTATACCGCGTGCCTCGGATACCATCATCGCCGTTTTTGCATTATTACTAAAAAATAATTTTTCAGTGGCTAAAAATTCTGGTTTATATTTTAAAATTAAACTTTCAATTTCTTGGCCAACTAAAAACAATCTTTCAGAGTGCTCAATTTTTGAACTGGTTTTAAAACATTCTGAAAAAATTAATTTTTCGGCAAATTTATTTTGACCACTTATTTTTTCTAAAACAGCAACACCCAATCTTTCGTACCCTGGGTCAATTGCTAA
>CAZQAX010000011.1:15576-18135 GCA_964591475.1 uncultured Candidatus Saccharibacteria bacterium
TTATTTTTTCTAAAACAGCAACACCCAATCTTTCGTACCCTGGGTCAATTGCTAAAACCTTTAAATCACTAAATTCTCTTGTTTTTTTTAACATTTAAATAATTACTTTTCTTTAACATCAAAGCCTAGTAATTCATAAGCCTTGTTTGTGGCAATACGACCCCGACTAGTTCTTTCAATAAAGCCTTGTTGTATTAGGTATGGTTCAATAACGTCTTCGATCGTTGATTCTTCTTCTGATAGTGCTGATGCCAAAGTGTTAACCCCTGTTGGGCCACCATTAAATTTTTCAATCAATACTTCTAAATATTTGCGGTCTGATTGGTTTAGGCCGCTATCGTCAACCCCTAACATATCTAGCGCTTCCTTGGCGACATTTTTAGTTGCGTCTTTTTTATAAACTTGGGCAAAGTCACGCACGCGCTTTAAAAAATAATTTGCCGTGCGGGGTGTTTGGCGACTGCGAATAACGACTTCATTAATTGCGTCAGGGTCGGCAACCAAGCCTAGTAATTTAGCCGAACGCTCGACAATTTTAGTCAATTCATCAATCGAATAATATTCTAATCTATATGCGCCACCCGAAAAACGTGACCTTAATGGTGCTGACAATGAAGCCACTTTGGTTGTGGCGCCAATTAATGTAAATGGTGGTAGGTCTAATTGTATCGTTCGTGCCGAAGGGCCTTTACCAATAATAATGTCTAACACACCTGACTCCATGGCTGGGTATAGAACCTCTTCAATCATTTTGTTTAATCGGTGTATTTCATCAATAAATAATATGTCACCTGGTTGTAGGTTGGTTAGTATAGATGCCAAATCACCGACTTTTTCAATTGCCGGGCCCGATGTAACCCTGATTTGTCGTCCTGTTTCGCGGGCAATTAGGTGGGCAAGGGTAGTTTTACCCAAACCTGGTGGTCCATAAAATAATATATGTTCAGCTGGGTGGTTGCGTTCACTTGCAGCCAAAAGTAGAATTTTTACATTGTCTTTGATGTGTTCTTGGCCCACATATTCAGCCCAAGTATCGGGGCGCAGGGTACTGTCTAAAAAGCCCTCATCATGAAGTTTTTGACCGTCTTTCTCTTGATTTTTATCTGTTTTTTGGCTCATTTTTCTTGATTTCTTACTGTTTTTTGACTTTTATTTATCTTTTATTCACTTTATTTTTTAACTCTTTTTGTCTAAAATATCCTTATTTATAAACAACTTTGTCCACAATATTCACATTACCCACAGGATTTAAGACTAGCGTCAATATTGACAAATGATTTCACATTGCTATAATAGAAGTCTTGGTGATGGATTTGTGAGATTATTTAAGGAACTATTTTATGTAAATTTTTCTTTAAACTTTCTCGTAAATCTATTATACCAAAGAAGGCACAACTCTCTAAGTGGCCAGCTCCGGCCCAGGGGATCGTGAAGAGGACGTTCTGGTTTCGACTGGATCTATCCTTTGAGCTTTTCCTACTCGCAGTTATGTATAATCGCGAGGGCCGTTTAGAGATTTGTGCTTTTTTTAATGGAAAAAATATATAAAACTAAAACCCCCCTAATTTTCAGGGGGTTTGCTTTTTAAGTAAAGCAATATTTGTTTAATTATATCGCTCATTACCATGTGATATAATTAGCTGATGGAAAAGATGGGTGAGGTAGATAAAAATAGTGTTTTGGAAAAAGCAGACTCAGAAGATGTTTTGGTTGTTTTGGAAGACAAAAACCAAGATTTTGAAGACTTAAAAAAAATAGAATCAAAGAATAAAGAAGATTTAGAAAAATACGAACAAATTATTCCTGAATCTTCATACCCAAGCGTCTCCCACTCTATTGATAAGTTACAGGATTTGACTAACGATCTTTGGGGTGATGAGGATTTTATGAAAATAGACGCAAAAGAATATTTTTTATCTAATCCCATTTCTGAAAATTTTACGATTGCAAAGATTAAGTTTGAGCTAAAAAATTATAAGTGGTTGAGTGAAAGGATTTGCAACTATTGGGGTGTAATGGATGATGATAAATATTCCTTCATACAAAAACAAATATTTGAATCTTTTTTTAAAGAATACTTCTCGACAGATGATTATAAAATTGAAAGTCAGATTGTTGACTTTAAAACATATGATAGTGAGGGTTTAGATCATGCTGGTTTTTTTAATAAAGCTATACAACTCGAAATCTTGGACTTAAGTAATGCTCATGTAAATAAAATATTAGAAGACTTAAAAAATAAATCAGAAAACTTTAAAAATAATCCGTATGAGTACCCACACCTGTTAGATTTTTATATACAAACAGATAAGGGTCTTAAAGAAAAACTAGTTTCTAGTATAGAAAACTGCCTAGTTAATTCTAATTTTGACGACCTACCCTCATGGGGGTTCATAGGTAAATCAGCAGAAATGTCTTTGGTGTTTAAAGATCAATTGTCAAACTTACTAAATAAGTATGGACTAAACGACAGTGAAACATTTTTCAATAGTTGGATTGAGGCAGACTATCAAAGCGATGGAAGTTGTATTAAAAAAAACTTAAAACATTTGGTTTCGC
>CAZQAX010000012.1:0-15528 GCA_964591475.1 uncultured Candidatus Saccharibacteria bacterium
TTTTGCCGTTTGGCGCTAGAGTACTTTTTTAACTCGTTATAAATTTCGGACATGGATTTTTTTCAAGTAAGTAAAATCTATTTAAGTTTTAAGTTTAATTTTTCAAAACCTTTTTTGTCTAAATAATCACTCAGTGAATATTCTTGATCTCTAAAATCAAAAGCTTTCTTTTCTTTTGGATTAACCCATATGAAAAAACTATATAAGCCTTTTGAATCATTTTTTTTATTTTTTAAACAAAGATCTATTAATTTACTAGACTCTATCGTTATAGTATGTGGTACTATGATTCTTCTACCATTTTCTTTTGATTCTTCTAAAACATATATTAAAAATATAAAATAATCTGCGGTAGAATTAAGAACAACTTCTTTTTTAAAATAAAACCACCCAGCAGAACCATATTCATATTTATCAATTTCGCTCTTTTTAGGCTCGTAAGCTCTACTGCTCTTTACTTGTATAGTTGCAACCTTTTTGTTTTTTAAATTTAATAGAAACAGGTCTACATCCTTCATTTGAGAATTCAAAGGGAAAAGAACTTCGACATTCTTAACTGTCTCATCTCTTAAAATACCTGAGACGACAGCCTCGTCAACATTTAAACTCCAAAAATTTCTATAAGCTTTTGACATATTATTATATTAGATCAAAATATTCTTTTATTGTCTTTCCATTAAAAGCCCAGAATACCGTACCCTGAACCGCTTTCCACTTCTTATCAAAACGTTTTTCTAAAACTTTTTGGGCAGAATATGACAAAGAGGTTTCCTTACCATCAAACATTATTTTACCATTCTTTAACACTATTGCTTTTATGTCTTTGTATTCATCACCATAAACAAAATATAGAACAGAACCCTCTTTTATTCCCGCTTTATCAAATTTACTTTTTGACTCTTTTTCTATTTTTATATTATTTTTATTCTCGCGAATATATTCGCATACCCTCTCAGGATGTTCTTCTATAAATTCACGTTTTTTATTTAAACGTTTTGAAGCAAAATGGCTTAAAACCTGCTGTTCCAGTATCTCGGAATTTTCAAGTTCAAAACTCTCATAAACTTGAAACCTCGTGGGTATACCAGTCTTATTTAAGTCATTCAGTCTTTTTTCAAGATCATTTGTAATACCAACCTTGCAAAGATTAGGCATTGAAATATTTGTTATAACGTAGAGTATTGTCTTCATGGTGTGAATTATAACATAAAAAACCACTCATTTTGAGTGGTTTTTTATAAGCAAGGCATACTTGACTATCGCTTTTTCGGTTACCAGTAAAAAATTACTGCCTATAAACTCTAAAGTGCTGTGTAACTTTTGCTTAGTTTAACCTATTTTTTCTTAAGTTTTGTAACCCCTTTAAAGGCGATATTTTTCTTTGCTTTGTTATCCATAAACTTATCTGTTTCTCTATTTATTTTTACAAACAGTTTTGTTTTTGGATTTTTAACCTGCACACGCTTTTTTACAGCCCCTTTTCTTTGGTTGTCACCGTAAGGTTTATTTGTAGCCATTTTGTGATTATATTGTAGCTTATTAATGAGATCGACAATCTCTACTACATTACAATTATAACACGAGTTTAAATAAGAGTAGTTCTTACTTATATAAAGGAATCTTTAAAAAATATTTTTTAGACGTTTGCTATTTGATACTGGCGTACTTTTTTAATTCGTTATAAATTGAGGTAAAATCTTATTCACAAACTACATAATGTAAATATTCTAAAGTTTTATTTGCGCTAAAATCACGATTTTCATCCTTATCAGACTTAAACCTATTGTATTCTTGTGTAAAATACCCATACTTACCCCTTAAGCTCATTATTTCTTTTATATCTTCCAAGGTCATAAGTCCTTCATTGTTATAACTTAAGAAAATATATTTTTGTCTTGCATTAAGTATTAAGTCTGAAAAAGCTTTTTTAACTTGATTTCTAGAACAATAGAGAGATTTTTGACTTTCATACTCTCTCAATCCTGTTTTTCCATAAATTTTTGGGTTATCATATTTTGCAATGGTTTCAAGCAAATGATAATTTGTTGCATATTGTCTTTGGTTATAAGGTGGGTCAAGATATAAAATATCCCCTTCAATTTTTCCTACAAGTTTATTTATGTCTTCATTAAACACTTCGTGTTCCTGATCATTTATGATTAATTCTGCTGGTTTTAATACAAAAGGCATTTGAGCAGTTTTTTTTAACTGTTTCAAAAAAGCACCATATACTGAAGCTGTATTTGCTCGTTTATCAATAGTTTCTAAAAGTGTAGCCAAAAGAAAATAATACTCATTGTCTATAATCAGCTCATCGTTTTTCCATTCTTCTATTTTCATTCTTATTGCGTCACAACGCATTCCGTTTTCGTCCGAAAAATATTGTCTTTCAAATTCTTTATCTTTTGTTCCACCTAAACAATAATTGTTATATACAAACCCCTTTTTACCCTTTATGTTTGACAAATAATCACAAACAAAGTTTTTCCTTTCAGAAATTTCAATATTATTTAATTCTGGTAAAATTTTAGTTAGTTTTGTAAATTTTAAATTTTGGTGATTTTCAATATACTGCTTATTAAGAACAAAACTATAGTATTGAATATCATTTGCGATAACTTTGTATCCTTTTCTTTTAAAATAAGTGCCAACAGCGCCTGTCCCCGCAAATAAATCACAAAAAACACGAGAGTTTTTATCAACTACTTTTTCAATAGAATTCTCTAAAAATTCTAATAATGACAATTTACTCCCGATATAATTCATATGCCAATTATATCATATTTACCTATAAAAATATAGGAAAACGCAGACATTTATGGTAATATTTCTTTATGTTGAATAATGAACAGATTGGTGTATCTACAGAGATTGCGATTGCAGATATTTTTAAGGTTCCTGTCAATGAGCAATACCGTAGCCGTGGCGTAAAAAATATTATTGAAACAATAACACCTATTGTTTCAGAGATATTTAAGACAAACAAGATTCCTGTACCTATTAAACACGCTGCTGAAAATCAAAATATTATTGATTTTGTACTTAAAGATAATAAAACTTTATCTGTAAAAACTAATAAGCAAAAATTAGGCAAAGCGGCACCACAAAAAATTGGCCAAGCATCTTCAAATACTTGGTATGCAATTTTGGCTGAAAGATTAGGTATAGCATATATACCAACCGCTTATCCTGAAAAAGTAAAGCTTTTTAAAATAATTGCACTAACAAGAATTGAAGAATTGCTTGGTATTTACTGGGAATATATGTTTGATTGTGACTTTTTGATTCATATTTTTAATGTAGTTGACCGTAATGACAACCCGACAGCAGATCCACAATATATAGTAATTAAAAAAACAAGTAGTCCCGTTTGGGATCCTGCAAAAATTTCATTCACAAAAACAACAGTTGCTGAATGGAATGAAAGTAACACCGTAAAATATGAATATGATGGTGTAGCAATAGGCGAGTTCCAAGTCCATAACAATAGAGATAATTTTAAATTCCGTTTCAATATGGCTGGAATTTACAAATTAATGAAAGAGGGTCGTCTTAATTTTTCTTAAAAAGAAAAATGTATTCGTGTTTAAATATATAGTAATCACTTGATAGGGCTCTGTACCTCCAAATTCCTTCTTTGTTTTGCTTAGCACGATTCCCTGCCATATTTTTTATTACTATGCTTTTAAGTATTAGTCCTAGTTTTTGAGCTTCATTCATACAATAAAAACTCAAAGGGATCCATTTCCCAGCCTTATACGCGTCGCCAATAACAATAGCTAAATATCTACCATTATCTAATATTTCAATAGTATTTTTTAGAACATCCGAAAATTTATCTAAAAATTCTTTTAATGAATTTGTATTGGAAAGATCATTTTCTAAATCACTAAATTTTATTATATCTGCATAAGGTGGATGTAGGATTGCTAATTGAATATTTACTTTTTTGTTATTTTTTAGTATATCTTTAACTTTATCAAAGGTTTCAATTTTTGTACTATCCCCATTTATTAAATTTGAAAAGTTATCTTTTGGTTCAATATTTTTTTGAACATAATCAATAAGTTTTTTCTGTATATCTATACCAATAAAATTTCGGTTTAATGTTTCTGCTTCATAGGCAGTAGTTCCGCTTCCTAGAAAAGGATCAAAAACAGTTTCATTCTTTTTTGTATACCTTAAAATTAATTGATGTGGAATTTGAGGAATAAAATTTCCGTGATAAAAACCATCATGTTTCCCTGTTTTATCTCTTTCACTAATAATCCAAAGACTATCAGTCCAAATTTCTGATTCCTTCCAGTTTTCTAAATTTAAATCATTAAAAGCTGGCATATTATAAATTAATTCTACCACAAAATAGACTTGCGAGTTAATACCCAATTACTCTGCCGGACAGGTGTTTTTACCCATTGCTTGGTATACAAAACACCAACTAAAGACGGCTTGAAAGACCACTACACCCGAGGCAAAGATTAAAATTGGGTTCCATGTTGTAAGCATGGCGAATAATAGCATTGCCAAGCCAAATGCAAGCCTTGCTAGTCGGTCACGAGTGCCGATGTTTTTATTAGTTAAAGACGGATTCGACCCGTTCGATAAACTCAGGGCGGGCGGGCTCACCGTAATTGGTTTTGATTGCAAAAATTTTCTTGAAAAATATTTTACAATAAAACCAATTATAAATGCCAGTATATACAATATCGCGATCATGCCCCAGCCAAATGGTGATGCAATAAAGCCAATTGATGAACCGCCAAAAAAGTCTTTTTTAAGTTTGGGTATTGTTGTCAGTGCATTTAGCCCCTCGGTGCGGTCAAAGGCTTCAAGCTCGCCAATGGCCAGTGAATATTTGCTGTCGTTTGCGGGGCTAGATACGGTAATTTCGTAAGTGCCGGCAGTGACGCGAGATTTGTATTCGGGGCCTTTCCAATATGTGTCGGCGCCAAATGGCTCGTAGAATTGGGTCCAGGTATGGGAGGGGCCCGCGAGCGTAGCGAGCGGGCCAGTGTCGCCCACTTTAACAATAACAGCCGATACATCTTTGTTCTGCCCCGCAATATCGGGTACCAGTACATTTACATACAAATCAAAATCAGTAGTGGCATTGATAACATACACATCGGGTACGCCAACCAACTCTGCATAGTAAGCTTTTGAAATTTCGGGACTGGGCACAATAGTCAAACGACCCTCGGTAATACGTGGCTGATGCGCCATTGCTAGTGTAGGTAATATTAAAAGACAGAAAGCTAGAAGTAGGAATTTATTTTTCATATACTAATTCTACCATATAAAACAATGTGCTTTTGTTAAAGGCTTTTGACAAAATGGCCGAAAAGGGTTACTGTAAGATAAATTAAGCACATGAATAAAAAGATAAATAAAGAAATCGTAAAAGCTCTTGAAAATTTTCAAGATGAGGGATTTGATGCAACAAGTGTTCGCTCAAAAGAAGAAGATCGCATTGAAGAAGTTGGAATCATGTCAGAGGTGGCCAAAAAGCTTTACGTTCTTTATTTACAAAAGCTTTATGAAAAGGGTGAGGCTATAAAACAAGTAGCAATTTATAACCCCTATGCAACCGTTTCAGATTACCTTAGGGGCCTAGTAATTCATTGTTTTAAAAGTTCAGCCACCGGGGCAGATCGACAAAAAGTTGCAGAGCTAGGCAATCAGGCACAAAATTTAAAAAGGCTATTGCGACACCAGGTAGATTACGACTTCCCCAAATTTAAGGGTTACATTTTAATCTTTAAGCCAAATTATACCATTTGGCATAATGGCAAAAGGGCCGAAAAGCAAAAAGCAAAAATCTTTCAAAAAATTGGCAAAGCACTTATTGCTTTATCAGCCAAAAAAGCATCAGGTCAAACCTGATGCTTTTTATTTTACTCAGCTTGTTGCAGGTTTAATATTACCCTTTTAAATATTTACAGATTATTATCTAAAGAGGTTACTCTAAGATCTAAAAGCCCATCATTAGCCGAGTCTAGCTTGTTTGTTTTTAGTTTTTCCATATATTGTTTAGCGTATTCTTGCGCTTCCATAATTTGAGAATCTGTCATACCCTTATCTTTTTGAGCTTGAATAATTTCTTGAAAATTCCACATAGGCAAGTCTCTTATGAAAACATATGCTAATTGCTGAATGGTTAGTTTTTGTGATTTTGCTGTTTCTAGTGCTACTAAATGATGAGGGTGCGAAATACCTGCATCAATTAAATTAGCATCAAGCTGTTCATTGTTTTTAGCTGCTTCTTTAAAATATTCAGTTATGTTATACCAAATACTCCAAGAGTCTGGGATACCCTTGTTGCTGAAGTAATGTTCCCATTTTACGTCTTCAATCAAGCCCTCTTTATATCGGGCCAAACTTTCTTCAATTTCATCTTCGCTCCTACTTGTTCTTTTAAGCCAAGATTCATGACTATCAATATCGGCTTTTGCTTTTTCAAGAAGCTCCCTCAATTTTGGGTCTATTTCTTTTTTATTCTCATTTTCGTTTAAATTGTGTGGTAAAATTTCTTCCATAAGTTTATTTTACCACAAACACAAACTATTTTTTAGGTTGATCTTTATTTAATAATTTGACATAACTATCTTTAAAATGTATTCTGTTTAAAAGATTCATTATGAAAGAAGGTAAAATTTTTTGGCTTGGCATTGCCAGCATAGCTGGTTTTTGTTTTATGATTTATGTTTTGTGGAGTTGGATTCTACCCCTTACCATAGAACCTGTAAGCACCATTGAGCACATATTAACAATGCCACTTATGATAATATGTGTGTTTATAGCTGCAACATTTCTTTTTATTGCAATGTTTTGCTTAACCACGCTTGAGCCCGACAATGGCAGTGTTATTTAAATTTGTATCAAACGTTAAGTCGGCATTTATGCCGACTTTTTTATTTTAAATTATTTATTAAATACTCGCCGTGGTTTTGCGAGACGGGTTGAATAGATAGTCTTGAGCCAGTTTGTGCAACCATAATGCCGGCAAGGTTTGGGTCAAACTTTATTTCGGCTAGAGTAAGTGGTGTTTTAAGCTTTTTAAGAAATTTAATATCAACGCAATGCCAAATAGGTTTTTCAAGCGTTGCTTTTGGGTCGTAATGTTCGTCGTTTTTATTAAACTGAGTTTCGTCGGCATGGGCGCCACTGCACACGCTGGCAACGCCGTATATACCAGTTGGATTTATTTTTGTACCATTTGAGTGATAGAAAAACACAATATCGCCCACCGACATGTCGTTCGTCATAAAATTGCGGGCTTGGTAATTGCGCACACCAGCCCAAGCGGTTTGTTTGTCATTTTGCAAATCATCAATACCGTAACAATCGCCTTCGCTTTTCATTAACCAGTATTTTTTAGTTTTTTGTTTCGTTGAGTTCGGCATCTCGAATTGTTGAACTTGGTTTTTTAGGAATAATAAATGTGCAAATATAATACGCCAATGCACATGGAATGATCGCCGTAATTATCATTACAAAAACGAAAGCTACACGCAAAATTACAGGGTCAATATTGTAATACTCACCCAAGCCCCCTAGAATACCGGCAAATACTTTGTTATCGTTGCTTTTGTATAAGTGTTTCATATCTACTAATTATAGCATTTTATTTAATCGCACCCTCGGCACGAAGTTTTTTGATCTTTTCATCCCTGCCCCTGTTGTATTCGCCAGCGATACCGTCACTTCTAATTACGCGATGACAAGGTATTTTAGGGTTAAAATTGGCTTTCATAATACTACCCACTGCCCTAGCTGCCCCCGGGCTACCCGCACGAATTGCCACCTCTTTATAAGTCATCACACTACCCCGTGGAATTTTCGCGACAATATTTAAAACTTTTTCAGTAAAAGTTTGCATCTTGTTTTAATTCTTTAAATATTTACAAAAGTTTGTTTCGTTAAAACTATAACCCTCTTCGATTTGCGCCCGATCGATACTGAAATATTCAGGCCGTATATATGCACCAAAGTCTCCGTATGAGGCAATCCCTGCATTATCACTAACCCGTACATATGAAACCCGCGGTGGCAAAGACGGCGAATCTTGAACCCTAACAACTTTGACCTTGTCACCGCACATGTATGTGGTTGTGGTATTAGTTTTTGGTAGTGTTGGAACTTCTGGCTTTTTAACTTCTGTGCTTATAACATTTTTAACCCTTTTTCCATCTGCATTATCGTCATAATAATAAATTGAGCCATTCTCTTTAAAAACCATTTTTTGAAGTTCGTCATAATTTAAATAATCCCCTTCGGTAAGTATGTCAAAAGCTGGAATAACTATAATCCATTTATTACTTAGCAGAGAATATGTCCTCATTACATCATGAAAACCATTTAGTGGGTGGGTATATATGCTAATATCATCTTTTTTATCATTATTTAAATCGCCTTCGTCTATAATGGCAACTTCGCGGCCCATACTTACATTTGTAATAGGTGGTATTGATTTATCAGAAAACTGTATCTCGTATTCATCGGCTGTGCCACCATCCATCGGGCTACCAATTCCTTTTTTTGTTAATACAGAAGTAGCTATTTCGACCTTTCCGTCACCATTAAAATCTCCTGTTATTGGAGCCCAAATATCAATAGGTTTTTTAGATTCTTCACTCTTAACATCCATAGACACCTCTTCATATTGAACCCTCTCCCAACCACGAGGAAGGCAGCCATTAGAAAATCCGCGAATTTCCCCTGTTTTTATGTTTTTCGCCATTGGTGCGTCAGTTGTACAAATTTTATTTTTATCAAAAAATACAAAATACCCAGCACCAGCGATAATTAGGATTATTACGATTGTGATTAGTGTTTTTTTCATGTTATTTTTATTTTTTATTTCTTTCTTCAAATTTTTTATTAACCTCATCCATCCTTTGCGTGTATTCTTCAAAACTCTCCAAACCCATTTGTTCGCGTCTTTTATCTAAATTTTCAATGTCTTCAATTTCGCGTGGGCCAAAATTACCGTTAGCATCATTATAAAACTGAGTACCGTACAATGTAGGCCTGCCAGTGTTTACCCTAACCCTGTCTTCAAGGTAAGCAATGTTTCTAATATCAATGTCATCGCGATTTACGTTTTTTAAAAGCTCTAAACATTCAGCTTGAAATTTTGGGTCATGGTCGGCATGTTGTACCAATAACCACGCCATGCTTGAAGCAAGCTTGCCGACTTTTGAAATTGTTGGCCAACCAATGTCGTTAATAATTTCTTTCATTCGTGCTGTGTTATTTTGATCAATTGAAAAATCCCAAGACCTTTCAGGGCCTAGATTGTTACGCATATCTTGGTCAACTCGCGCCATTTCAATAATCTCAACCGCGATTGGGCTGTCCTCAACCCCAGGCCTAACATTTTCTAGTTCAAAATTCTCCATAAATTAATTTTACCACAAAACTCACAATCTTCGGGGGTTTTGTGGTGTTTTTTATAGTTAAATAAATAGTGTAAAATGGGCTTATAATGAAAGGTCAAATTAAAAAGGTTTTGCCCAAAAGTGCCTGGCAAAATGTCAAAATTAATGAAAATAATGAACCCCTGGTCGAGGTTATTGAAACCAACCGTTTAAAAATTGGCCTGGTTGAGAAACGATATGAAGCCAAGTTTTTGGTACGTAAAAGCGTAGCCGAAAAACTGTACAAAGTAGCCGAAAACTTACCCGAAAATATAAACCTAGTTTTAATTGAAGGCTATCGCACACTTGAAATGCAAAAACAATCTTGGGACGCAAAGTTTGCAAAACTAAAAAACGACAACCAAAACTGGCCCGATAGCCAAATTGAATTTTATGTAAACATGGTTATAGCAAAACCAAGCCCGCTAGCAAACCATCATTGTGGTGGCGCAATTGATGTAACGCTTGCATATGAAAATGGCGAGCTGGTTGATATGGGCACACCCTACCCCAGCGAAGCCCAAAATTTAAAAATGCAAAAAAAGTTTGCGATGCTACCAAATAGTTTATTTATAAAACGTATAACAAAACAACAAGAAATTAATAGAAAGATTTTACGCGACGCGATGGAAACACAAAATTTCGTTTGGTACCCCGGTGAATGGTGGCACTATTGTTATGAAGACCGCATGTGGGCTGTTTACACAAACCAAACAGAATGCTTTTATGGGCCAATAGAGATTTAAAAACTAGAAAACCTCACCCCAGGTTTTTGTAGCTGGATAGTATACTACAGAGTGTCCAACCCCATAGCTACCAAAAGATATGGAATACTCCGTACCCCCTTTTTCTAAATCGTAATAAATTGGCCCACTTTCATCATAATACAAACCGACATCTTTAAATGATTCAGGGAGTTTGCCATTTTGTATTTTATACTCTTCTATTTTATTAACAGCATCATAAACCAACCCTTCCCTTTTGTCGCGACCCATATCGGTAAGAATAAAATACCAAACCAAAAACAGACTTATTGTTATGCCTAAAAATACCCCTAAGAAATTAAAAATCCTGTGCCTTGTTTTCATTTGAATGATTAAATATGATTGCAATAATAATAAAAGATAGTATTAGTAACATATACCACGACGTGTACACTTGAAAGGAAACTGGGCGCCAACCTTGTGCTTGGCTAGGGTAAACCCAAGCTCGAGCAAATGTGCCAATTTGTTCAGCTAAGAATACAAACGAAGCAAGTAGTGCATTAGAAACTAAAGGATGAATTTTGAAAGTTTTAGAAGTAAGCGTTACGTACATTTTTGTTTTCCAAAAAATGACCAGCGTAAGAGCAAACAATATATACCTTACATCATAAGTAAAGTGATTAGTAAAAAAATTTACATATATTGATAAGCCTAGTAGAAATAATATTTTTTTACTCGGTAATTTATAAAATTTAAAATTATTAATCCTCCACGCACGAGCAATATAAGAACCAACTGATGAGTACATAAAGCCAGTAAAAAGCGGTACTGTACCTATGGCTAAAATTGCAGGTTCAGGATAAGCCCATGACCCAACAGCTGGTGATGTCTTAAATATTTCCATACCCATAGCACATGCGTGAAATATAATTATTGCCAAAACCTCTTTTGGCTTTTCAGCCTTGCTTATTATTAATACGACTTGAACCAAGACTGCAAAAATAAACAAAGCATCATATCTATATATACCCTGGAAACTTGTGTACCTACTTAAAACCAAAGCGGCTAGCATGATGCCACCAAAAAGGGCGCTTGAAGCCTGCTTTTTTATAAATATCCAGAATTCTGAGAATAAATTTTTCATACCACATTATCCACCTATAGCCTTGTTAGGCTCGAGAACTACTTTTTCTTTAGTGCTTTTATTAATAGCCATCAATACTATCGGAAGAATGAATATCAAAAATAAACGAAAGAATAAGTCTACGGGCTCTATCGGCCTATCTGGACCAGTAGGTGAAATATCGGCAAAAAATTCAAAGTAGAACAGAGTAATAAAAAGATAAATCGCTAAATTTACAAGAATATTTTTAATGTGATCTATTTTATATATTTTTAGAAATAAATATCTTATCAGAATAAAATAAAGTAAGAAAATTGTAGACCACAATAAGGTTATACTTAAAAAGGCAAAAAAATCGTCAAGTAAATATGTGGAGTAACTTGTCATTCCATAATAAAAAGGCATACCATCAAGCACGTTTGAAAAACTAACTATGCCAAATAAACCCAAAAAGTAGTGAGTGCTTTGTAAAAATAAAGTTATTAGGATATCTATTACCAAGAAACTGAAAAAATTTTTAAGTCTTATATCCATAATAAATTACTTACTTTAAATTACTTACCACTACGATCAGCTCGCTTGTCGCTAAATCTAAAATTGCAATTCTATACCGCCCATCATTTGATGGACTATTTTTATAGTTTTCATCTATAGTAGTGTAAACATTTTCAAGGTCAGTTCTGTTACGGTACCATTCTTCGCCTTTAAAATCATACTTGTCTGGTAAATTATAACCCAATGAAGGATCTATATTGTTTTTCCATTCGATACCCCAAATACTATTCTTTAAAATATCTTTTATAAATTCAGGCTTAATTTTAAGTACAAAATAATAATATCTACCATCTATACCAAGTTCATAGTAATTATCTATGAACGGCCCGTTCATTGCTTGACGTTCAATAGGAATATTAAATTTATTAATATTACACCAAGCAACATGAGTAATCTTAGCTTCTAAAAATACCGGAGATATAATACATTTTTTAAAGTCAACAAAAAAAACAATCACCAGCAAAACCAGGCTTGTAATAAGAGTGTATTCTATTTTATTTTTTTTAATATTCATTTTATTTTGTTATACCTAACTCTTCCTTTGAATAGCTTCTTGAAATATTTATCGTGCTTGTGTATGGTGAGATTACCCCTAGGTCTTGCATTAATGCAGCATAATTATTCATTCCACCAACTAAAGATGTATCTGGAATTTTAGAACTGACCTTGCTACTATTAAATACAAACAAGAAATTATCAGTTAGGGTAGCATTAACGTCATAACCATTTTTTGTATTTTTTATATCCAAACTACTTATTGTGGTTTTTTGTAAAGAAAGACCTAAATCCTTATCTGAAGTTCTATCAAACTGAAAACTGCCCACCGGTTTCCCTGCAATTGAGTCACTTAAGGCTTTTTTAAAATCTTTATTCTCTCCAACTTTCATAGACAATTCAGAGTTTGGAGCAAAACTCCTATTTAACACATTTCCATTTGATGAATATGTACTTGGGTCAGTAACTGCTTTATTGTTATTTAAAGACAAAGAGTGATTAATAAAGTTAGATGGCATAAAAGTTCCGTACACGCCAGAATCAGCAAGTCTTGCAATTACTCGCGAACCTGTATAGGTTGCAAACATTAAGCCAAGTGTAATTAGTGGCCTATTTTCTAAAGCTTCTCGCGAAGTCCTTCCATCCGGATCAACAAACTTTAATGGGTTATTTGACGCGTAAACATAACTATTCCACCTTTGAGGATCGGTTAGGAGGGTTTCGAGTTTTGAATTATCAAGCTCGCGAATGATTGGGTCTTGTTGCCAAAACCTACCCTCTTTACCACTTTGATACCGTGCCTGCATAAAGTTTAAGCCGGTGTCGGTGTCGTATTCGTGGCCGGTGTATTTATGCTTTTCGTCAAACCCTCCCATTTTTGTATTGGCAAGTATTTCGCCAAATGGGTAGTATTCCAAATCTTGCTTTTTTATGACACCGGCACTGTCAGTAACCATTTGTGTACCCCCTAAATAATCGGGGTGAATATAGTTTACTATTGGCGAGCCAGTACCGCTAACCTCGACAGTTACAACAAGTTGGTCGTTTAAATAAATGTACCTTTTATTAATTGTAGCATTTTCGTCAAAATATTTACTAGGGCTATATGTTATACCAGCTGATGTTGTGGTTTTAATGCGCGCACCTGAATAATCATACACATAAGTATTATTTATGGCCGGGGCCGATATTTTTACATAGCTTGTTAATTCGTTACGATAATTATAATTTAGTGCCGTATTGTTTGGTGTTGTACCCCAACCGGTTAGATTACCGTTTTTGTCATAACCATAATTAATACTACCTACACTGGTAGCGGCATGAGGGTTGGCATACACCCCTGGGTTTGTGCCAGCATACATATACGAACCGGGACCTGTTTTATTTATAATATTCCCTAACGCGTTATATGTATAACTTTCGGTATAACCAGTTAGTGGTGCATTAACAGTTTTGGTAACACCAGTTAGACGCGACAGGTCATCATAAGTATAAGTAAAAGTTTGAGGGTTAGATAAATTAAAGTTTTCAGTTTTTTGGGTCAAGTTACCCGACGGACTAAATGCATATAGTGTATCGATAAAGTTGGGGTATATATAACCGATTGGCGCATCAAGAGTATTGCGAGTTAGTTGGTATTGTTTTGCCACATCGTAAGTATAATTTTGTGTACGACCATTGGCATATTGTACAGACTCTTTTTGCCCAAGTGGGTTGTATGTAATATTTGTAATTACGTTTGCCCAGGCACCTGTTGCGGTGTCTTGTTTTTCAATTTGAGTAATTAGACCGCGGTTGTCGTAAGTATAGCGAACGCTTGAGTTGTCAGGGTAAGTAATTTGTATTGGATTGCCGGCATAATTATACGCATAACTACTTAACCAATTTTTAGTACCTAGTATTGTAGTATCAGAAGATAGCAAACCCCTGTTTGTATAAATAAAACTTTTAGTGCTTGAACCCACGCGATTAACACTGCATAGCTTACCAATACCGTTTGCACAACTGTCATACGTATAGTTTATTTGTGCGACTGAATTATTTGATTCGCGAGTTGGGCGATTTAATACATCATATATATATCTTACAACATCGCCGTTCGGTGTATTTTTTTGAACCAAGTTATTATTTGCATCGTACGAGTATGTGTATGAACCATAAGCTGTATCGGTCGGTGCGTGCAAATCGGTGGCCGACAATCTATTACCCTGCGCATCGTATGTAAATGTTCGAACATTACCCAAGGCGTCGGTTAGACTAATTAAATTACCCAAGCCATCCCAATTATAATTTGTTGTATATGTGCTTGCACCATTGTGTTCGATAACACTTATGATATTACCAAATGCATCAGTTACAACGTCTTTACTGTGGTTCTCGGGGTCAATTGTTGTGGTTGTGTTTAAATTATAAATATTTGTATTGGTACCCAACGTATTTGTGCTGGTTGTTATGCGCCCCAAAGAATCATAAGTATTTGTAGTTATAATATTATTATTTATCGTAGGCCCCGAATAATTTATTGGCGAACCTGAAAAATTATATGGCAAAGATTTTTTAATTACCCTGCCCATATTGTCGTACACCGTATCGCTAGCAACATAACTAGCTGGACCCGATTGGGTAATATTGCGAACTTCGCGGCCCAAACCGTCGAGTAATGAATATGTAGTACCAGAAAGAGCGCCTGATAGATTTGTGGTTTTTTGCACGTATGGCACCATGCCACCGGCGCCCATAGTATCATTATAGGTATAAGATGCTGTATTTATAAGGCTAGAATATGATGTGTCGCTAGATGAGCGCTCTGCAGTCGGGCGGCCGAAACCGTCGTAATCGGTTTCGGCCGCCATACCGTTTGCGTCAACCGTGCGCACAACTTTGCCAGTATTGTAATCATAAACATAACCAGTGGTTTGCGACAACGCATTTGTAACACTACTAGGGTACAAATTATAAACATCATAATTTATATTTGTTGTGTTACTGCGCGCATCGGTCACACTAATTGGCATACCAAATAAATTGTATGTTTTTTGGGTAGTTGCATAACTGGTACCACTAATCCAATTTTCGGTTTTTGTATTATTCCCCGCTGTTGCCACACCAAACGATGCGTTATCGTAATACATTTTTTGTTCTGCGATTTTATTGTTTGTATAATCCCTAACAACAACTCTATTTGGCAATTGCAAATACAAACACCCACTACTGGTACAGTTTGTATAGGTAT
>CAZQAX010000013.1:0-15405 GCA_964591475.1 uncultured Candidatus Saccharibacteria bacterium
CGTTCACCTGAACACCCAGCTATTGTTTCAAAAACAACTGGTGAGGTTATCGAAGTTAAAGGCGAAGGTCGCGAGAAAATTGTTACAGTTTTGTCAGATACAAAAAATGACGGCAAAGGTAACACCGAAGAATATACAATTAATTACCCACGTGTGCCAATTGTTAAACCTGGTGACAAACTAGTTGCCGGTCAAGTTATGACTGATGGTTCGGCTAGTATTGATGAAATATTCTACTATGGTGGTAAAGACATGGCTCAGGAATATATAATTCATGAAATCAGCAAGGTTTACGAAGTGCAAGGTGCATCAATTTCACCAAAACACTGCGAAATCATAATTCGACAAATGTTCTCACGTGTTCGAATCACTGATTCAGGTGAAACTTCATTAACTCCGGGCGATATTACCGAACGAACTGAATTGATCGAGGAAAATATCAAAGCCAAGGCTATGGGTCTAAAAGAAGCTACAGGTCAAACAGTTGTACTAGGTATCTCTGAAACTGCGATTCGAACAAAAAGCTGGCTATCAGCTGCGTCGTTCCAGCAAACAAACAAAGTGTTGATCAACAATGCTTTGAAGGGTGGTAAAGATCCACTACGTGGTTTGAAAGAAAACGTTATCGTTGGACGATTAATTCCAGCGGGTACAGGTTTCAAGAAGAAAAACAAGATAGACTAAATTAAAAATATTGAAAATGACAAACTCCACAGACATAATTAAAGAGAGGTTATCGATAGTTGATGTTGTGGGTTCGTATATTACACTGACCGCGCGTGGCAATGCATTTGTTGCGCGTTGTCCGTTTCATAACGAAAAAACCCCTTCGTTTTATGTGTCACCCGACAGGGGAACATATCATTGTTTTGGTTGTAGCAAAGGTGGTGATATATTTTCATTCGTTCAAGATTTTGAAGGCTTAGATTTCAAAGAGGCTCTTTCAACACTTGCAATTCGTGCAGGGGTTGAGCTTACGCCATATCAGGGTACTGCAAATCAACAAAACTCAAAAGACGAAAAGGAAAGATTGTATAGCATAGTTGAAGACACGATAAAAATTTATCAAGACTGTTTGTCAAAAAACTCAGAGGCTAAAAAGTACCTTGAAGAGAGGGGGCTGAATAATCAAACCATAAAAACCTTTAGTGTTGGTTATGCTGTTAACGAGTGGCGATATTTAACCACGTTGTTAAAACAAAAAGGCTACACTGATGATGAATTGGTTTTGGTCGGGCTATCTGTGCCAACCCAGAAGGGTTTGTATGACAAATTCAGGGGCCGGGTAATATTTCCAATTGCGAATATTCAGGGTAAATTCGTCGGTTTTTCAGGCCGAGTCTTGCCGCAATATGCACAGTATGAAAATGGCAACGAGGCACCCAAGTATATGAATTCGCCCGAAACACCTCTGTACCACAAGGGTAGCGTGTTGTATGGCTATGAAGTCGCCCGTGATGCAATTCGTAAAAACGCCCGCGTTGTCGTTGTCGAAGGTATGATGGACGTGTTAATGTCTCATCAGGCCGGGGTATATGAAACGATTGCGGTATCGGGTACGGCACTCACTGCCGAGCATGCAAAAGTTTTGCGTCGCTTGGCCGAAAAGGTTTACTTGTGTTTTGATTCAGACGAAGCGGGTGTGCAAGCACTATTCAGAGTTATTCCAATACTGCTTGAGCTTGAAATTGATATTTATGTAATTAATTTACCTAGTGGTATGAAAGACCCAGCCGATGTCGTGTATAAAAGTGACAGGTTATGGATTGACTCAGTCAATAACGCATTACCACTAATTGATTCTTTGATCAATTATGCAAAATCTAAAAACTCAAGCATAAAAGATCTTCGTAATTTTTCTGACACGTACATTATTCCAATTATCGCTAAAATGGCCAAAGTCATTAACCGGGCCCACGCTATAAATATATTGTCTAGGGCAATTGATTTACCCGAAGAGGCGATTTATTCAGCCATAATCGAAAAAGGTAAAAACAAAACTTATGTCAAAGATAGTTCAGTAAACACGAATACAAAACAAAACTCTCCATCTGCTCATGAAATTTTTATCGGTTTATATAAACTTGATAAAACATTAAAAGATTTGGGTTACGAAAACAAAATAGCTGATTTGTTTAAAAAGTTTTTAGACCAAGAAGTAAGCAATGTTTTAAAAGACACCGAAACTGATGGTCATACCCTAGAAAGCTATGCTCAAAAGGGACTAGATGATGCCGAAGACAAGGGTAAATACATCGAAGAACTAACCCTAGGATTTATCAAAAAATACCTAGAAGACAACTTAAAAAACCTTAAAAACAACGAAAGCGACTTACAAATCATGTCAGACTACTCTAAAAAACTTGATTTAATTAACAGACAACATCATAATAATAACTATGAGTAAAAAAGCCAAAAATAAGACAACTAAAAAAACAGTTAAAAAAGCACCAGCTAAAAAGGTGGTTAAAAAAGCTCCAGTAAAAAAAGCTACTAAAAAAGTAGTTGTTAAAAAGCCTGTTAAAAAAGTGGTCAAAAAACCAGTAAAGAAAGTCGTTAAAAAAGCACCAGCTAAAAAGGTGGTTAAAAAAGCTGTAGTTAAATCAGCTCCAACTAAAAGTGCACCTTTGACTAAAAAACAAAAAGGTTCACAAGACAAAGAGGCGCTAGCCAATCAACTAATTGAAAAAGGTAAAAAGCGTGGCTTCATCACATATGACGAGATTCTAAAAACCTTTCCAACTATAGAAGATGACGTTATATTTTTAGATGATTTATATGAACGTTTTGCAACATTTGGTGTTGATATTTTAGAAGGTGGTAATCTTCTTGATATCGATGCCGAACTAAAGGGTCTTGAAGAAAAGCGCGACACTGCCTATGATTCAGTTCAAATTTATTTAAAAGAAATTGGTCAATACCCACTACTACAAGCCTCTGAAGAGCGCAACCTGGCCCAACGTATTGTGGCCGGTGACATGGATGCTAAAAACCTATTAGCACGTGCAAACTTGCGTTTGGTTGTGTCTATCGCTAAAAAATACACTAACCGCGCAGCTGACCTTACACTTCTTGATTTAATTCAAGAAGGTAACATTGGCTTGTTCAAAGCCGTTGAAAAATTCGACTGGACAAAGGGTTACAAATTCTCGACCTATGCAACTTGGTGGATTCGTCAATCAATTACTCGTGCGATTGCCGACCAATCACGCACAATTCGTATACCGGTGCACATGGTTGAAACTATTTCAAAATACAAACAAGTTTTGCGCCGATTGGAACAAGAACTTGATCGTACTCCAATGCCCGAAGAAATCGCTCGCGAAATGGGTTATGACGACGAAGAAGAGGGTACTGAAAAAGTTCACTTCATTGAACAGATCATTCAAGAAACTTCATCGTTGGAAAAGCCGTTTGGCGATGACGATGACAAATCAACATTGGGTGACTTTATTGCCGACGATAAAATACTTCGCCCCGACCAAGAAGCTTCACGCCGAATACTGTCAGACCAACTGCACGAAGTGCTGGCTGAACTATCACCCAAAGAGCAAAAGATTCTTGAAATGCGCTATGGTCTAACTGATGGTGTACAACATACGTTAGAAGAGGTAGGTAAAGAATTTGCTGTTACTCGTGAACGTATTCGCCAAATCGAAGCCAAGGTTCACGAAAAACTTCGTGGCCACGAAAAAATCCAAAGACTAAAAAATTATTTTGATTAAGATTTAATACAAAAAACAAAAACCGCATAATGCGGTTTTTGTTTTTGTATATTTGGTGTTTTATTTATCGTTCAAAATTGTTTTGACGATTTCGCGTAGGGTGTCGATGTCTTGGGCGCCAGGGGCAGGGTATACGGCTCCGGTTTGGCGGTCTAGAATGACGCTGTATGGTGTACCTTTGGCGCCTGATTGTATACCTAAGTTTGCTTGATCAGAAACGAGGGTGCTAATTTTTTTATCGATGTTGTTGGTTGCAACACATGAATCAAAGGCTTTTGGGTCAATACCTAAACCTGTGGCAAAGCCTTTAAGTGTTGGCATTGGGTCTTCGACGTTTGAACTGGTAAACGCAAGGGCGCTATCTAAAAACTTCCAAAAGGCATCATTGCCTGCTATTTTTGCAACACACTCACTCGCGATTGCTTCGGTGCGGGCTTTTGGGTGTAATTCATCCAGTGGGAAGTGGCGGTAAATCCATAAAACGTCATTAGGGTAGTCTTTAACTAACTGCTTCATGGTTGGGTGAAAACGTATACAGTATGGGCAATCCAAATCTGAATATTCAAATACTACAATACGAGCTTTTGGGTTACCTTGCCATTTATCAGATTGGCTTAGTTTTTGATCGGGTATATTGGATGCGTTTTTGGCCTCATCTAGTTTTTGTTGTGATTCATCAAGTGTTGGGATTTTTTCACCATTTGGCAATGTTAGCGCGCTATTGCTATTGTTTGGTATTTTAATTAAAACGATTAGTAAAACTATAATACCAGCAATTATAAGTATTGGTACCCACAGTGCATTTTTAGTTTCTTTTTTAATTTTAGCTATGCCGTCAATGTTTTGATCAGCACCTTGCTCGTTGTTATTTGTTAAATTATTTTCTTGAACAATATTTTCCTCACCTTCATTTGTATTAGTTTGATTTTCCATGTATTTATTCTACCACACTCTACAATCTTGAACCAAAAAGTTCTGGACTGTTAACAAGATAGGCTATTTTGAAAGGGTGTAAAAGTGTGCTATAATACGCACTTATGAGCACCGTCCTTGTTTGGATCTTTTATTTACTGAGCTTCTTGTCGTTATACGTTCAAATCTACTTTTTAGTGGTGTTTTTAGAGCGCCGCAAAGAATTGGTTATTCGTCGCGACCCAATACAACTAAGCCACTACCCGGGTGTTACTATTACCGTGCCTGCATATAACGAAGGTTTAAACGTCAAAAAGACTGTTGATTCGTTGCTGGCAATGGATTACCCGGCTGACAAACTTTTTCTAATTTTGGTTGACGACGGCTCGACTGATAATACATTCGAGGTAATGAAAATGTACGAGGGCCACCCTCAAATTAAAATTTTTACAAAACCAAATGGTGGCAAATTTAGTGCGCAAAATTTAGGTCTTGATCACTGTCAAACTGAATTCGTAGGCTGTTTAGATTCAGATTCATTGGTACATCCCGAAGCCTTAAAGCGCATTATGACTTATTTTGACACACCCGAGGTTATGGCCGTAGCGCCAACAATCGTAACCTGGAACCCAGGCAACATTGTGCAAAAAGCTCAAAAGATTGACTATGAATTGCAAATTTATGTTAAAAAGATGCTTTCATTTGTAAATGCAATCCACGTTACGCCTGGGCCATTTTCAATATTTAGAATGGAGGTTTTTCGTAAATTGGGGCCCTATAAACACGCCCATGTAACCGAAGACCAAGAAATTGCATTGCGTATGCAAACTAATGGTATGCGTATTGAACATGCACCCGACGCCTATGTTTACACAATTGCACCCAAAACTATTAAAGGTTTATATAAGCAACGCACACGTTGGATTTATGGTTTTTTGCGTAATGCCATAGACTATAAACACTTATTTTTCAAGAAAAAGTATGGCAACATTGGCTTTTTAACATTACCGTCAGGTTTTATTTCAGTACTAGGTGTCATGTTTTTATTTGTGTTTATGGGCTATAAACTTTATAAATATGTAAGCGTTAGGACCCTTGAACTGTCTGTAACTGGCTTATCATTTAATACTGATTCATTTAATTTTGACCCATTTTTTATAAACACCTCAACCGTTTTCTTTGTCTCAATTTTTGTTTACTCAACTGTTTTGTTTTCACTATATATGGGGCATCGAATTTTGCACGGCAAGGGTAAGTTTAATATAGATATATTCTTCTTCTTCATTGTATACAGTATTGTGGCCCCATTTTGGTTGTTAAAAGCCGTATGGAACGCTGTACGCAATTATGAAGCCAGTTGGACCGCCGAAATAGATAGTCGTTAAAAACTAGAAAATAATCAAAATATCAGTATAATTAATCAATATGAATAGAAAAGACATAATACGTTACATAACCGTTTTTATAATAACTTTAGCCCTTTTTCTAAGCGCTACGTGGCTTTCATCATCTTTGAATAATCGTAAATTAGACGAGGTTAAAACCATCCAAGACAAAATATCTATCGACATACTGTCGTCTGAAACACAGTTTCAATTATTGCAAGAACTATCGTGCAAAGACGTTTCGGCCACATCGCTTTCAAGCGAGCTAAATGACTTGGCTAAAAAGATCAGTTTTAGCGAAGAGAACATTAAAAATCAAGACCAAGTATTAGAACTTAAAAAATACTATAGTCTATTACAAATCAAAGACTACTTGTTGATGGAAAAGATTCGTTCAAAATGTAAGGTTTCGATTGTGCCAATATTCTATTTCTACACTACCGAAGAAAACTGTAGCGACTGTGTTAAACAATCAGCGGTTCTTACTGAACTTCGTAGCGAATACCCAGAATTGCGCGTGTATTCATTTGACTATAATTTAAATCTTTCAGCTCTAGAGTCGTTAATTAAAATATTTAAAGTTGAAGACACAAAATTGCCAGCTGTGTATATGAACGAAAAATTGTTTACTGGTTTTCAATCAAAAGACATGATTTTAAAAACCTTCCCTGAACTTGAAAAATACAAACAAGCCCGCGAGAAACTAGAAACACAAATTAAGGCAGAGTAGATTTAAAACATTAAAGTATATATAATAACTATATGGAACACGCCGAAAATGACATCATTGCTATCAATGCAAAAAAAACAATTGATAAGTATGTAGAAGATATTAAAAATGGCGCATCAAAAGACGACCTTCTTAGAGACATGCCGTTGTCTTTTACAACAGCTATCGAAAAAGGCCTTAACGAAAGCCCGCTAGATGCTATACCAACAAGGTGGAAGGCTCTTGTGCATGAACCTGATTTACTAGAAGAAATGTGGACAATGCCCGAATATGTTGACGAGGCTAAAAATGCCGAAATGAAAAGGGTACGAGCTTTGGCAATTGCCGAAGCTCGGGCTCAGCTTGAAAATAGTAAAAATGCTCATGCCGAAGAGCTTAAAAAAATTAACCATGAAATTCAAATAGAGGAGATGCGCGAGAAATTAGGCATAGAGGGCGCCGACGTAAACAAGACTAGAGAAAAGATTCAAAAGAAGAAGTACGAATGGAACAACGAAGAACACATGCACGGTGTTGATATTTACAACCAGTTAGTTAATTTAGCCAATGGGCTTGCCGAGGGTTTTGCTACTAATTTTATAGAGAAAGTTGCCCAGTACGGCGAAGAAATCAGAAAAGGCACACCAAAAGAAAAGGTTTTACAGGGTGCTCAAAAAACAATGATTGCTGCAGTCGAGGAGTATTTGAAAAACAATCCGGTAATTGAAAACGAAACTCCTGTTGTGGTTGAAAAAACCGAACAAGAAAAAAAGGCCGATCAAATTACCAAGTTCTTTGACCTTGGTAATATGGACGAAATGAATAAGGCCCTACAAGAAAAATACGCCAAATATGCTGAAGATATTCGCAATGGCCAACCCGAAGAAAAAGTTCTACAAGGTGCAAGTAACACAACCATAGAAAACGTCAGAAAGCTTTTGAGTCAAGACCAATAAGCCATACAAAAACCACAGATTAAAAATCTGAATAATTTCATAATAAAAAAAGCCGTCTGATTTCTCAGACGGCTTTAAAATTTATTCGGTAATAACTTTATTTTGACTTTTTTTACGTATAAGGTCAAGAAAGTATTCGTCGGGTTCGCCACACATAACCTGATACCATTTAATGTGGTTGCCTGAGTAGTCAACTAGGCTCTGTTTTCGGGCGCCACTACAATTACACCCGACAATTGTAACCTTGTTCTTTGGCCGTTTGTAGTAGTACTCACTCAACATTGCAAATATTGGCCAATCTTTTTCGCTTACAATGTATGGTGACATCCTGCCCATGTAGATGTAAAAGGTCTCATATTCATCGATGTGCTTCATTAGTTCATTATGAAGTCCTTCAATAATGGCCTTCTTTTTGTGTAGCATTTGGGAGTCAGAGAATTTAATTTTCTCGTAATCCCCGGTAAAAATGTCGCAGTTTCCTTGTTGGTGAAATCCGACTGGTATGCCAGGTATGGCAAGGTACGAAATTATTGCTGTTCTTTTGTTCATATCTATAGTTAAAAATCCTTTGCCAATATAGCATATATCTATTGACAAGTCAAACATAATCTGATACACTGCAGGAGTTCTTTTTAATATGCTTTTTATTCATTCTCGATTGTTTTAGGCCCCGAGCAAGTGAGCTTGCGGTAATTAATAATTGTTTTAGCTGTGGGCTTTTGTCTGTAGTGATTTATCAGGAAAATAAAACAATTTCCTTCCGAAAAATTAAAACAATTAAAAAATGGAAAAAGTAAAAATTTTAGTTTACGAGAACTACGAGCAATGCTTTAGTGGTAGCAACCTTTGCGCACGGAAGTATGTAGAAATTTGCCAAGACAGTTTTGTAACCGCATTGGGTAAGTTAAATTTACCTGTTTACGAAGATGAAGAGCAGGCAAAAAATGACGAAAAAAAAGTTATTGAAAACTTGCAAAACATGCCGCCTGATTACTACACTGACCCATGGGGATATACAAAACCCAAAACGAAAAAATGGAGCATTAGGTTGTATATGGTAATTGGTTACAAAAACGAGCTTGGTGAATTGCTGATTAAAAGTAGTGATGCACAAGTTGATTAAAAACATGGGCGAGAAATTCTTCTCGCCCCCATGATTCAGATTGCAAATTAGTTTGTAACTTGATAGTGAAGTATTACAAAACCCCTGACGAATGTCAGGGGTTTTGTAAATTGGAGCCGCTTCTCGGACTCGAACCGAGGACCTACCGCTTACAAGGCGGTTGCTCTACCAACTGAGCTAAAACGGCACGTATCTGCTATCGATACTTTTGTAAATATAGCAGATATTTGTTAAATTTTCAAGACCTAAAACTTCATTATATTACGTAGTTTTTTGGGTTTAGATTCGGTACTTGGGGGTGGGGTAATTGTGTCTGTGGGTCTTAACACTTCGATTTTTTTAGGTTTAGCCACCTTTTTTACTTTGGGTTTATCACTGACTTGAAACACTAGGGGCTTTTCTTGTACATATTCTTGTTTGACCATTATTGGCTCATGCAGTGTTTCTTCAACCGCTTCAGCAATAATGTCTTGAATCATTTCTTGTTCAATTTCTTGGTCAGCATCTTTGCTACTTTCTTTGTCGGCTATTTTTTGAATCTCTTCTTCTAGAATTTGAGCTTTTAGTTTTTGAATTTTATATTTGTATTCAATAACTCCGCGCCAAAAGATGTTTTTTGTATGATGTTCTTCAATTTCAGGTCTTTTGGTAAGTATTGTATATAGCCCTGGTAGTTTTGTTTCAATAAAATAGTTAGTGCGAGCTTTTGCGCGAATGCGCCATGACGCGAATCGTATAAAACCATTTTTTAACCAATCCTTTAATCTGTGGCCAAGGTACTTGATTATTTGGTTTATGACTTTTATTTTTCTGTTGCGGTCTTTGTGAACGGTTTGGATTTCAATTTTACCTTTGCGTAATAGGCTAACCTTCCATTGTAGAAAGATGATTAGTCCAATTAGTAATATGTAAAATATGATAATCGTTGCCATACAATATGATTAGATCATTACGTGTTCATAAAGCGCAACACCTGCACCTTTTTCTTTCAACACTTGTTCAACTGTCTTTTCAGGGTCTTTGATAAAGTTTTGTTCAAGTAGGGTAAACTCTTTAAAGTAAGCACTTAGTTTACCTTCTAGAATTTTTTCTTTCATTGCTTCGTCTTTACCGACTACTGATTCTTCAAAAACTGATTTTGCATTTTCCATATCAACTGAACTAATTTCGTCTTTTGATAGAAAGCGGGGCTTCATAGCTGCAATATGCATAGCAATGTCTTTAGCTAGGGCTTCATCACCATTAGCTAATACTACAACTGCTACGTTTTTGCCGTTGTGGTTATAAACACCCGTTGGGCTACCTTCTAAAATGCTAACTTCGCCTAGGGCCATGTTTTCACCAATTTTTTGAACTAATGGGTCAATCTTTTCTTGGGCCTTGGCTTTTGCGGCCTCGATACCGTCAGACAGAGTTATGTCGGCTAGGTCATTTGCAACTTTTATAAAGTCTTCGTTTTTCGCTACGAAGTCTGTTTCGCATCGTAAAACCAAAACAGCTGTTTGGTTACCTGCTTGTTTAGTTACGATTAGTCCATCACCAAGTGAGCGATCAGCCTTTTTCTCAGCTGCGGCACGAGATTGTTTAGCTAAAATAACCTTAGCTTTTTCTACGTCACCACCGGCGTCTTCTAATGCTTTTTTACATTGCATGATTGAAACACCTGTTTCATCGCGTAACTCTTTTATTATTTCTGTTGTGATAGTACTCATATTTTAAATTTAATTTATTTAATACTTTTAATTTAATGTTCTTGAATTTACCTAACTTTGTTTTTGCAAATAATTTTTATTTTGCAAATTGTTTCAGTAGAGTCTCTATTATATAACTTGTGCTTGAAACTGACGAGTCGTTACCTAAAATTGGGTAGTCAATAGCTTTTAGGTCACAGTCAGTGTTTAGTAGCGCTACAACTGGAATGTTTACTTTGCTCGCTTCGATTGTCGCAATTGACTCTTTTTTAGGGTCAATAATTATAAGTATATCAGGAGTTTTTGTCATGTCGCGTAGGCCATAGAATTTCTTCTCCATATCGGCGATTTCGCGGTCTAACATCAAACGTTCCTTTTTAGTGTATATGTCAAAATAGCCTTTTTCACGTTTTTCCTTTAGGTCATTCATTTTAGAAATACGCTTTTTAACTTCGGGCCAGTTAGTTAAGGTACCACCGATCCAACGTTCAGTAACGTATGGTAGGTTGTATTTTTCAGATAGGTTTTGAACAATAACTTTTGCTTCAGCTTTTGTGCCTACAACTAGGGCAACTTTGCCAGTGTTGGCAACGCCTGATAGTACGCTTTCAGCGTCAGTTAGCATTTGTTCTGTGTGTTCGATATCGATAATATCGTTTTTGTTTTTTGTTGTGTAAATAAATTTAGCAGTTGAAGGGTGGCGACGAGTTTTTGAGTACCCGTAGTGCACACCTGCTTCAAACATTTCTTGAATACGTGTCATATTTAAATTGTTTTATCTTTGATTAATAGGCTTTCGAGGGCCTTTTCCATTTCTGGGTGAACGTTTTTAAGCATTGCAGCCTATTTATCATTTATTTTAGCCTTATATTTAAAGCCTTAAATGACACATTCACAGGCATAATACTAACATATTTGACCCATAAAATCAAACAAAAAAGCCATCCTTTCGAATGGCTTATAAAATACTAAGAATAATTTACTTTTTAACAAAAACGATTACGCCCATGCCGCCAAGTTGATCAACCGGACCGAATTTATAAGTCTCTCTCATGTTGAATCCGTAACTTGTGACCCAAGTGCTAAAATCAATAAGTGACACCTTTTTGTCGCCACGGTTAAAATTTTTAGCATGCACTTGCTCTAGTTCTTTGGCTTTTTCAAGAACCTTATCTTTAACGATACTTACATTGGTGCCAAAACTTATACCACCAAGAGTCTCTTTTAGATTTCCTGAGTAGAAATTTTCATTAAATGCTCTAGCGTGAAAATAAATAAATTCAAAAATTTCTTTATCCCCGTAACCAGCAAATTCTGTACCTGAAAGTACATCATCAATAAGATTTTTAGCTTCTTCCTCTGCTAATTCATCAAAACCGCCCTTTTTTGCTTCGGCAATAATATGCATATAGAATGCACAAACTGTAAAACTCCTGTCGTGTTCGTTTAAATAATTGGCAATAAACTCGTCGCCAATAATTAAAATACCATCTTCTTTAAGTAAGTCGTGGCATTTTTCGATAAATAACATGCGATCGTTGTCGTGAATATGATGCATAACACCTTGCATAAGTATGACATCAAAAGATTTTTCAAATTCATATAACGATTCAGATGCAAAATCTTTAAAATAAAAATTTGCATAATTATTGTTTTTGTCACTACTAATTCGTTTCGCATACTCAATGAAACTATCTGAAATATCGAAGCCTGAAACGTGACAGTTTTTGTGTCCAAGGTTAAAACTTAATCTGCCCGGGCCGCATCCAAGATCAAGTATTGATCTGTGTACAAAATCATCTACGCAATGTTTGTTGATTATATTTCTTATACACTGATCAGATTGGGGTATGTAAGGGTGCTCTTGGAGTATCCTTATATAAACATCTGGTAATACGGTCTGGCCGTAATCTTGAATAATTTGATTTCCTGTTTTTTCTTTCATTGCTAAGTAACTTTTCCAATATAATAATATATTTAAAATAAAAAGTCAAATATTTTTTAATTAAGTATTTTAATGGGAAGAACTTATTTTTTGTGGGGTTTTTATGCTACAATTTATATATGAACAAAGCAGATTTATTTTATAAGCCACTAATCAAAGAGGCTTGGGGGATTACTAAAAAATATTATTGGACAATTTTAGGGTTTTTATTCTTTATTGGTGTTACAACTGTTTTATTACAATTAACACTAAACTTTACAATACAACAAAGGGCTTGGCTTTTGGTAGTCCCTATATACATAGGGCTTGTTGTGTATTCAGTACTTGTTAAGTTTTGGTCAAAAAGACTGTTTCTTAACTTGGCTAAGGGTGTAGATACTAGTTTTAAAGATTCTTTTAAAGGTTTTGATAATTTTTGGAAATACTTTGTAACTAATTTAATATGCGGGCTGATCGTTTTTGCTGGTATTCTATTGTTAATTTTCCCTGCATTTATTTGGGGGTATCGTTATATTTTGGCACCATATTTTGCTCTTGATAAAGGAATGGATTTGCATGAGTCTTTAAAAGCCAGTGCCGATGCTACAAAAGATTTAAAAATGAAAATATTTTTACTATCCTTTTTGGTCTTAATTATTGTTATTATCTCTGCATTACCTTTGTTGTTAGGTTTGTTTGCAACAATACCGTTGGTTTACGTACTTCAAGGACTTTTGTATGTACGCCTGTCTGGTAATACCGAAGAGGGTGTTGTAGTTGATAATGTAATTGCACAACCAGTTGAAGAATTAAACAATGTCCCAGAGGCTACTGTTGTTGTTTAGTAAAAATTAATCACGAACTATTAAAATAATCAGGCCGATTTGCCAGCTGGCAAATCGGCCTGATTTGGTATAGAATGTATGAATATGGAGGAAAAAAACCTGGCTATTACATCTCGCGAAACTGACTACTCACAGTGGTATTTAGACATTATTCAAACCGCAGGTCTTGCTGAATATTCGCTAGTCAAGGGCTGTATGGTTATTATGCCAAATGGCTATGCTTTATGGGAAAGGGTACAAAATGTACTTGATTCTGAATTTAAAAAACTAGGCGTCAGCAATGCGTATTTTCCAATGCTCATACCAGAGCGCTTGTTGAAAAAAGAAGCAAGTCACGTTGAAGGTTTTGCGCCCGAGGTTGCCGTTGTAACCCATGCAGGTGGTGAGCAATTAGAAGAACCTCTTGTTTTGCGCCCAACATCTGAAACTATAATTTACGAAACATATAAAGACTGGGTTCATTCATACCGTGATTTACCGTTATTGATTAATCAATGGGCAAACGTTATTCGTTGGGAGAAAAAAACCAAGCCGTTTTTGCGTACAACTGAATTTTTATGGCAAGAGGGTCACACTGTGCATGTTAGTATGAATGACGCAGATCTATTTGCGCGAAAAATGTTAAACGTGTACAAAGACTTTGCTGAAAATTACATGGCCATACCTGTAATTGCGGGCCAGAAAAGCGAATCTGAAAAATTTGCTGGTGCACTGCATACTTATACTTGCGAAACGTTAATGCAAGACGGCAAGGCTTTGCAGTATGCAACATCACATAACTTGGGCGATAATTTTGCCAAGGCTTTTGATATAAAATTTCTAGATGAAGCCAACGAGTATCAATACGCATGGCAAACTAGTTGGGGGTTATCGACTCGCTCAATCGGCGCACTTATTATGAGTCACTCTGATGACAAAGGTTTGGTATTGCCACCAAAAATGGCTCAAACAAAAGTTGTAATTTTACCTATTGTTAAAGCTGAGAATAGGGAATTCGTTGTTGAGGCTTGTACTAAAATTCGAGACAGCTTAATTGAAAATGAAAACTTTGGTGGATTCAAAAATGTATTGGTAGACGAAACTGATAAACGACTTGGCGAAAAACATTATCATTGGGAACGTCTAGGTACGCCTATTCGTATTGAAGTTGGCGAGCGCGACATTGCCGAAGGTATCGTTGTTGCTGTACGTCGCGATACTGGCGAGAAAATTAAAATTGAAAACGTAAATCTTGCTAGTTCGTTGGTTGACCTATTAAACAAAATTCAAAACGACTTGTTTAATACTGCCAAGAATAGAACAGACGAAAATATTGTTAATGCTGACAACTGGGACGATTTTATAAAAGCCATTGATGAAGGCAAGGCAGTACTCGCTCATTATGATGCTACTGCCCAAACTGAAAAGCTAATAAAAGATGAGACAGGTGCAACTGTTCGTTGTATACCTTTTGATACAGAACAAGTAGATGGTGTTTGTATAAAAACTGGCCGACCTTCAAATCAAAAAGTTTTGTTCGCAAAGGCTTATTAATTTATGAAACTAAAAGACCTATTTAAATTCACATCGAATAGTATTGGTATTGACCTTGGTACGGCCAATACGTTGGTGTATTTAAAGGGTCACGGTATTGTTATAAACGAACCTTCGGTTGTTGTAGTTAACCAAAAAACTGGCCGCATTGTGGCTATTGGTGCCCAAGCTAAACAAATGTTGGGTCGTACACCAGCGCATTTAAAAACTATTAGGCCATTAGTTGACGGTGTCATTTCAGATTACGAGGTAACCGAAGAAATGCTGGCTTATTTAATAAACAAAGCTAATCAAATGGATAAAAAGCTTTTTAGGCCCAAGGTGGTTGTAGGTATTCCAACAGGGGTAACTAATGTTGAAGCAAGGGCTGTGTATGATGCTGCGCGCGCCGCAGGCGCGCGCCAAGCTTACCTTATTGAAGAGCCTGTAGCTGGGGCTTTGGGTGTACGCCTACCTATCAAAGAGGCCGTAGGTACAGTAGTTGTTGATATTGGTGGTGGCACAACCGACATTGCCGTTATTGCATCGGGTGGTGTTGTGCGTTCAAAAAACTTGCGTATTGCAGGCGACAAATTAAACACTGACGTACTGCAATTTATTCG